>CABWKN010000025.1 GCA_902505605.1 Candidatus Guanabacterium sedimentis
AGGCTGATAGATATCGCCCCCACGGCTCTGGATGCTTTCGGGATCTCCCCACCTCCCTATATGGATGGGAGAGCCCTGATAGATTTCTCTGAAAAGGGAAAAGCGAGGAGAAGTAAATGAGAGCTAAACGATTCTCATTTCATCAATTTAAGAGGGGCTTCCGCCTGATAGGGGTGTTGCTTCTCTTTTTAGTTGCTATAGCGGGACTGTGGTCGTGTCAGGGGGGAAAGAGGTCCTTGTCCAAGAGGGTATTAGTGATTGGCTTTGATGGTATGGACCCCAAGATTCTCTCCCGCTTGATAGAGGAAGGGAAGGTCCCTTCCTTCGAGAAGCTGAATAATATAGGGGATTTTCTACCCCTCAACAGCAGTATACCGCCTCAGAGCCCAGTTGCCTGGGCAAATTTCATCACCGGGATGAACCCGGGGGGGCATGGTATTTTTGATTTCATTCACCGGGAGCCAGAGAGTTACCTCCCCTTCCTCTCCACCTCCAGAACCGAGCCCCCGAAGCGCACTATCAAGCTGGGGAGCTTGATCTTGCCTCTCTCCGGGGGAAAAGTGGAGCTTCTCCGTCAAGGCAAAGCTTTCTGGCAAATCCTTGAAGAATATGACATACCGGCTACCATATTCCGGGTTCCTTCCAATTTCCCCCCCGCCAAGACAAAGCAGAGGACCATCTCCGGTATGGGGACTCCCGATGTGTTAGGGACTTACGGCACCTTCTCCTTTTATACCGAGCAGCCAAAGGAGCTGAGGGAGGACATATCGGGTGGGGCGGTCTTTCCGGTGGAGGTGGTGGATAATGTGGTAAAAGCCCAGCTGGTGGGTCCACCGAATACCTTTAAAGAGGATAATCCCACCGCAGTGGTCGATTTCACCGTCTATATTGACCCCGAAAATCGGATGGCAAAAATAGTGGTGCAGGACGAGGAGGTTATCCTTAAGGAGGGGGAGTGGAGCCAGTGGGTGAGGGTGAAGTTCCGCATGGTTCGTCTGTTGGCAAGCCTCAGAGGTATCTGCCGCTTCTATCTCAAGGAGACCCACCCGGTCTTCAAGCTCTATGTGACCCCCATCAACCTCGACCCCAAGGACCCTGCTATGCCCATATCCACTCCCAAAAGCTACTCCAAGAAGCTCTGTCGTCGGCTGGGCTACTTCTACACCCAGGGGATGCCTGAGGATACTAAAGCCTTAGACCAGGGGGTGCTGGACGATGGGGAATTTCTTAAGCAGGCGGAGATTGTGCTTGATGAGCGGATGAGGATGTTCAATTATGAGCTGGAGCGGTTTCGTTCGGGGCTTCTTTTCTTCTACTTCTCCACCCTTGACCAGGGGACCCATATGTTCTGGAGGCTTATGGACCCTGAACACCCCTCCTATGACCCTCAACTGGTGGCTAAGTATGGAAATGTGGTGGAGACGCTCTACCTGAAGATGGACGAAGCTTTGGGGATAGCCCTCGGATATGTCGATGAGAACACTACCCTTATCGTTATGTCGGACCACGGTTTTGCCCCCTTCTACCGGGGTTTTCAGCTGAATACCTGGCTCAAGGAGAATGGTTATGTCGCTCTGATAGATGAATGGCGGCAGGGAGAGACGGAGTTCTTTATGAACACCGATTGGGATAACACCATGGCGTATGCTTTGGGGTTCAATGGGTTGTATATAAACCAAGCGGGTCGGGAGGAATATGGGATCGTCTCCCCCGGCGAGGAGAAAGAGGCTCTGCTGGAGGAGCTGGCAGAGAGGCTGGCCCAGGTTCGAGACCCGCAGACGGGGCTTCAGGTCATCAGCCATGTCTATCGGACAGATGAAGTCTATCAGGGTGAGGCGATGAAATATGCCCCCGACCTGATTATCGGCTATAATTGGGGCTATCGTGCCTCCAATGAGACCGCTCTGGGGCAGTTCCCTCGTGAGCTGTTCCGAGATAATACCGATAAGTGGAGCGGGGACCATTGCATGGATTATGTATGGATTCCGGGGATAATTCTTAGCAACAGGGAGATAAAATACCGTCAGCCGGCCCTCTATGACATCGCCCCCACCATCCTGGCAGAGTTTGGCATCCCACTGCCCAAGGAGATGGTGGGGAGGCCTATTTTCTGACGGAGCTGAGAAATATAAGGGAGGAAAGAGTATGTCCACCGCCAAGATAAAGCTTGACAAAGAGTTATTGAAGAAGGTGAAAAAATATGCCGACCTGGCGGGCTACTCCTCGGTAGAGGAGTTCATCACCCACGCCCTGGAAAAGGAAATCGCCCAGCTGGAAGAGTCGGCTTCGGAGGAGGAGATAAAGAAAAAGCTCCAGGGGCTCGGCTATATCTCCTGAGGGTTCCCCCTGTAGTTAAGGAAGAGTGATGGGGAGTTTCAATTTCCTGGTAAACAGGCTATTTGACGGTATCTTTTACCTTTTTATTTCGTTGAATCCCTGGGTGGCTATGATAGTGGTCTGTCTGCTCACGGGTATTTTTATTCTGCTTATTTTTCGCTACACCTCCAATCAGAAAGGTATTCGGGAAGCCAAGGACAAGATTAAAGCCCATTTTCTGGAAATAAGGTTATTTAAAGACGATTTCCGCCTCATGATAAGGGCTCAGGGAAAAATCCTCCGCTACAACCTCGTATATATGAAACATTCTCTCAAGCCGATGATGATTATGATTCTCCCTCTGGTTATTGTTCTGATTCAGCTCAATTTCCGCTTCGGCTTCCGTCCGTTACAGTTGGAGGAGAGGGTCATAGTAAGGGTGAAACTTTCGGAGGCTTTACCCTTGAGGTCGATGGGTATATCTCTGAAGGCTCCTGAGGGGCTGGAGGTGGAGAAGCCTCCCATGAGAATAGAGAGCTTGCACGAAGTGCAGTGGCGGCTGAGGGCTAAAGAGCCCGGGGAATTTGAGCTGAGGGTCCGGGTAGGGGAGAAGCTTTTCACCAAGATAGTTACGGTGTCCGATGAGCTCTGTCAGCTTTCCCCCCGCAAGGTCTCTCGTAGCTTCTTTCAGGAGTTTCTCTACCCATCCGAGCCTCCTCTCCCTTCAAACTCTCCGGTCAGTTTTATTGAGGTGAAATACCCCGCCAGAAATCTCAATCTGGGGGGATGGAATATCCACTGGCTGATTGTCTTTTTTGTGTTGTCTATAGCTTTTGGCTTCTCTTTGAAGGGGATGTTAAAGGTAGAGGTCTGATTCTCTCCCGCTACACTCTTCTCCCATCACCATAGACCAGAGCCCGATACGCTTTCTCCACCCGGTCCCAGTTTTCCTCCCGGTCGAGCGCCCAATATCTTCCCATTACGGTAACCACCTTACCCAATCCGAGCCTGCGTGTTTCTTCTTCCACCTTTTCAATGTAGATGGCGCCGCTTTCGGGGCGTTCCCCCCTTCTCCCCAGGAGGGAGTGAATATAAACCTCTTTCACTCCGACATCAGTCGCCATCTTTAACAAGGAGAAGAGATAATCAAGGGAGCCGTGGGAACTATAGAAGGAGACAATTCCCAGCAGATGGAGGGGACGGTTATCCCTCTTAGCCCCCCTCATTGCCCAGAGGAAGGCTTCGTTGGAGAAGAAGGTCCCTTGCTTAATGGCGTGGTCGATCTGCACCCGATCTGAATAGACGCGCCTGCCGGCTCCGAGGTGGAGATGTCCTGCTTCCGAGTTGCCCACTGTCCCCTCAGGCATCCCTACTGCCGAGCCTGAAGCACTAAGGCGGGTAGAGGGGTATGTGCTCCATAGTTCGTCCATGACTGGGGTGTGAGCCTGGGCGATGAGGTTCCCATACCGTTCATCGTTCAGTCCCCAGCCATCAAGGATGAGGAGCAGGAGGTTTTTCACTCTTTCGTTCTTAGATGGAGAGTAGTTGAGCAGAAGGCTTCTGCCGGTCATCACCTTAGGACGGGGCAGTCCGAGAAGGTTAAGTATGGTGGGAGCGACATCTGAGAGCTCTCCTTGCTCTCTCAGGGTCATCTCTCTGGGCGTTCCATCGGGCAGGAGGAGGACGAAGGGGACGGGACTGTCGGTGTGACCGGTATCAATGGTACCCTCGGGGTAGAGCCATTTCTCCACTGTCCCGTGATCAGCGGTCACTATTACCCCCCTGCCTGCTTTTAGGGAAGCCTCCACTACTCTGCCCGTATAGTAATCGACTAATTCCACCGCTTTTTTTATCGCCGCGTCGTTCTCGATGTGTCCCACTACATCGACATTGGCGAAGTTGGTGATTATGAGAGCATAGCGGGGTTCACCAATCTTCTCGATGGCTGCCTCTGCTACCTGTTTGATGCTCATCTCAGGCTTCTGGTCGTAGTTGGTGAGATTGAGGGGGGAGGGTATAATGAGTTGTTCTTCTCCGGGGAAGGGCCGGTCGGCTTTCCCGTTGAGGAAGAAGCAGACATGAATAGCCTTTTCAGACTCGGCGAGCTTTAGGTGCGATAAACCGTGTTTGCTTAAGACTTCGCTGAGAGTATCTCTCAACGGCTCCCCGGAAGGAAAGGCTACCCTCACCGGGAGTTTTTTATCGTACTCAATCATGGTCACAAAATGGAGTCTCAGCTCATTGAGGATGGGAAAGTTGTCGAAGTTCGGGTCGACGAGACTGGCGGTCAGCTCTATCTCCCTCTCTCCCCGGATGTCGTAGAAGATGACATAATCAGCACTCTTAAACCTCCCCACAGGAGCTTCGCTCTTATCTACGAGTATTATCGGCTCCAGGGACTCGTCCTCTTCTCCTCTTCCGTAGGCTTCTCTTATAGCAGATGAGAGGGTTGTCTCGGCTGAGGGCATTTGCTTCTGTGTCATACTTCTTCTCCTCATTTGTTCCTTCGGGATACTTGGTTATATCCCTTAATGGCGGTTTACATTCTAAATATTTTCTCTATCTCGGCTTTCATGTCTTGGGGGAGGTTGACATAGGATAGACGGAGTTCGGCGAGGACTTTTTTCAGCTCGAATTTTATCACCTCCTCACCATTCCTTAGGTGGAGTGGGAAGTGATTCCGGTCGATGGAAATCTTCTTTTTTAATTTTATTCCCTTTTTTAGGCACCGGAGGTATTCTTGGCTCATCCCCTCCAGGCTGTGTTTTTCTTTTACGAAGCGCAGCCCTTCGCTGCCCAGCTTCTCCCTCAATTGCGGATTTTTAATAAGCTGGCGCAGGGATTTGTAGAGAGCTTTCTCCTCATCAACTACAGGGATTTTGATTACGATGTCATCCGGAAGGTCATTCAGATGGAGGAGGTCGGAGCTCAGCACGGGCTTTCGCATGGCCATTATTCGAAGAAGAGTGGCTGAGGTCTCCCGCGCGGTTGGGTATCGCAGATTGATGCCGATGTCGGAAATAGCTATGTAGTTGAAGAACTCCTCCCGGGTCACAAATCCTGTAACGCTGACCCTCTTGCTCAGCCCCAGCTTCTGGCATAGTAGGTCAATATTAAACTCCTCTCCCCTTTCCCCAACAATTAAATACCGCACCTGGGGGAATTCGGCAGCTATCTTTTTGAGAACCTTCAATATGGAAAATATACCCTTTTCCGGGGTGACCATTCCGAAGGAGGCCAGAATGAGTTGGTTATCCCCAATCTGGTGCCTTTCTCTGAGGGTCTTCATCAGTTGAGGATCTGGCTCCACCAAGGGGACCCCCATGCTTACCTCAATAGCGGTGGCGGTGGGATTCTCCTCCAGCACCATCTCCTTAACATAAGTGTTGTGGACTATGGTCATTAAAGATGCTTCAATGGGGAGCTTATTCAGAGGGAAAGTGAACCGAATCAGGCGGCTCCCCATATAATTGGCCACCATTTTCGCCAGTAGGAACCCCTTTGGGGGGTGGCAGTACTTCATCTCGGCAAAATAGTCAGCCAGCCTCCCTGACTCGCATAGCATCTTAAAGCGGAAGTGGTGGAGGATGTAATCGTGTAGCACCAGGATGCCTGGGTATTGAAATACGAATGGGTATAGGTAGCCATGGCAAGTGTTGTTGCCCATTTGATAAATGTTTATATGGTATGGGTGCTGGAGATTTCGCCACACGAACTCCCCGGAGGGATAAAAACGAACCTTCCCCTCCAAAGAGGGGACATCGGGTTGATAATTATCAATATAGATATCGAGCTCCACTTGCTCCGACAGCCGGGAGCAGAGCTCCATGCTGTAATCAGAGATGCCCGATCTTACCGGGGGCATAGGCGAGAAGAGGGCAACTTTATAGGGTCGGCTACTTTGTCTGTTCATTTCCAAGGGAAAGCAGAAATTTGTCCAATTTCTTCCTTTGCTTGATGATAAGCTGATGGAGGTATTCTTGCTTTTTGGCAAACTCCTCCAGTATGATATCAAGCTTTTCCATGGAGCCCTTGGTGACCATATAGGTGGTTTCGGTTTCTTTGATATCCACCAGGGGAGTGAGCTTTTTAAGGAGGTCTATCAGGTACTCATCGTAATCTCTCTGGGTATCGGCGATCTGCTGAGTTACCTTCACTATATAGCTCATCAAATTTACTTCCAATCTCTGAGCCTCATATTGTAGGGAGGATAGCTCTTCCCAGCGCTGTAACCTTAGAGATTGAAGCTTCATATGCTGCTGAATATCCTGGGCAACACTGCTGATATGTGCTTTAAGCTCTCCGTAATGCCAGCGGATAAAAACCCAGGCTATCTGCCGCAATACATTTCGCACCACTCTCTTTAGCAAAGGTAATGGGGTAACTGCAGAAGGGGCAAGGGTTTCTTTCCTTTCTGTTTCTACAGTCTGAGGGGCAAGAGTAATGGATTCCTTTTTTTCCATCACCTTCTTGAAGAATCCCTGAAGGTCCCTGAGGGGGTTCCCCATCCTCCGCTCGTCGGCTACTGCTTTGTAATGGGTTAACAGCTTGTTGAGCTGAGTCATTATGTGGCTATACTCCATTTCTATCTCTCTCCTTTTGAGTACCATCTCTTCCAGGGTGCGGTCTGTAGCTTGCGCTATTTTTTCTCTTTCGGGCGTCCCCTCTTTTTGCTTTTTCATTCTTCACCTTTACGTGAAGAGCCCCTCACAGTGGTGGAGGGGATTATAATTTTAATACCTCCTGATAGCCAACCATATCCATAAACCCGTGTCCGCTTATGTTGAAAGCGATAATTTTCGACTCCCCAGTTTCCTTGCATTTGAGTGCTTCGTCGATAGCACAGGCGATGCTGTAAGCCGACTCTGGAGCAGGAAGGTAACCTTCGGTCTGGATGAAGAGCCTTGCCCTATCAAAGACATACTTTTCATCGCTGGGATAGGCTACCGTTTCAATGAACCCCAGATGGCGCAGGGAGCTGATAATAGGAGAGCAGCCATGATACCTGAGTCCATCTCCCTTGATGGGGGCCATCTCTACTTTATGTCCCAGGGTATACATCTTCAGCAGGGGGGTTATCTCGGCATGGTCGGCGAAATCATACCTGTATTCACCTTGCAGATTAGGGGCTGCTTTGCTTTGAGCGGCGATGAACCTGACCTTCTTCCCTCCATTTACCACATCGGGAACGAATGGAAGAATGAACCCGCCAAAGTTACTTCCTCCTCCCAGGCAGGAGGTCATAATATCGGGATAAGTGCCTATTTTCTCAAACTGACGCTTGGTCTCTAAACCGATGATGGTTTGATGGAGCAGGACATGGTTTAACACCGAACCCAGGCAATAGATAGCTTCGGGGTTTTTTTGGGAGTCCTCCAGCCCTTCGGATATGGCAATCCCCAGAGAGCCAGGGTGACGGGGATTTTTATTGAAAAGGGCTCTCCCTACATCAGTCTGGTCGCTGGGCGAGGGGTAAACCTCAGCTCCCAGAAGTCTCATAAAATTCCGCCGGCTTGTTTTCCAATTATAAACTGCTCGCACCCAGAAAATGGTACATTTTAAGCCCACTAAGCTGGCGGCATAAGCCAGGGCAGTTCCCCATTGACCTGCCCCGGTCTCGGTGGTCAATCGTTCATAGCCCTCTTGCCTGGCGTAATAAGCCTGGGCGAGGGCAGTATTTACCTTATGACTGCCGGTTGGGCTGAAAAATTCACCCTTGTAATAGAGTTGGGCAGGGGTTTGCAGCTCCCTTTCCAGAGCTTCTGCCCGGAAGAGAGGACGAGGTCTGCCTGCACGAAGGTATAGCTCAATAAGCCCTTCTGGTATGTCAACCCACCGCTCCGTGCAGAACTCCTGCTTCAAGCACTCCCCTATCAGAAGCTTGGGTAATGATTCAATTCGAGAGGGACCATCATCGGGGTCCTTCGGCGGGGGTAAAGGTTGAGGAATATCGGTGAGAACATTATACCACTTAGTAGGTATATCCTCCGGAAGAAGGTTTATCTGATTCTTCATTTAGTCACTTCCGGGTAAAAGCATTCACATTGACCAGCTGCCTCCGTTCTATATATGTGAGGCTCAGCGGGGAATTTTTTTCCAGTCATCTAGGAATCGTTTTATCCCTACATCGGTCAAGGGGTGTTTCACCAGCCTTTCGATGACCGCGAAGGGTATGGTAGCAATAGGAGCTCCGGAAAGGGCGGCGTCGACTACATGCAGAGGATTACGGATGCTGGCCACTATGAGCTGGGTCTCAAAGCCGTAGTTTTCATATATGGTGATAATCTCCCTCACCAGGTCCATCCCCACATGGCTCACATCGTCCAGCCGCCCTATGAAGGGGCTGCAAAAGGTTGCCCCCACCTTGGCTGCCAGCAGCGCCTGAGAGGGGGAGAAGACCAGGGTCATGTTGGTCTTGATCCCCTCGGCGGTGAGCATCTTTACCGCCTTCAGTCCTTCTATTATTATGGGAACCTTGATGACGATATTTTCGCCCAGTTTTGCCAGCTGGCGGGCTTCTTTGACCATCCCTTGAGCATCAAGGCTGACCACCTCAGCACTCACCGGTCCGTCAATGAGGGAGCATATCTCCTGCAGCAAATCTTCGGCTTTTCTCCCCTCTTTGGAGATAAGGGTGGGATTGGTGGTCACCCCATCTATCACACCCAGTCTTTTGGCTTGCTTGATCTCTTCAATGTTAGCAGTATCTATGAAGAACTTCATCAGCTACCTCCTCATCCCTAAGGTGTAAATGAAATCCAAAACCACACCTTCTGGAACCAAGCAAATATTATCATAAATAGAGAGAATTTTAAAGGGAAAATTGCTACGAGAGAAGGACAAAAGAGCTGAATGCCGCTTACAAGAGGTAATCTGTGCCTTTTGGGTTGACAGTCGCTTGAATTCTGGTATATTGAAAGAGAGTATCTTTTTGATGAGTAGGAGCTGATAGTATGAGAGTTCGTAAGGCTATCTTTCCGGCTGCGGGAAGAGGGACGAGATTTCTTCCGGCAACAAAAACCCTTCCCAAGGAGATGCTTCCCTTGATAGATAAGCCCCTGATCCATTATGGAATAGAAGAAGCATTGGCTTCGGGGATAAAGAGCATTATAATTATTACCTGCCGCGGCAAATCAGCCATTGAGGACTATTTTGATGTTTCCTACGAATTGGAGATGCTTTTGCAGGAACGAGAAAAAACCGACCTTCTCCAAAGGGTGAGGGAAATTTCCGAGCTGGTGGAGATTTCTTATGTCAGACAGAAATCCCCTCTGGGAGTGGGTCATGCCATCTATATTGCCAAGGAGCTGGTGGGGGAAGAACCCTTTGCAGTGCTTTTTGCCGACGATATAATACAGGCTTCTGTACCTTGCATTAAGCAGCTGATAATGGCGGCGGAGAAACTGAAAAGCCCGGTGCTGGCCATCCAGCAGGTAAGGAAGGAGGAGACGAGCAAGTATGGTATCATTCAGGGCGAGAAGATAGCCGACCGCCTCTACCGCATTACCGATATGGTAGAAAAGCCCTCACCTGAAGAAGCTCCGTCAGACCTGGCCGTTGTGGGAAGATATGTCCTCACCCCCGAACTTTTCCCCCTGCTGGAAAAGACTCTCCCGGATAAATCGGGAGAGATACAAATAACCGATGGGCTCCGGCTTCTGACGCAGCAGGTCCCCATTTATGGCTATCAGTTTGAGGGGACGAGATTTGACGCCGGTAGCAAGTGTGGTATGCTGAAAGCAATTGTAAAGCTTGCCCTCGAGCACCCTGAGGTGGGTGTGGAGTTCAAAGAATATCTCAAATCCCTCAGGCTTTAAGCCGCCCCAATTAATCCTTCAGCAGTTGAAAAAGATGAAAGAAAGCCCTTGCCGGGGAATCGAGCCAGTCACCCCAGCAGGGGCTTTTAAGAGCGGGGTGAATGGGGATTGAGCAGCGCTATGAGAAAATTTAAAATCTGAAAAGAAACCCACCAGAAGCCATTAATCCCCCCAGGTCGAAGTTCTCGAAGCCAACAAAATCGGCAGAAAGAGGACCTTTGAGCCAATTGTATTTCATCTCGGCAATTACCGACCAATTTGAACCTATGGGAACCTCAACGCCGCCCACCAGGTGGAACCCTACATCAGTCCCCTTGGATAGGAAGTAAGTGGTATAGATAGTCAGGTCGTAGAAGTCAATGTAGTCACCAACCTCCTCGTACCGCCAGAAATAGAGACCCACACCCCCACCGACATAGGGGATAATCTTGTTGAGTGTCCGACGAGCACGAGGTCCGGGCACGCTCCATCTGCCGAGAGGGAGAAATTTAGCGGTGAAAGTCATGGGGACAATCCGCAGGGAGATGGTCTGCTCGATGGGATACCCGAATTCGTCTGTCCAGTCCCTGTAGGCGGTGGGAATTGAGCGCCGGTAAAAGTCTACCCCAAAGCCTATATCAAGATAGTTGTTGACTCCGAAATTGAGATCTATGCCCACTAAGGTGTGATTGAAGTCTTCCACCGACATTGTCAGATATTCAGCGTTGTAATCCCAGAGGTCGCTTTTGCCATTAGGCATAAAATATCCTAATCTGATACCGATGGAGTTATCGAGATAGCCTCGAAACCTCACCTGGTTGGCACCCGCAATGGTGGGAATTAAGAGAGCCAGAAGCGCTATGCCTACTATGGACCTTTTCATGCTATTCCTCCTTTCACTAAAATTAAAAGCAAATAATATGCCAGCCAAAATATAAGATTCAAGTTATTATCATGCAATTATACCATCATTATATTATAGCTCAAATCAGAGGAAATCAATCATATGTCCTCAAAAGGAGACGATTTGTCCCTTTCCAGATGCAGGAGAAAGCCTTGTAAAATCCCCTGTATAAATTATAATAACCATGTTGCAGGAGTTAGACTTTTTTTCTTATTTCGTAGTCTAATTAATTGAAGGGTAAAAATAGTCTCGCAGGATGGATAAAGTGAAAACGACAGATGAAGGGTTGGTCAAGAGGTTTTTAGAAGGAGATCAGGACAGCTTCAATCTGCTGATGTGGCGTTGGGAGAAGCCCCTTTATCAATTCATCTATCGGATGGTAGGGGACCAGGAGGAGGCGCGAGACATTTGTCAGGAGAGCTTCCTGCGAGCTTACCGCTCTTTGAAAGGTTTCAGGCAGAAGGCAAAGTTCTCCAGCTGGCTGTATAAGATAGCCATTAACCAGTGTCACACCTGGGGAAGAAAGAGAAATAGAGCGCGCGTTATTTCCCTCTCCGAGATAGCTCGTGGTGATGAGTATGCTCCCCGAGAGGAGCGAGAGGGTGCTTCCAACTCGCCACCGGAAGCCTCTCTTCAACGCCGGGAGAGGGAGTTAATGGTGCGTCAGGCACTGAATTGCCTCCCCGAGAAACAGAGGTTGATCATTATCCTCAAGGAGTATCAGGGGCTTAAGTTCAGCGAGATTGCCCAGCTGCTGCGACGCCCGGAGAGCACGGTGAAGTCGCGGTTATATGCGGGGCTGGTTGCTCTGAGCGCTATACTTGCCAGCCCGGCGGTGCAGCAGGGGAATTCAGCCCGCTCCCAAAACATGGGTGGGAGATAGTTATAGAATGAGTCGGATAAATTACGCTATTAAAGCACATTATTTGAGTTTAGATAAAGAAACAATGAGATTAAATTAGTAAGAGGTGAGTTAGAATGAGATGCAAAGAATATCAGCAACTCCTCGTCAGTTGGCTTTACGGCGAGTTGTCTGACGAGGAGAGGAAGCAGATGGAAGAGCATCTCTCCCGTTGCTCACATTGCCGGCAGGCGAAGGAGAAGATACAGCAGACAAAAGCAATGCTGGAGCAATGGGAGGTGGAAGAGCCTACCTGGAAGAGCGTTATCCTCCCCGGCAGAGAGCCCCGGTGGAGAGGGTGGTATTACTGGCTCTTCGGAGGAGCAACTCCCCTGCGGCGTGCAGCTTCCGTTGCCATGATGGTGGTTGTGGTGGGATTGGTGGTTTTCTCGCTGCTGAACCTAAGGGTAAGCTACGCAAAAGGGGATTTCAGCATTGGACTGAGCCTGATACCTCCCCGGAGTGAGGTGGTCAGATTAGGGATTGACCAGGAGGCTTTTCAGCAGGAGCTGCTCAGGGCACAGGAGGCTACGCTGGATTTGACAAACCGGCTGATGCTGGCTTACCACCAGAAGCAACAAGAGGATTTAGCTATCGCCCTGCAAAGGCTTAGCGCACAGTGGCAGCTGCTGCGCCGTGCCGACCTGGAATACATCGGAGACGGATTTGATACAATTCAGCAGCGGACCTACCGCGACCTGCAGCGCACCAATCAGCTCCTCAACCTCGTGCTGATCAGCGCCCAGGAGGAAAAGAAATAATAATTCTGCTTCCTGAGTTTTTGAAGAAATGAGAAAGACATAGGAGGTATAAAGATGAAAGCATACTTTTGGAGAATTGGGGTCTATCTCCTGGTGGGGATAGTAGGTTTCACTTTCCTTCTCCCCGCTAACCTCTTCGCTCAGAGGGGCAAGGAAGTTGACTACAAGCTCCTCCGAAGGGATATAGAGGTGATGGTGGGAGTGATTAACACCATGCTCAGGGAAACCCGGGTTGATGAAGAGAGGGAGCAATTGGAGCAATTGTATTATTTCAGCTTGAGAGATAGTGAATGCAAAGGGTTCCACCTCAACGACTACGGTATTGTTTTCACCCTCGATCTTCCGCGTTTTATATATGGAATGGAGACATTTGATTTGGGGGATTTTGAGCTGCGTTGGGAGGGTTTGCCGAGAAGAGAGAGAGAGAAGAAAGCTGCTGAGGAGGAGATAAAGAAAACAGCAGAGGAAATGGTAGAGGAGAGGCTCGCTAAATTCAAAGACCAGCTCATTGACATTATGGGAAACTACGGCGATTTCATCAAGCAGGTACCAGCTTCGGAATACATTACCACTGTCGTCTTCTTCGGGGACTCGGACTCGTTCAGGGGTATCAGCAAAAGAATGATTCTGAGTATCAAGCGGGGTGATATCTCCGAATACCGCGACGGGAAGATCTCCATGGCGGAGTTTAAGAGGAGGGTGAAATCTACAGAATATTAGCCCTCAACCTTTTTCTATTCTTTCCTTATTTAAGCAGGGGGGCAGAGCCCCCCCTGCAGTGTCTTTATTTCCACTTATCAAATCGGCAACAGTTTTTAGCTCGCCTTACCAGAGAACTTTTGTGTATTCAGAAGCGTTAATGTAAGAGAAGCGGACTTAGTTGTGCGAAACTCATAAGGAGATGATAACTATGTTAGGAAGCAAGTTTTTTGTGATGGTTCATTTGATGTTTTTAGTGCTTATCATGACCTGGGCTGGCTCGGATGGGAATTTGCTTTTTGGACAGGAAGCCAGGGCAGCCACAGAATCGTTATCTACGGCTCAATCCGAGCAGCAGGAGGCTAAGAAACTACCACCAGCGCAGCATTACACGGTAACCAGGGCAACCTCTGCAGTAAAAGTGGATGGCGTTCTGGATGAGGACGCCTGGGCAAATGCGGTGGTCATCAAACTCCCGTATGAGTATCTTCCTGGAGATAATGTGCCACCCCCGGTGGAAACCGATTGTCTGGTCACTTACGATAATAACAATCTATATGTAGCTTTCCGTGCTTTTGACCCCGAACCCCAAAATATTCGCGCTTACCTAATGGACCGGGATGCGATGGACACTTTCATTCAGGATGATCATGTGCTTATAATGATTGATTCCTTCAACGATGAGCGAAGGGGGTTTCAGTTCCGGGTAAATCCCCTGGGTGTTCAGGCAGATGCCTTCAATAGCGAGTTAGCCGAAGATTGGTCGTGGGACGCCATCTGGAACTCTGCCGGTCGGATCACAGACGAGGGTTATGTGGTTGAGATTGCCATACCCTTTAATCAACTACGCTTTCCTACCGGCTCCGATGTCCAGACCTGGGGTTTCAGCGCCGAACGCTCCTATCCCCGTAGCGTTCGCCATCGAATACAGTCTGCCCCCCGCGACCGTAATAATATGTGCTTCTTTTGTCAGTTTAACAAAATCACCGGCTTTGAAGGGATTACCCCGGGACGCAACCTGGAATTTGACCCCACCCTGACATCCAGTCGCACCGATAGGCGTGATGACTTTCCGCAGGGGAGTATGGAGGCGGGTGACGCAGAAGTTGAACCTGGTCTCACCGCTCGCTGGGGGATTACCCCCAATCTGATGCTTAATGCCACCGGTAATCCCGACTTTTCGCAGGTGGAAGCCGATATTGCTCAGTTGGATGTCAATGTCCGTTTTGCCCTCTTCTACCCTGAAAAACGTCCTTTCTTCCTGGAAGGTGCCGACTTCTTTCTCACTCCCCTGAATGCGGTTTTCACCCGAACGGTGGCAGACCCCGTGGCGGGGCTGAAGCTCACTGGAAAGGTAGGTAAAAACGCACTGGGTGTTTTTTCTGCTCACGATAGGATCAATAACCTGATTTTCCCTGCCAACCAGGTATCCCGCTCTACATCTCTGGATGAGGGAGTTACCAGCGGAGTATTTCGTTACCGGCGGGATGTGGGTCGGTCATCTACCCTGGGGGTTCTCTATGCCGGTCGCACAGGAGAAGACTACTATAACCATATATACGGTTTCGACGGTTTCCTGAGGATTTCTAATACCAAAACCATTAGCTTTCAATATCTCCATTCGGAAACTGATTACCCACAGGATGTCGCTCTCAGTTACGGTCAAAGCTTAGAACCCTTTGGTGGGGATGCATTAGTAACGTCTTTTTTACACGTTAGCCGTAACTGGTGGGTTGATGTGAATTACAGTGACATAGCTTCCGATTTTCGAGCCGATTACGGCTTTATCCCCCGGGTGGACATTCGCAACGCCAATGGCTCTATGGGGCGGAGATTCTGGGGAAAATCTGGCGGTTGGTATAATTACATTGAATTCGGGATTTATGGCTCCAGAACCCAGGACCACCAAGGCACTCTCACTGACCAGACCATCGCACTTCGTGCAAGTTATAATGGTCCCTTACAGTCCTTTATTCGGCTTAATGTATCTCGCGACAAGGAGTTTTTCAATGAGGTGACCTACAATTTGAATAGCCTGCAATTCGTCTCAGAGATTAAACCTACTGGCGCCATCTGGTTACATCTTTTAGGGCGGATTGGCGATAGTATTGACTATGTCAATTCCCGGTCGGCGGATTATCTCTACCTCAGACCGAGTGTTGAATTCAGACTCGGTCGTCATCTCAATGTCAATCTCAGGCATGACCTGGAGCGCCTTTCTTTGAAAGGTGAGGAAATTTTCGAAGCCAATCTTACCCAGGCCCGTCTGGTGTATAACTTTAATGTCCGCACTTTCGTGCGGGCTATCGTTCAGTATAGAAATGTTGTCCGAAATCCTGACCTCTATCTATATCCAGTGGACCCGAAAACCAACACCCTTTTCACCCAATTTCTCTTTTCCTATAAAATTAATCCCCAGACGGTGCTATTTCTGGGATACTCGGACAACTATTTAGGGCTGCACAGGATCGACCTCACCCAAACCGACAGGACATTCTTTATAAAAATCGGCTACGCCTGGGTGCTGTGATTGATGGTTGGGTAGGAGGGCATTTTCTCTAAGCCTGACCAGTAAAAAACAATTCAAAGCAGAAGAATATAGCTTTGCTCTGATAGGTTTATTTTTTTATAATGAGAGGACTGCTTAGTAGTTTTTAAATGATAACCCCTTTCAGTAAGGAGAGGAAGATGTCCCATAAACATTTATGCTTGTTTGTGCTTCTGTTAGTGCTTCTTCTTAATTTCTCTGCCCATCAGGGGAGTAGTGCCAGCTCGGACAGGGTGAACGCCTGGATTTCCCTTACTCCACAGCAAAAACAAGAGACACATAACTTTGCCCGGGATTACAAGGAGTTCATCTCCCTGGCTCGCTCCGAACTCTCCACGGTTCAGCAAGTGGTAAAGCTGGCTGAAGCTGAGGGCTTCAGCGTGCTAAAGCCAGACTCAGAGCTAAGAGCCGGAGCGCGTTATTTCGATGTCAATCGAAGCCGCGCCATCGCCATTATTGTGGTAGGCCAGAAGCCCGTTGTCGAGGGCTTGCGAATAATTGCTACCCATATCGATTCCCCCCGTATTGAGCTCAAGGCTCGACCGCTTTATACCAGAGAGGGTTATGCGATGTTCCAGACCATCTATCACGGAGGCATAAAGAATTATCAATGGGCAAATATTCCCCTCGGTCTGACCGGCAGAGTGGATAAGAAAGACGGCTCTATCATTTATATAGATATTGGATTCAAGCCTGATGAGCCAGCTTTCATTATCACGGATTTAGCCCCTCATGTGGACAGACCCTACCGCAATCGGACAGCAAGAGATGTTTTTCAAGGGGAGGAATTAGACCCTATTGTAGGCAGCATCCCCGGCGAGGAACAAGGGGTGAAGGAGATGGTGCTGGATTATCTGAAAAAGACCTACGACATTGAGGAGGATGATTTTGTCAGCGCTGAGCTGAGCCTGGTGCCCGGATTCCCGCCGCAGGATATAGGGTTTGACCGGGGGCTTATCGGGGCATATGGTCAGGATGACAGGTTGTGCTCTTATATAGGAGTGAGAGCGGGTCTGGATATAGAAGTTCCCACTTATACCTCCATCATTTATCTCAGCGACAATGAGGAAAGCGGATGCAACAACAACACGGGCGCTCGCTCGTTATATCTGCCGCATCTTATTGCCCGGCTTATAGAGTTGCAGAGTGGGGGCGAGTTCAAGGAAAATCAGCTACGGCTTGCCATGGAGCGGTCGGAGGTCTTATCTGCCGACACGCCTACCGGGATAAACCCCTTGTTCCCCTCGGTGCAAGAAGCTACCAACGCAGCCAGATTAGGCTGGGGTGTGCCCATTAAGCGTTATGGTCATGGTAATGATGCCAACTCCGAGTTTACCGCTAAGATTCGCCGATTGCTCGATGAAAACCATATACCCTGGCAGACCAGCACCTATAAAGTGGATATAGGCGGCGGGGGAACCTTAGGTTTTTACCTGTCTCAATTGGGAATGGAGGTCATAGATGTGGGAGTGCCTCTCCTCTCCATGCACTCCACCTATGAGGTAGCCTCCAAGGTGGATATTTACTACCTCTATCTGACCTGCAAGGCGTTTCTCATAAGCAAGTGAAGCGAGGACAGGCATTTCATAGGTTTCTCTGAGGGGAAATGGCAGCTTGTGAAGATTGCTGCCCCTTGGGTGCTTTAGCTGACTGTCATTTGGCTCCCTTGCTAAGGAGGTGGGGGCAGAGTTCCGCTGCGGGGCATGGGGAGCATTTCTCATGGCGGAAGTAGTTTTTAGCCAACCTTACCAGCGAGCTTTCCAGCGATGGAAAATACACTTCTGAGCCTCCCTGAGCTCACGCAGAAAGATATTAACTTGACGAATGGGTTAGCAATAAAATAATAGATATACTCATCAGAGGTGAAGATGTCGAGGTCAGACTCCGGTGGAAAAACTCTTTGATGGATTAAGGCTAGCAAAATAGAAGAATCTGGACAGAAATTTTGAGGAGGCGGCAGACACCATATAAATAAATGAGTGAGCAGTGCATATATTATGTAACGAACCTTTTATACTTTTAGGGCGTCTATATATATGAAAAGTAAAAACTGTCTCTTTATACACATCTGACGCTGCCGACGAAGA
>CABWKN010000026.1 GCA_902505605.1 Candidatus Guanabacterium sedimentis
ATTTTTTCTCAACTTCCTGACCAAACCACCCCAGCGGCTTTTGATAGTGTTGCGGCTGACCCCCAATATGGCGCCCATCTCCCGCTGAGACTTCCCCTGGAGAAAGAGCCCGAACACCTCCTTCTGCCGGCGGGTGAGCTTACGCATGGCTATGCTCTTTACCTCCCTGAGAAGCCCTTCCCTTGTCTCTGCCCGCTCCCATCTACTGAGCCTCTCATCCTCTGTCTCAAACCACAGCCCCGCCGCCTCGGCTATGCCCTCCATGGGGAGGGGAACAAGCACTTCCTTAAAATCGCTCTCCATCTTCCCGGCTACTCCTTTCTACCTTGAATCATCGCTCTTACACCCTAATGATTTATGCTCACTCAAAAAGATTATGAAAAAGGTCGCTCAAGCTCCGCCTGGCAATAGCCATTAAAGGCACAGTACTTCTGGCAAAGCTCGCTCGGTCTGCGGTAGAACTCACTCCGGCGGATAGCAGCACAGACCCTTCCCAGCTCCTCAGGGATGCTCTGCAGCCGCTGGAGGGGACGGGTGGTGCGGTAGAGAGCAGCCCCTCGCGCCTCCCCTTTGCGATACACCACCACCTTGTTATTGTTTGCATCGACCTTTCTCCCGCTCCTGAGGTAAGGGAGATGGTCTTGAAGAAAATAGAGGGAGAAGAAAATTGGGTCTTATTCCAGCAGAGGTGAATTGAGAATGGTAGTTTACCCGCAAGATTTGCACAGCAGAGCCAGAAAGCTGTGGCAGGCTGGTAAAAGTGACGCAGAGGTAGCCAGGATATTGGGGGTAAAGTCCCGCAGTTCGATAAAAGACTGGAGAAGGAAAGAGAAATGGGAGAAGAAGAAGGAAAAAGAGCAAATGCAGGGGAACGAGCAGAAGCAGGAGAGCGAGGAGAAGCAGGAGAACGACGAGAACAAAATGAAGATTGTCCGCCGGGCCATAAAGCTCCTTGATAAGAAAATCTCCCAGGGGCAGGTTAAGGGCACCCTGGCTGATTTGAACCGATTGGTGAGACTGAAGAGCTATCTCAAAAAGGAGAGCATAAAGAAGAGAGAATATCCAGAACAGGCAATGAGCGATGAACAGCTTGATAAGGAGATTGAAAAAACAGCACAGAGAATTGCTTCTCTTGAAAGAGAGAAAGCTAAGGATAAAAAGGGTTAAAGGGGATGTCCAGCTTTTCGCCGAGACCTATCTATCCCATTATCTTGACTGCGCTCCCTCACCTTTTCATAAGGAGCTTTACCAGGTGATACAGCACACAAAAGGGGGCAAAAGGGTGATAAGAGCGGCTCCTCGGGGGCACGGCAAATCAACCCTGGTCAGTTTAATACTTCCGCTCTGGTGCATCTGCTGCCGGAAGAAGCGATTTATCCTCATGGTCTCCGATTCCGTGGCTCAGGCTCGCCTCTTCCTGGAGGGGATAGTAGCCGAGCTGGAGGGAAATCGGCAGCTGCGAGAAGATTTTGGGAATTTGATAGGGAAGAAAAGGTGGACCGGCACCGAGATACTGACCACCACCAACATCAGGGTCATGGCTCGCGGGACGGGGAGCCGACTTAGAGGTCTGCGGAGCTTCGAGGTTCGCCCCGACCTGGTCATCTGTGACGACCTGGAGAATGACGAGCTGGTGCGTACTGCCGAGCAGCGAAAGAAAATACACCACTGGTTCACCAAAGCTCTGATGAACACAATGGACCCCGGAGGAGACTTGTTTGTGGTGGGGACTATCATCCACTACGACAGCCTGCTGGCGAAGCTGCTCAAGGTTCCGGGGTGGAATGGCAAAACCTATCGCGCCCTTCTGCCCGAGGGGGAGGTGCTCTGGGCAGACAAATGGAGTCGGCAGAGGCTGGAAGAGCGCCGTCAGGAGATCGGCACCCTTGCCTTTAACTCGGAGTTTCAGAACAACCCCGCCGACCCCCATACCAGGATTTTCCAGCCCGAGTGGTTCCGGTTTTATTCAACCGAAGATATTGAGGGGATTCCTCTGGACATATACGGGGGTGTAGACCCCGCCCTCAGCCAGAAGGAGACTGCCGACTATTCAGCCATAGTGACCATCGGCATAGACCAGCAGGGGATGATATATGTGCTCGATGCCGACATCTGTCGATTGACACCTCAGGAACTTATCAGCCGCATTTTCCGGAAATTCTTAACCTACAAGCATCTGCTCATAGGAGTGGAGGCGGTTGCCTTTCAGGAGGTGCTCAAGGAGTGGCTCGACGAACTGTCCAGGGAGAAGGGGGTGTATCTCCCCACCAGGGAGATAAAGCATCGCTCCGATAAGGTCCGTCGGGTCACCCGTCTCTCCCCTCTGTTTGAGAAAGGATTTATTCATCTGAGGCGGGACCAGGAACTTCTGGTGGAGCAGCTGGAGCACTTCCCTCTGGCAGACCACGATGACGGACCCGACGCCCTGGAGATGGCAGTGGATATGGCCAGGAAGGGTGCCCTACCCTTCGAGCATATTCAGCAACCAAAAAGAATAGGGGAGTTTTGGATATAAAATGTGGGAATTTTATCGTGCCTGGAAGGAGAAAAAAAGGTATGAAGCCGAGCAATATCGGCTGGCTTCCCGCACTTTGAGGGAGGCTCTGGACATTGAGGATGATGACCGCGAGGGCTACCTCCTGCTGGGACAGGAGCAGAAGGAATTTACCCGGTCGGAGCAGGAGACCATGCAGCGGCAGGCTTATCAATTCTGGAAGTCCAACCCCCATGGCAGGGGAGTCATTCGAGTACTGGAGAAGTTTGTGCTGGGACGGGGGATGAAGTTTAACGCCCTGGACGAGAACAAAATGGTTCAGCAGTGGTGGGACGAGTTTGCCCGCGACAACTCCCTTCAGCGGTGTCAGAAGGAGATTTTCCGCCGCACCCTGCGGGATGGTGAGTGTTTCATTCGCTATTTTACCGACAGGGAAACCGGGAGGACGAAGATAAGGTTTATCGACCCCCAGGAGGTCTACGACCCCGAGAACCGTCACTCCCAGGGGATAGAGACCGACCCCGATGATGTGATGATTCCCATCAACTACTACCGTTCCAGAGACGGAAAGCTGAAGGAGGTCATCCCCGCTGAGGAGATTCAGCACATAAAGATTCTGGTGGACAGCAATGTCAAACGCGGGTTGAGCTTCCTGTATGTAATTATGCCCCTGCTGAAAAAGTATGAGCAGTGGCTTAACGACCGCATTGTGCTCAACAAAATCCGCTCCGCGGTAGCTATCATCCGCCGGGTGAGCGGCACGCCGACCCAGGTGTCAGACATCGTGAAGCAGCACTCTGCCAACAGCGGCGCCAGGCAAAGGGCATTACAGCCGGGCACCATCATCACCGTCAGCGAGGGGGTGGAGTATCAGATGCTGAGCCCCAACCTCCAGGCTCAGGATGTGCAGTATGATGGCCGAAACATCCTGCTGGCTATCACCGCAGCTACCGGGCTGGCGGAGTATATGGTCTCCGGCGATGCCAGCAATGCCAACTACTCCTCCACCATGATCAGCGAGTCCCCCTCGGTGCGGGAGTTTGAGGACTGGCAGAACTTCTTCGAGGAGGAGTTCAAAATCATGTTCCGCAGGGTGATTCAGGCGGGAATAGAGTATGGACCCATCCCGGCAGAGAGCACCAAAACCATTCTGGCCACCAACCAGCAGGGAGAGATGGCAGAGAAGGAGATACGAGTTCCCACCAGCACCGCGTGCGAGGTTGTCTTCCCACCCCTGGTTCACCGAAACCTTAAGGAAGAGAGCGAAGCCATGCTCATCCATCAAAAGATGGGCATTGTCTCCCACAAGACCCTGGCGGGAAAATTCGGATACAACTATGAGGAGGAGCTCAAGAAAATGCAGAGCGAGGAACATCGACCGGATGAGACTGAGCCCGTGGGGGAGCAGGAGGCTTCCGATAACCCATGAACAGGTCGGCAGGGAATCGGAAAAAGGTGGAGGAGAGATACATGTTAAAGGGGTCAGCAATTGGAGGTGAGGTTATGAAGGAGGCGTTAAAGAAAGCCGGGGTGAAGGGTCTGCGCTTCACCGTGGACCTGAAGGAAAGCTTCGATGGAGGGAAGCCCCTCAGAGAGGCGACCGTCGATCGGGACAGCAACATCATTCGCAATGTCTGCCTCCTCGCCCCGGTGAGCAAGAACAACCGCATCTACACCCCTCAGGGGATAGCCAACTCCGTGAAGCTCTTTGAAGGAGCGAAGGCTTTTGCCAATCATCCCCGGCGCTCCGAGCAAGGGGAAGTCAGGGATGTCCGCGACCTGATTGGCAAATACTTCAACATCCGGGTGGAGGACGGCAAGCTCAAGGGGGACTTAGAGGTGTTGGAATCCCATAAGAGCTGGGTCTTTCCCCTGGCGGAGCAGGCTCCGGAGCTGGTGGGATTGTCCATAAATGCTCAAGGTAAGGTCTTTCGCAGGGGTGAGCAGGAGGTGGTAGAGAGCATCGCCCTGGTGCGCTCGGTCGACCTGGTCTCCGAGCCGGCAGCTACCCTCAACCTGTTTGAGAGCCTCTCCCGTCAGAAGCACAGCAGTAGCACTGCGGAGCTTGAATCGCTCACCTTGAAGAAGCTCAGGGAGAAAAGAGCGGAGCTGGTGGATGAGATACGAAGGGATGACCGGCGGCTCATCGAGCGTCTGCAAAAGGAAAACCGGCAGCTGAAGGAACGGCTCAAGCAGCTGGGCGCCAGGGATTGGCAGCTCACTAAAAGGGAACTCAGGGAATCCCTTCTCAACAGCTCGCAGCTTCCCCGGGGGGCTATCACCGAAACCTTTAAGGAACTCCTTATAAATGTCGGAGGTGAGACCAAAGAGGAACTAACAGAAGCTATGCAAAGGCTCATAGCCGACAGGGAGTCGGTCGCCTTCCGTCCCGGGGTCAGGGTTAAGGGAATGGGAGATGAAAAGGACGAGAGGTTGGAGCATGCCAGCTCCTCAATTGATGATGCGACTTTTATCAACGCTGTCAAGAAAGGGATAAGATAAATGACAAATAAAATGAGATATCGCTACGGTGACGAGAACCCCAGGCTTTTTGCGGTAGATAGCGGCACGCTTATTGACATCGGAGACCTCCTCTGGCTGGATACCGACGATGTAAAGCCCGCCAGCGACCTGACCTGGAATACCGACCTGGCAACCACTCAGGCTGATTTCGCAGCCAAGTTTGCCGGGGTGGCTATGGAGGCTTCGCCCAGCGGCGAGACCGAGGATATTCGCGTGGGCACCACCGGGGTATATGAGTACGATTGCGAGGCCGCCACCTTTGAGGTCGGCGATGGCATCAACTGCGCCAAGCAGACCGGCAACGCCCTGGAAAACCAGAAGGTGGTGGCGGTGACTTCCAATCCGATTGGAAAGGTAGCCCGCAGGGAGCCTAACAACTCGACCACCGTGCTGGTGGAGATGAGAGCAAGCGTGGTTCCGGTGCCGGCTTCTTAAGCGTAAGGGAGGTAGTTTAGCGCCATGATTAAACAGAAAGGACAGAATCTCAGGGACCTGTACACCGCCCTGGGAGAGAAGGCATTCATCGGCAAGATAGCAGAGTTGATGGAGGGGGAACATCCCAGGCTGAGGCCCGACGACTTCAGCCTGCGGGAACTCTACGAGGCGGTGGGCACCACCGCTTTTCCCACCATTACCGGAAAGCTGATCTCCAAAAAGGTGATCGACGCCTACCAGGCCACCCCCACCATCGGTGAGAAGCTGGTGCATACCGTCCCCTCTTCCAGAAAGAAGGAGGATGTGGTCGGCTTCACCGCAGTGGAGCAGGTCAAGGAAGTCCACGAGGGGATGCCCTATGAGGAGAGTTCCCTGGGCGAGAAGGGGTTGGAGATAAACAACAAGAAGTTCGGACGCATCCTGGCTATCACCGAAGAGGCGGTGATGGAGGACCAGACCGGGCAGCTCCTGCAGATGGCGGCTGCCCTGGGGGAGAAGGCTAAGCTCTTCAAGGAGAAGATGATACTGGACACCGTCAGAGATGTCAACTCCGACGCCTATGGGGGTCAGGCACTCTACACCTCAGCCCACGGGAACTTCCATACCGTCGCCTTTGGCACCGATGGCTCGGGGCTGGAGGAGTCCAAAAGGCTGCTGTCGGAGATGACCGACGAGAATGGCGACCCCATTCTGGTCACCGGCAGGATTCTTATGGTTCCCCAGGAGCTGGAAAAGGAAGCCTGGGACCTCATTGGTCCCCCACTGACCGAGTCAACCTATCACAAGCAGATTATCAGCGAGCTGTTGACCTCGCCCTTCATGACCGATGCCGTGGAGTTCTTCTACGGTGATTTCCCGCGGCAGTTCCGCTACCAGGAGGTGTGGCCCATTCAGGTGCTGCAGGCAAAGGAGGGACACGAGGACCAGTTCAACCGCGACATCCTCGTCAAGTTCAAAGTCCGCCTCTACGGAGGGTGTGGGGCGGTGGATTATCGCTATGTGGTCAGGTCCGAAGGATAACCTTTAATCAGGGAGGGGGGTCCATAAGACTCCCCTCCTCCATCGAGGTGAAGGATGAAGGTAAGATTGCCAAGATTTGTCGATGAAAAAGAACCCTTGCTCCTGCGCACCACCGACCAGCGGCTGCTGGCGGAAATCTATAAGAAGCTGAACGAGCTGACCAGAGAGCTCAAGCTCATGCGAAGCAACCCTGAGGAGCAGGGGCAGGCAAAGACCCGCAAAGCCAGCCATTAAGGGGAAGAGGAATGGAGTTAACCGAAGCCGAGATTGAACAGAAGATAGCCGCCATCCTCTCCGAGCTGGAGCAACTGGTGACCAATCCCCAGGTTGATTACCAGATCGGGAACAAGCGGGTCTCCGCTTCCCAGAAGCAAGCGCAGTTGTTACGCCAGCTGGAGTACTGGGAGAGGAGGCGAAAGGGGATTCCTACCGATAGCATTGATAGCTTTGCGGTAGACATCAACAAGTTTGGAGAGGATAAGTCGGAGTACTGATGGACATGATAAATTCTATGCGGCAGGACACCGACCGGATAATCGGTGAATGGGCGAAGAGCGTTACCATCAAGCGCCTCTCTGTCAGCTACAACCAGCGGGGAGAACCCTCATCCCAATGGCAGACAGTGCTGCAGAATGGCTCGGAAACCGTTGATTGCGATATACAGCCTGTCAGTGGTGAGATAGAAAGGGAGGAAGAAGGGGTGAAGGTGCACTACTCTCACCAGGCTTTCTTCCCCTATGGAACCGACATCCGTCCACACGACCGCATTTACATGAGTGCTGACCATCACCTGGCTGTCTGTCGGGTGGATGAGCATGACGACCATACCTTTGTCTATGCCCGGGAGCCAGAGTCATGAGCCCTGACGAGTTCAACAGAAGGATTGAGGGATTTCTGGTTGCTATGAGAAAGCAGCTCAAACAGGCACTAACCGAGGTGCTGGAGGGAATGGTGCAGTATGTACGCAGCTCCCATCCCTACACCGACCGCACAGGTGCACTGACAAGAAGCATACACGCAGAGGTGGACGGCTTGAGGGAGAACCTCCTCACCGCCCGGTTCATAGCTGATGCACCTTATGCGTCGCAGGTGGAGTATGGCACCTCACCCCATGGGATAGATTCTCCTGTCTTCCTGAAAGGGGTGGGATGGAGGCATATAAAGGTCCATCCTGGAGCTCCTCCCCGTCCCTTTATGAGACCGGCTCTGGAGGCATATCGAGGGCGACTTCCAGAGGCGCTGGAAGAGAGCCTGTTGAGTGCCGCTCGGGAGGTTGACCTGTGAAGGACATCAAGCAGGCTATTTATCAGACCTTACGCGACGATGCCGTTCTGCAAGGGATGCTCGGCTACTCGGTCGAAGACCCACGGATATATTATTTCTACCCTCCCGAGGAAGTGGAGCTGAGCGACGCCAAGCCCGCTTATATCACCTATTACGAATTGATGACCCCTCCCCCCTATCTCGAGAGGGAGGAGGAGCTCTACTGTATAGATATTTGGGGGCGCGAGATGGGATTGAACGAGGATATCTTTGAGAGGGTTGATGCCCTGTTAAACCGCAAGTCCCTTATGTTTACCAACCATCACCACCTTGTCACCTTGAGAGAGCTCAAGCGAGACCTCTTTGAGGCAGACAGAGGAATTTATCATAAGGTCATCCACTATCGGGTGGTCTCCATTCCCAAGGAGTAGACGGCGATGAGTAAAAGGGAACTGATACTCACCGAGCTGAACACCACCCTGAGCTCCATTCCCGGAGTAACCGCTGAGCGAGCGGTGCGGGAGCCGGAGCTGGAAGGTATTGAAGTCCCCTCTGGAAGGATTCCAGGAATTGGCTACCATAATTTTTCGCCTCAGTCATCCATCGGGCAAAGGTAAAGGTCATTCCCTCGGCGAGCTGCTTCATAGAGCTCTTGCTGACAGCTACCAGGGAGTTTACCGTCTGCTTTATGTTTTCCATCGATTGCTGAACATCCCTTGCCCCTGCCTCCACTTTTGAGGCATCGAGTTCGATCACCAGTTCAATGTCTGCCATAATTGCATAACTCCTTTTCAGTGGGAATGATGGAAGCTCCCTTTAGCTATCAGGCGGCCTATCTGTTCATCTCGTGAAATATCAGCAATATCTTCTGCAGAGCGGAGGGTTTGTCTTCCACTTGATAAAGCTCCAGAACGGCGCTGACTGCCCCCAGGTCCAATGCCCTGACCTCTCGTTTCCTGGCGTCAAGACCGAGAATCCTGAACTGATGGTGCAGGATGCAATAGAGTTCCCACGCCTGCTTATTGGCTGCAAAAAGGGGCGGCGGAAGGTGCTGCTCTTTCGCATCATCGGTTATTACTCCTTCTCTGCTCAACTCTTCCAGCTGCTGTTCTGTCAGGTGGCTTTTTTTCTGCCACCTGCAGAACTGGAGGAGTTTTTTCGTTCCGCCTCCTGCTTAGCCTCGTAGAACTCCTTCCATTCCAGCTGCTTCTCGTTAATAAACTGCCGGATGGCGTAGCTGTTTTCCCTGAGGAAAAGTGCGTTGCTGGGGCTGAAAGGGAGCTGCTCGTCATTCTCCAGCACCCTTCCCTCAGGGGTTCTACACTGCTTAACGGGCATCAACCGCCTGAGGATGGCAATGGTAAGCCCCCTGAAGCCGACAAAGGTATACTCAGTAGCCAGGCGGAATAGCTTATCCTCGTTGAGTTCCTCTCTGCCCCGTCGCACCGTTGTGCACCTTCTCCTGAGCCGGTCGATGGTTCGGGGGTCGAGATAGCGCAGCTTCAATTCAAATCCCTCATACTCCGGTTCCTCCGAGAACTTGAACCAGGTCCCCTGCTCATCGTCCATCTCTATTGAGGCTTCTAAATCTATCTTCTCCTCCATCTTAATTCCTCCTTCCCCAGTGGTGGACATCCCTATGGCCAGCTGCTCACCGATTCTCAGCAAGAGGCGAGGCGGCGATTTATTTTGGCACCTGCTCAGTCAAAAACCAGTTTCACTTCGTCCTCAAAGCTGGAGCTGGCCAGCACCGCCTTGGGCATGGTCATCACCACCTCCTCGGTTCCACCAAGTTCCGGGGTATCCAGCTGCACCCTGGGGAACTCAAATCGCAGCCGCTTGCCTGCGGCATCACCCGCGGGGACCTTAATCTCTTTCTCGAGCTGGGCATCCACCTCATACCACCGCGCCGCCACATCCTTCTTAAAGTAGCAGTCGATGCTCAGGCTGAGCTCTCGCTCCATGGTGCGGATGAAGTCATGAGGGTAATCCACATCCGCCTTCTCGTCTTCAATCATTCTGATGTTGTTGTTGAACCCTATGGTGGCGGCGATTATGGGGGTATTGACCGGGTTGCTGCCCTCATCAAAGGTCACATAACCCAGCCTCCCGTGCACCGGCTCTCCTACCTCGGTGGGTGCCGGCAGATAGCCCTTGACCACATCCCCCTGAGAGGCGGCATCTTCCAGTTGAGGGCTGATGGTCAGGGTGCTGTTGTCATAGTCGACATCGGTGACCTCGTAGCCTGAGCCCGAATTGTTGAGGCTCCCCACACAGATTACGCTTCCCGGCATAAACTTGCGGGCATTGCTCACATGAAGGGTGCTCGCTTCCGGATTCTCAGCCTGCGACAGCTCATCGGTTCCTGTCCTGAACTGCTTCATAAAAAACCCTGAAAAAGTTATGCTTGCAATGGAGTCATCATCGTTTCCGGCTTTAATGGCTATATCACCGCTGTTGACCACGGAGCTCACATGGCAGAATACGGTGTGCCCCTGCCGAAACCAGATGGTGAAAGTCGGCAGAACATCATTAATTCCCGCCAGGGTATATTCCACTTTCTGTTCGGCGCTGACTGTTTCCTTACCAAGCAACCCCTTCAGCAGCTGCCCGCATTCCGGCGCCACCCCCAGGTTACCCGAGGGCTTGAGGTAGGTGGCAAAGCTCCATTCCCCGGTCGCCAGGCGAGCCTTTATCCGCTGCACCTTGCTGTAGGTTCCCCTTCTCTGAGCATCGGGGATGAAGTTTCTTACCTGCCGAAAGCTCCCCTCTTCGGTGAGAAAAATGGCATCAGTCGTCGAGGGAAACGCCTTGCTCCCCGGTGTGCTCTCTTCCTTGGCAAAGATGATTACATCCCTTCCGATGGCAATATCAGACATTACCAATTTCCCCCTTTTCCGCTTTATTCAAAATAGGTTATTAAAAGGATCAGTACAAAGCCGGCATACGGTCGCTTCAAATTTGGATTAATGACCACCGACCTGAACGCCGAATCCACCGCATTCCCTCCTCTGGTGATATCCTCATTTATGGCGGCTCTCCCATCTGCCAGCAGGGTGTTGAGAGTGGTGGAGGGGTTAGTATGGTCGGCGATGTAAC
>CABWKN010000027.1 GCA_902505605.1 Candidatus Guanabacterium sedimentis
CCATAAGCCATGGCAAACCGAGGGAGCAAGTATGGAACCGCTCTTCTGCCGAAGCAACCCAAAGCACAGACCAATAAGAAATATATTTCCCAGATATATGGGAAGAATAGTTTTTGAGAACCGTAGCTCAGGCAGGATGATGGTCACCGCAAGATGCCACAGACTGAAAACACTACCTGTCCACACCAATTTCGCCCCAAGTTTAAATCCCCTTTTTTCCAAAGCTCCCCAGAGCCAGCCCCGAAAGAATACCTCCTCAGTGAGCAGTGCCCCGATAAAATAGATCAGAAACAAATACAATACACGCCTGCCAACATCGGACAACTGAATATTATTTGCCTGCATGTCACTGGTGAGCCAGACGACGATGCCGGTCAACACCATCACAGCAATGGGATAGAGGAGGGATAGCACATAGGCATTGAGATTCCCTAAGCGGAGGCCTAAGTCCCGACTCGATAGCCGGGTCACCGCCCACATCAGCAACGCGAGAGGCAGCAAAACCAGGGCATAGGCGTTTACCTGTCCAGTCAGGGAGGTGACAAGAGGTGATATGACTAATACGGCGATACTTCCCAGAGCCGGCCAGAGCCAGCGGTTACCTTTGTCAATCATTATATAACTCCTTTTGCCATATAGTATAATTCATTTATGTATATGTTATCCCGTTTGTCAAATTCTGGGGCATATACGCCGCCCAAATGATATGATTCCCTCAGGGCGAAGCAAGAGCAGGACAGCTCCCCCTTTGCTTCTCAGAACACAACGCACTCTTTTATCCTGAAAATTTCGTTTTTAAAAAAGGAAGCTTAGCATTAAGGCACTATTGGATGAGCCATATTAGTCCTGCAGGAAGCCGGGTAAAGATTTTTAAAATAATAAAATCAGATATTCTCTTTTATGCGTTAGGCTTTATGACCTTAACTGTTATATAGCCTATATCTTACGGCTATAATCTTTTTACTCGTTTGGCTATCAGTCTCTGTATCTTTTTATAAGAAGGTGGTGGTCCCGGGGTAAGCTTTTTGGTATCTATGTATAAAGCATCTTTTTCCCCGTATTGATGCATTACTTCTCTATCATTGGTGTTGATAGTGCTAAAGATAACCTTATCGCCAAACTCGTTGACGGCTCTTTTCGCCCGTTCGTGCAGCATATTGCCAGCGGGACATTGACCATTAATAAAGGATGTCACGGTAACCTTGCCGGGCGTGAGCTCCGGTGTGTATTTCTTTCTTATCCACTGCGGCGGTATCGCATCACTGGAAAAGGGCTTCCATAACAATACCAATCCCCTCTGTGAATCTACTTTTTTGTAGCCGTGCTTCTTGAACCAAGAAGCCTTCATCCAGAAAGGCAGGGAAATCCCCCACGCAGCCATCCCTTTAGCACCCAGAGCCTTGGCATCATCCTCGGCGTCTTGCAGAAGAGCTGTTCCCATACCTCTTTTTTGAAAATTTCCCCGCCCCTGCTTATGCCCGTGAACCCAGATACAATTAACAAAATAGAGGTCGGAGCCTTTGGCAAAGCCATATTCTATGGGCATATATTCAATCATTCCACCTACCTGCCCATTTTCGTCTGCGGCGAGCTTCACCCTGAGACCCTTATCTTTCATTTCACGATGCCACATCTCTTTGTGGTCCCCTGCTTCTTTTATCTCATCTGACCATTCCTCAAGGCATACAAAATATGCTTGTTGGTGCTCATCTGTGAGGTCTATCACTTTCATTTCTTATCCTCCAAATTGTGCCAGGCATATAGTCTTAAGTTAAAGGACGACATACTATTTTTATCCACAAAATCTCATTTGTCAATTTTATGCTTCAATTAATGTCCCTTTCTCGTCAAGAATTTTACTCGGCTCGCCTCATAAAAGAGCATGGTATCTCTGGTATATTCCTTGCCATACAAAACTGAGCTGTGCTATCATCTTTTTTGAGTTTAGTGTGGTCTAATATAATAAAGGGGGTTCGCAGTATAAATTCTGAATAATAATCCTTTTATAGCATATAAGTAAAGGAGGTGAATATGCTCTCCCAAATAATCAAAAAAGAGATCAGGGACCACATGGTGAGCTTGCGATTTATCATTCTTTTTGCTCTCTGTGTTGTTCTTATTCCGTTGAGTTTTTATATCAATTACCAGAGCTATAAGATTTCCGCCTCCAATTATCACAATCTGGTCAACAGTTATCAGAGGAGGTTTGAGTTAGCCAAGGAGGAGGACCAAGGCTATCCCGATCCGGCGGGCTTCCATCCCCCTTCCTCGATGAGTGTGTTCACGCAGGGCTACAGCGACATTATTCCCATCTCCTTCACCACCACCAGGACCGGGCTCCAGTGGGGCGACTCCCCCATTGCGAGTCAGACCATGCTCCCCCTGTTCGGCAGCCTGGACTACCTCTTCATCGTCAAGATAGTGGTGAGCCTGCTGGCATTCCTGATGACCTTCGATGTAGTCGCCGGCGAGAAGGAGAAGGGGACCCTCAAGATAGCCCTCTCCAATCCCGTTCCTCGCCATCAGGTCATTCTGGGTAAGTTCATCGGAGGCTACCTCACCATTCTGGCGGCGCTGCTCATCTCGGTTCTCATCGGGATGGTAATCGTTTCCTTTCTCTCCTTTCCCCTGTTCAGCGGGGAGGTGCTCTCCAGTTTTCTCCTCATCCTGCTGGTCTCCTTCCTTTACCTGGCGCTGATGTTCACCCTGGGGCTGTTTGTCTCCTCCCGCTGCCACAGCTCCCTGAGCGCTTTCACTATTCTGCTGCTGCTGTGGGTGGTGCTCATTTTAGCTTTCCCCAGTCTCTCCGGCATCGTGGCCAGGATTGTTTACCCGGTTAAGAGTGAGCAGGTGTTTAATCAAGAAAAAGCGGAGGTTTTTAGCAACATTCGCCGAGAGAAGGGGAATGAGCTGAGCCAGGCGGTGCAAAAAGCCGGCCTCTTCGGCGACACGCGCCTCAGCCGTCAGGAGGAATGGGAGCAGTACAAGAAGCTGAGGGAACCCATTGCCGGCAAATATGAGAAAAAAGAGGCTGAACTTATCAGGCAATTAGAGGCAGATTACCAGAGGTCGCATACCACGCAGGACAGGATTGCAGTCAACATTTCCCGCCTTTCGCCCGCATCCACCCTGACTTACATCATGAGCGACCTGTGCCATACCGGTCTGCAGGAGAGGGAGAATTTCTACCAGGAGGCGAAGGTTTATTACCAGCAGCTGGATGATATATACTACAGCAAGATGTGGATGGATATGTTTTCGACAGGGAAGGGCAACATATATTCCTTAGGCTCTTACGGGGAGGGGATAGCCGAAAGAGAAGACCTTCCCTTCTTCACCTATAAATCAAGGGGACTGGGGGAGGTTTTGAGCCGCTCGGTGATTGATGTAGGCGTGCTGGTGCTGTACACCCTTATCTTCTTCCTGGGGGCTTACTTCTCTTTCCTGCGTTACGATGTGCGATGAGGGAGCCTGAGAGGGTTAGTCCTTTGTAATGAAGGGCTCGAAATCAACCATCCCAAAGCCGGCGTTCTCATCATCATCCACTATGTCGTAGAGGTCTATCTCCTCGGAGGTATTGAATCTCCAGGTGTTGTTCTCCGCCATAAGCTCATGGGGGGTGGCGTTCCTTAACACTTCCTGCGGGAACTGCCCGCTGAAGTCGTTGTTGCCATTGCTTTCCCCTCCACCACCAAAGTCCCCCATAGCCGAGAGCTCCATAATGACCGGCATACCACCCTGCTCAAAGATGTTTGCCTGCACCACGCTGTAAGATTCATCCGAGCAGAGAAGTGGGGGAACCATCCCCTGCACCCGAAAAGTGTTCTGGCGGATGGCGGCCCTGGAAGTGCCGCTTACTATTATCCCCCCGGCGCTGCCGGTGAAGAGATTGTGATTGATGATAAGGTCTGAGTTCCCCGTGCATTGTAAACCCGACTGTATCTCAAAACTGGTGACCACTACATTGCTCACATTTTCGCCTATCAACCCGTTGAGGATGACGGTCCTATCAGCCCCTGCGCCTCTGACAGTAAGCTCCTCTTTCAGTCTGATTTGGGGCTCCTCATAAACTCCGGCAAATACTGCCACCGTAGCCCCTGCTTCAGCTTCGTCTATTCCCTTCTGGATGGAGCTGTAAGGGTGAAATATGGAGCCATCCTCGTCTCCGGTGACGTTATTACTATCGACATAGATGACCGAGCGATGGGGCTTGAAGGGCTCGGTGGTTTTTTCACAGGAGAGGATGCCCACTACCAGAGCTAAAAGGATGAGAAAAAGGAGATATTTTCTCATAATGTTAACCCTATCAAATTAAGACCTTCATCTGCCTGGTCAGCCTATCAATCTCCTTGAGGAGTTCCTTTACCACTGCTTCTTCTTTGACCTTCCTTAATATCTTCCCCTTTCGGAACAACACTCCTCCATTTTTCCCACCAGCGAACCCCAGGTCAGCCAGTCTGGCTTCCCCCGGTCCGTTTACCACACACCCCATAATGGCGATATGAAGGGGATAGGTGATGTGGGCGATGCCCTTCTCTACCTCTTCACAAATCTTCACCAGGTTGACCTCACACCGTCCACAGGTAGGGCAGGAGACCACCAATGGTCCCCGATGTCGAAGGTTGAGCGCCTGCAGAATATGATAGGCTACCCTTACCTCCTCCTCCGGGGGAGCGGTGAGGGAAATCCTGATGGTATCTCCCAGACCCTGGGAGAGCAGAATTCCCAATCCCACCGCCGACCTGACCGCCCCGGGAAGAGAGGTGCCCGCTTCGGTTATTCCCAGGTGGAAGGGGTAATCAACCCTTTCCGCCAACATCTGATAAGCCCGGCAGGTGGTGACGACATCAGGGGCTTTCAGGGAGACTACTATCTCCTCGAAGCCCATATCCTCCACTACTCGGATATTGGTGAGGGCGCTTTCCACCATGGCTTCTGCGGTAGGGTACCCGTATTTTTGCAGCAGCCTTCTCTCCAGTGAGCCGGCGTTAACCCCCACTCTTATGGGAACTCCTCTTTCCTTAGCCCCCTTTACCACTTGACGGAGCTTATCAGTAGAGCCGATATTGCCGGGATTTATGCGGAGCTTATCCGCTCCCGCCTCCAGCGCCCTCAAGGCTAAGCGGTAATCAAAATGGATGTCAGCAACCAGGGGTAGGCTGCTCTTCTTCTTAATATCGGCCAGGGCATCCGCTGCTTCTTGGTCGGGTATGGCTATGCGCACCAGCTCGCATCCCCACTGGGCAAGGCTCTCTATCTGCCGCATGGTGGCTTGTATATCCCGGGTATCGGTCTTGGTCATCGACTGCACCACAATGGGAGCGCTGCCCCCGAGGGTTAAATTCCCCACCCTGACCTCCCGGCTCAGGCGTCGTTGGTGTTCTTTCATAGGTAAACCTTCTGGAAAAAAATGTAGCTCCGAAGGAATGCCCTCAGAGGTTTTTTATTATATCGTAGTATATAACCATCCCCATAATGGCTATAATGATGACGAAGCCTACCTGCATCAGCCTCTCTTTCACTTTGAGGCTGAGATTCCTTCTTATAATCCCTTCTATAAGCAGAGTGAACAGGTGCCCTCCATCAAGCACAGGTATGGGCAGGAGGTTTATGATGCCTAATTGGAGGCTGATGATGGCTATCAGCTGCAACAGGGGTATGAGCCCCCTGCGGGCGGCAGCACCGGAGAACCTGGCTATCTCAATGGGACCCGAGGCTGCCCTTAATGAGAGCTCTCTGGTGACGAGCTTCTCAATTACCTCGAAGGTTAGGAAAGTCATTTTGTAGTTTCGCACCAGGCTCTCCCTCAGAGCATCAACAGGTCCATAGCGCTTGACTACGGTCTCCGAAGGGGCGGCAATTCCTATGCGGTAAATCTCTCCGTCTTTCTGCGGAGTTATGCTTTTGCGGAGAAGCTCTCCCTGACGAGAGATGACGAAGGTGAGCTCCTGCTCCCCCTTCTCCTGAATGATGCTGTAAAGCTGGTAGAAGTGGCTTATTGGTTTGCCTTCAATTTCCACCACCATATCCCCCTCTTTCAATCCCACTAAGTCTGCCGGAAAACCTGTTTCCACCTGATGGATACGAGGTGGAATCGGCTCTATAAGGCCAGCATAGCCGATATCCCTTGGGGGAATAGATTGAGGGGTCAGGCTTGTGGTTATTATCTCCCCGTCTCGCTCCAGACTCAGCGAGAGGTTTTGGTTACCGCTGGTATTGATGACTAGTTGAAGCTCCTCCCAGGTGCTGATTTTTTTGTTATTTATGCTCACAACCAGGTCGCCTGGTCTGATATCACTTTCTACGGCGGGGGACTCTGGAGCTACCCAGCCGATGATGGGCTCCTTCTCCAGATAGGCAGGAGTCTCTACCCCCACCAAGAAGACCACGGTCATCAGGACAATGGCCAGGAGGATGTTCAGCGCCACTCCCATTATCAACACGATAAACTGGTCCTTCTTGGACCGGGAGAGGAACTCCTCTTTTCTTCCTTCAAGCGACTCATAGGGGTTCTCGCCCAGCATCTTCACATACCCGCCAAAGGGGAGGGCACTGAGGCGGTAGTCGGTTCCCTTGCGCCTCAGCCCGAAGAGCCGGGGACCAAAGCCGATGGAAAAAACCTGCACCTCAATCCCCAGGGCTTTGGCAGCGGCGAAATGCCCGAACTCGTGGACTATGATGAGAACTCCCAGAACGAGAGCGGCAGATAATATGTTACTCAGAATGATAGCCAATTGGTCACCCTTTCTTATATCTTTTATTGATAAGAGTTTTTGCCCGCTCCATCGCCCACTGGTTGACTTCCAGAGCCTGTTCTATGGAGGAGAGAGGGGATTTCCGATGTTGTTGCATGGTATCTTCGATGATGGAGGGGATGGTCAGGAATTGTATCTCACCTGCCAGAAAAGAGGCTACCGCAACCTCATTGGCGGCACTGAGCACCATGGGCATGGTTCCTCCCTCCCGCAACGCCTGATAAGCCAGCCCCAAGCATGGGAATCGCTCCTGGTCCGGGGGTCTGAACTCGAGGGGCTCCGTTTCCGAAAGGGGGAGGGAAGTGACCGGGCTGTCCAACCTTTCGGGAAAGGAGAGGGCATACTGAATGGGAATCTGCATATCAGGTATGCCTAGGTGAGCCAGTAGCGAGCCATCGTTCAGCTCCACCAGGCAGTGCACAACGCTCTGGGGGTGGATGGTGATGTCGATCATCTCTACCGGGAAGCTGAACAGCCAGTATGCCTCGATAACCTCCAATCCTTTGTTCATCAGGGTGGCGGAATCCACAGTAATTTTGCGACCCATTTTCCAGTTGGGGTGCTGAAGCGCTTCCTTCACGGTAATCTGCCCGAACTTCTCCACCGGCAGGTCGAGGAAGGGTCCTCCGGAGGCGGTGAGGATTACCCGACGGATTTCTTCCCTTTTGCAGCGGAGCAGACACTGAAAAAGTGCGCTGTGCTCGCTGTCAATCGGCAAAAGGGAGCTTTTCTGCTTGGCAACCTCCTGCATTATCAGCCCTCCTGCCATAATCAGGGTCTCCTTGTTGGCTAAGGCGATGTCTTTGCCTGCCTGAATGGCCCGATAGGTCGGCAGAAGCCCCAGGGCGCCCACCAGGGCCGAGATGACTAGCTCCGCCTCCGGGTGGGTAGCTACCTCTATAAGTCCCTGCGATCCATAATAAATTTGAAGCCCGGTCGACGAGTAGGTCTGCTGGAGCAGCTCGGCAGCTTCCTGGGAGGCTACGGAGACAATCTTCGGCTGGAATGCCTCTATCTGCTTCCTCAGAAGCTCCAGGTTTTTTCCCACTGCCAGGCCGACCACCCGGAATCGGTCTCGGTGCCTTTCTATTACTTTCAAGGCACTGGTCCCGATGGAGCCAGTGGAGCCTAAGATGGCGACTTTTTTCATACCACTTCTGTCCTAATGGTTCAGGAATAGGGTATAAAAATAGTAGAAAATAGGACCGCTGAACAGCAGGCTATCCACCCTATCCAGCGCCCCTCCGTGCCCGGGGAGAATGCGGGAGGAATCCTTTACCCCGCTCCCCCTCTTATAAATTGATTCTGGGCAGTCCTCTCTCTGACAGAGTTTTACAAGATTGCCGAGAAGAACGGACAATCACCCAATAAATGGGCAGGGTACCTGTTTACTGCCCTGATTCTGTTCAGCTTCTACAGACCCATTATT
>CABWKN010000028.1 GCA_902505605.1 Candidatus Guanabacterium sedimentis
ATATGGCACCCGTAGGGTAGGTGCTTGCATCATTTATAACTCCCAGTGGAAGAAGTTGAGTAAGGTATTTTATAATTGCCAGTTTAATCTCGATGCTCATATCTATGGCAAGATTTACTTTACTTATCTTTCCTATAAATTCTTGAAAAATAACCCCCCCTTTTTTTCTTAACATACTTGGAAATACTGTGTTTATAATAAATCGTCATAAAGACCGAATAAAATAAAAAATGGAGGTGTAACGAGAGAGACAAATTAAAGATTGTTAAAAGGCTTGTGCCTTTAATTTTTGCTTGATAATCAGCATGAATTACTATGAGATGCAATGGGGAAGAAGAGGTCGTCTGCGGTTTTTCATATCTCGGATAGAAAAAGATTGGTAGCTCATACTTCTCACCACGGTGGTGGGAGAGGTTTTTAACCCGTTTTAAAAAAAGGAGGTTGGAGATGAAAAAAGCTTTTCCAGTTCTTTTAATGGCTCTATGCATAATGGCGACTGTCCTCCGGGCAGAGGATGAGAAGAAGCTCACCATTGAAGATGTGCTCCGCTTTGAGGTCCCCGGTTCGGTGGCTATCTCTCCCGACGGGAGCAAGGTCGCTTTCGTCATGCAGGAGCCGGACTTCAAAGAGAGCGTGTTCCGAAGCCATATATGGCTGACCGATATAGAAGGAGGGATTACCAGGCAGTTCACTTACAGCCAGAAGAGTGAGCGCAGCCCTCGGTGGTCGCCCGATGGCTCCTACCTGGCCTTTATTTCCACCCGGGAGGAGAAACCCCAGATATTCCTGATTCCGGTGGAAGGTGGTGAGGGTGTCAGGCTGACCGAAGCGGAGGGAGGGGTGATGAACTTCCGCTGGATGCCCGGCGGGAAAGAGATAATTTACCTAACCAAGGAGCAGCCTTCGGAGGAAAAGAAGAAGGAGAAGGAAAAGAAGAAAAAGGAGAAGTTCGACTCCTATGTGGTGGGGGAAGAGAAATACCGAAACCAGCTGTGGAAGGTGGATATTGAAAGTAAAAAGGCGGCGAAAATCTTCGATGGGGATTACGGGCTTTCCCAGTGTGAGGTCTCTCCTGAAGGGAAGAGGGTGGCCTATGTGACCAACTACACCGGCGACCCCAACGATGGGAAGAAGAGGGATATATGGATTCTTAATCTTGAAAACGGCAAGACGGATCAACTGACCGACTTTCCGGGAGCAGAGGGTGATGTGAGCTGGTCTCCCGACGGGAGGCAGCTCTGTTACCAGAAGGGGGTCGACCCTGAGTTCTCGCCTTCGGAGACCGACCTCTACCTTATCCCCGCCTACGGGGGAAGTCCGAGGAACCTCACCACCAAGTTAGACCTCTCGGTCGGCAGTTACCGATGGCTTCCTGACGGGGAGCAGCTGATACTCTCGTGTCCCCAGGGTGTTTACAGCCATCTCTACACCCTCTCCCTCAAAAAGGAGAGAGTAAATCCCCTGACCAAGGGGGATAGATACTACTCTCAGCTTGACCTCTCCCGTGACGGGAAGCGGCTGGTGTATCTGCTTGAGGACTCCCACTCCTTCCCCCAGCTGTGGACCGCCACCCCGGACAACAAGAATCCCCAACCGATTACCAAGCTCAACAAAAAGTTCCAGGAGTGTGCCATCGCTCCCCAGGAGGTAATCAGGTGGAAGAGCACCGATGGATGGACCATTGAGGGGATACTGATTAAGCCGCTGGGGTATCAACAGGGGCAGAGATACCCGCTTATTGTGATGGTGCACGGGGGACCTGCGGGCAGAATGGTGAACACCCTGACCGGCAGCCGCAATGCCCAGCTCTTCGCCGCCCAGGGCTATGCGGTGTTCCTTCCCAACTTCCGTGGGAGTTCGGGATATGACCACAGGTTCGTGACCGCCAACATAAAGGACATCGGAGGAGGGGATTACCGTGACATCATGAGTGGGGTGGATTACCTGATAGAAAGGGGGATTGCCGACCCCGACCGGCTGGGGGTGATGGGAGGAAGCTACGGCGGGTATATGACCAACTGGATAATCAGCCAGACCGACCGCTTTAAGGCGGCTGTCTCCATGTATGGGATTTTCAACCTCATCACCGACTTCAGCAACTCCAATATCCCCTACTGGGAACGGCAGTATCTGGGGGACTACTACTGGGAGAAAGTAGACCTCTATATGGAGCGCTCAGCGTTCAGCTATGTGAGGAACATCCGCACGCCGGTGCTCATAATGCATGGGGATGCCGACTCCAACACTTTTATCAGCAACTCCATGGAGATGTACACCGCCCTTAAGCTTCTCAAAGCTACCTATGAGTTTGTCCGCTATCCCAGGGAGGGTCATGGAATCTCCCGAGAGCCCAATCATATCAGAGACCGATTCCAGCGTCAGCTAAAATGGTTTAACAAGTATATCCTGGGTAAAGAGGAACCTCAAAAGAAGGAGATGGAAGAAAAAAAGTGAATTAAGGAGGGTCAGATTATTTATCCTCCCGACCGTAATCGTCCTCAAGACGGACGACATCGGTCAGGTGGGGAGTGGAAACCTCTAATATACGACACTCCTTAAGCGCTCTCATCCTGTGCTTGGTGCCCGGGGGGATATGGCAGCAGTTACCGGGGGTTATCTCCCTGCGGACCATCTCCCCCCCGTCTTCCATCTCGAGTTCCAGTAAGCCTTTGAGGAGGTAAATAGTCTCATCCTTTAGCCGGTGATATTGGAGGCTCAGGCGATGCCCGGCTTGGAGATGGAGGATTTTGCCCACATAAGCTTCGGTGTGGGCATAGAGCAGCTCATAGCCCCAGGGCTTATCAAACTTTTTGGGCAATCTCTTCATGTTCTTCACCTAAAAGAAAGGATTGGATTACAGGTATCCCTCCGGGAACCTCCTGGTCAGCCTTTCAAGGAGATATTCCTCCACCTGACGGGCGGTGGTCAACCTCATAATCCCCCTCACCATTCTCCTTGTTTCCTCCACGCTCAAAGAGCGGATAAGCCGCTTGATAAGGGCAATGGAGTAAGGGTTCATACTCAACTCATCCAGCCCAAGTCCTAATAAGATTATAAGAGCAGCCGGGTCACCAGCCATTTCACCGCATAAAGAGACAGGGATTTCGTGCTTCTTGGCCGAATCTACGATGAACTTAAGCGAGCGTATAATTGCCGGGTGAAGGGGCTCGTAGAGGTGACTCACATTCACATTAGACCTGTCCACCGCGATGAGGTATTGAATGAGGTCGTTGGTGCCGATGCTGAAAAAGTCGACTTCCTTAGCCAGCAAATCGGCAATGAGTGCAGCCGAGGGTATCTCTATCAGCACCCCAATAGGGATTCTGGGATTGAAATGGATGTGCTCACTGTGAAGCTCTTCCTTGACCTCCTCCAGAATGAGCTTAGCCTGGTGAATTTCTTCGATACCGGAGATCATGGGGAGGATTATCCTCAGGTTGCCATAGGCGCTGGCCCTCAGCAGTGCTCGCAGCTGGGTTTTGAAGACCTCTTTCCGCTTAAAGCAGAACCGTATAGCGCGCAGCCCCAGGAAGGGGTTAGCCTCATGGCTCGTTTCTGGCAAATTATTCATCTTATCCCCGCCTAAATCGAGGGTTCTGATGGTAGCCGGGTAAGGGGTCAGCTTCTCCGCCAGCTCCCGGTAAAGGAGGAAGATCTCCTCCTCAGAAGGCAGGGAGAAGGAAGGTCTCAGGTAGAGAAACTCGGAGCGGAAGAGCCCTATCCCCTCTGCTGCATGCTGGATGGCTGAATCTATTTCCTCGGGAAGCTCGATATTAGCCATCAGAGCGATCCTCTTCCCGTCCAGAGTAACTGCCGGCAACTCCTTTGTCTTAAGGAGCTCCACTTCATGCTCCTGGTATCTTCTTTTTTTGCTCTCGTATTCCTGAATGAGGGTAAGGTTGGGATTGACAATTACCACTCCCTCATTCCCATCGATTAACAGAAGATCCCCCTCCTTCACCCGGGAGGTTACATCGGATAGACCGATTACCGCGGGTATCTTCAGGGAACGAGCCAAGATACCGGTGTGGGAGGTGCGACCACCGGCATCGGTAACAAACCCCCGCAGAAGCTTCTTATTCATCTGAGCCAGCTCTGAGGGGGAGAGGTTGGGAGCAATCAGAATGCCCTCCTCCGAGAGATTGGCGGCGTTAAGGGTAGGATTGAGGGAGAGGTTTGATTGGATGCGCTGCCACACATCCTCCACATCAATTCCTCGGTCCTGCATATATTCATCGTTAAATTGTGCGAACAAGCTAATAAGCCGATCGCGCACCTCTTTCAACGCCCATTCCACGTTGACCTTCTCCTCCTTCACCAGATTGCGGATGGCGTTAATCAGAACTTCGTCTTCCAGCATCAGGATGTGCGCATCAAAGATGGGGGCGTAATCTTTACCTGCCTCTTTGCTTACTCTATTCTTCAAGCTGACCAGCTGCTGCTTAGACTTTTTAATAGCCTTTTCTAACCTCTGCAACTCTCGAGCTACCTCATTATCGGCTATGGTTAGGCGTCTAAGGACTGCTCCTTCCCCTTTAAAGATGAGTGCTTTACCTATGGCTACACCGGGTGATACGCCTACCCCCCTTAACATCTGCTCCCTGTTCATTCTTTTTTAACCGGTTTCTTTGAAGTTTCGCTCCACAAGCTTGCTCAACTCGGCTATAGCTTTTTCCTCGTCCTCCCCCTCAGCGGTAAGGGTAAGAGCGGTGCCGCAGGTTGCTGCAAGCAGGAGCACTCCCATAATACTTTTGCCATCCACGGTCAGAGTATCTCTGCTGACCCGAATGGCAGATGCGAACCTATTAGCCAAGCTAACGAATTTGGCAGCCGCGCGGGCATGCAATCCGAGTTCGTTCTGGATTACGACCTCTTTGGAAACCATAGCCACCTATTATATCATCGAGGCTTAGAACGGGAGGATAACACATCGCTGGCTACATAAACGCACTGCTGCCCTCTCTCCTGCAACTTGCGCGCAATCTCGACGAGCTCCATATTCTCTCTCTGGAGGCTGGATAGCTTTATAAGCATGGGGAGGTTGACACCGGTGACAACCTCCACCTGGTTTTCTTTCAGAAATGGGAGGCTGATATTGGTGGGGGTTCCACCGAACATATCGGTCAATATGATAACCCCTCGACCGGCGTCCACCTTTTTGATACCCTCAGAAAGCTTCTGCCGGGCTTCGGATACATTATCGTTCCAGCCAATAGATATAGTATCAATGTTTCCCATCTTCCCCACAATCATCTCAGCAGCGTTAACTAGCTCTTTTGCCAGTTGACCGTGGGTAACCACCAGTATGCCGACCATCCCTTTCTCTCCTTAAAAACTTTGCCCTCCACCGGGCAGATAAGGCTACCTCCTCAATTGCAGCCTTCTTTTACTCTTTATCGATATCCCGGTGAACCAGCTTTACTTTATAATTATGGTTACTTAGAATATCTTTTATCTTATTTGCCACAACCACAGAACGATGGCGACCCCCTGTGCATCCGATGGAGATGGTTAAATAGGTCTTTCCCTCCTCAATATAATGGGGGATGAGGAATATCAGCATGTCTTCGACCTTCGTTATAAACTCATTGTAGTGAGAATTAGAGGTGACAAACTCTTCCACACGTTTATGGAGCCCGTTTTTATCCCGTAGATTCTCGGTAAAATAGGGATTGGGCAAGAATCGGATATCAAACATCAGATCGGAATCGTAAGGGATACCATATTTATAACCGAAACTGACAATCGACAAAAGGAGGGATTTCCTCCTATCTCCTTCAATATGGTCGATGATGAAGTTCTTCAGTTCGTGGACACTTAGCTTTGAGGTATCGATTATCAGGTCGGCATGCTGCCTCACTCCTTGCAGTATCTTCCTTTCTCGCTGAATTCCTTCGATAATGTTGTTGTCGGGGCACAGGGGATGAGGGCGTCGGGATTCGCTGTAACGCCTAATCAACACCTCGTCCGAAGCCTCCAGAAAGATGAGTTTCATTTTATAAGACTTCTTCAGCTCTTCATACACATGGTCGAAATCCCCCAGAAAATCCCTCTCCCTTATATCAATGACTAATGCAATCTTGGAAATCTCCTCGGTGGCTTTGGAGCACAGGTCGATGAAAGTGGGAATCAACTTTACGGGCAGGTTATCGACACAATAATACCCCAGGTCTTCAAAGCAGCGGCTGGTAAGGGATTTGCCAGAACCCGACAGCCCTGTAATAATCAGTAATTGATAATCATTCACTACTGCTCACCATCGTCAGAGCGGAGGCCCTCGGTGAGGGGGTTAATCCTCACCTTTTTATCATACCTGTCTACGAAATCCCTCGCTGCATGATAACCCTTTAGCTTCAATAGATGATTGCGAGCGGCTACCTCGATGAGAATGGAGATGTTTCTGCCGGGGGCAACGGGCATTCGTATCAGGGGAACCTTAATCCCCAAGATCTCGTACTGCTTCTCATCGATGCCCAGACGGTCGTACTTTTGCTCCTCATCCCACCGCTCCAGCAAAACCACCAGGTCCACTATCTTCTCATGGCGAATAGCGGCTACCCCGAAGAGGTCTTTTATACTTATGAGACCCAGGCCCCTCAGCTCCATTTGGTGACGAATGAGCTCTGGTCCACTCCCCATAAGGATATTCCCTATCCGTCTCTTTATCTCAATCATATCATCAGCCACCAGGCGATGCCCGCGGACAATCAGGTCGAGAGCGCACTCGCTCTTCCCGATGCCGCTCTCCCCGATAATCAGAACCCCTACCCCATACACATCCATCAGGTCTCCATGTAGACTGGTGCAGGGGGCTAAGCGATTATCGAGGAAATCGGTCACCTTGTCAATACATACCGAGCTCACCAAAGGGGACTGCAGGAAGGCTATGTCAAAGCGGTTTGCCTGCTCAATGAGTTCGCTGGGTGGTTTCAAACCCTTAGTTACAATAAAACAGGCCACCCCATATGAGCAAATCTTATGCATGACCCGAGACCTCTCAGAGGTGCTCAGCTTCTCCAGATAGTTTATCTCGCTCGCTCCCAGTATCTGGATTCTGCCACTGCGCAGATATTCAATATCACCCAGAAGGGCTAACCCGGGCTTCTGAATGCGGGGGACAGTAATCTCCCTTTTAAGCCCCCTTTTTCCCGCAATCAACCTCAACTGGAGTGGAGCTGCCTCCTCGCTCAGCAATTCTCTGACCTTAATAGCTAAAGCTCCCTGCATCTCTTCCCCGCATAAAAATGGCTATCTTACCCCTCATCTTAGGTGTAGAATTATTCATTGAGGCTATCTCTCCTTCTTCCTCCTCTTGTTATCCCGTATTTTCTCACGAGATTTCTTTGCTTGCCGTTCGATTTTATCCAATGCCTGAACGATGGAAAAATACATGTCATCGGTTTCCTCGGTTCCGCTGAGGATATTATACTTAGTCTTTATGATTATCTCCGCTTTCTGACGATGTTTCTCTATGGAGAATTTGATTTCCACTTGCTGGATTTCTTTCTGGAACTTCTCAATTTTCCTCAGCTTATTATATGTAAAAGACTTTAAGGCTGGGGTGATCTCAACCCCTTTTCCGGTAAATTCGACCTTCATCTTTCCCATCTCCTTCTATTAAACTTGGAAGGAATTAGGGACTTTTACTCTATTCACTCTCAGAACTTCTCTTTAAGAAAAGGCTTTGCTAAGATAGAGAGCCCTCTTCTCCGCATAGTCAGGAGATTGCCTTTCTCAATTTAGAGGCTGGTATTCGCAATTGCTCCCGATATTTGGCGACTGTCCTCCGGGCAATATTAAGACCTTCGGTGCGAAGCATGTCAGAAATCTTGGAATCGCTAAGAGGCTTATGGGAGTTCTCCTCTTCAATAAGTCTTTTTATCTTCTGTTTGATCTTTATGGAGGAGACCTCTTCCCCGAAGATGTTGTTAAGCTTGCTATGGAAGAAATATTTCATCAAAAACAGCCCTTGTGGGGTTTGCATATACTTGTTGTTCACCACCCGGCTGACCGTCGATTCATGCATCCCTATGTCCTCTGCAACATCACTGAGCACCATGGATTTCAGCGCATCGACTCCCTTATCCAGGAATTCGGTCTGACTATCCACTATGCTCTTGGCTACTTTGTAAATGGTCCGTTGCCTCTGGTTATAGCTCTTTATCAGCCATAGAGCGGAACGGAACTTCCCGCGAATATAATCGACCACCTCAGGAGGAGCACCCGCCGAGGGGCTCAGCATTCTCCGATAGAGTGGGCTTATTCTCAGCTGGGGAAGCCCGTCTTCGTTGAGCATGACCTCATACTCCCCATCCCTCTTCACTACAAAGACATCGGGGACCACATAGAGCGAATCTCCGGTTGAAAATTTCCGACCTGGTTTGGGCTCCAGGCTCCTGATAGTTTCCACTTCCCTCTTGATTTCCTCAAGTGAGCGATTGAGGATTTTTGCCAGCTTGTTAAGCTGTTTCCCCTGCAGCAACTGGAGGTGCTCCTTGACAATCAGGTCGGCCAATGTCTCTTCCAGTCCCAGAGATTTTAGCTGCAAGGAGAGGCACTCCTTCAAATCACGAGCACCGATTCCCGCAGGGTCAAGGCTCTGAACAAGCCTCAAAGCTTCCTCAACCTGCTCACTGGTGAAATCCCCCATCTGGGCTATCTCCTCCACCGAGGCCCTCAGGTAGCCATCCTCATCGATATTGCCGACGATGGCACTGCCTATCTCCAGAATCTTCTTGGAAGAGGTAGAAAGTCTTAGCTGCCAGAGGAGGTAATCACTAAGGGTGGATGGCTTGGATAGGGTGTTCTCGAAGGAAGGGAGCTCCTGCCTATCATCGTAAGGTCTTATGGAGCCGTACTCTTGGTAATCCTGGAAAAAATCCTCTAAGTTGACCCTGCCAAAGGGGTCCGAAAGGTCGATCTCAGCCTCCTTCTCCTTGCTTTCCTGCGCTCTATCCTCTTCCGGCGGGCTCTCCTCCGAAGAGGTCAACTCCTGGGAAATCTCCTCCAGCAGGGGGTTCTTTTCTACTTCCTGCCGAAGGACATTCTCCAGTTCTAACCTCGGCAATTGCAGCAGTTTGATGGCTAACTGCAGCGAAGGGGTCATAACCAGACGCTGCGTGAGCTTAGGAACCAGCTTTGGCTTTAACTCCATAGCACCCTTTTAATCTAATTTGAATTTCTCCCCCAGATAGACCTCCCTCACCTTGGCATCGCTGCCCAGTGTCTGAGGGGTTCCGGCGCGAAGTATCCTCCCATCGCTGATAATGTATGCACGGTCGGTAATCTGTAAGGTCTCTCTCACATTATGGTCAGTCACTAAAATGCCGATCCTTTTCTCTTTTAGCCCGCAGATGATAGTCTGAATATCGGCAATGGTTTTGGGGTCGATGCCGGTAAAGGGTTCATCCAGAAGAATGAAGCTGGGCGAGGTCACCAGCGCACGGGCAATCTCTACTCTTCGCCTCTCACCTCCCGAGAGGGTAAACGCTTTGCTCTTGGCCAGATGCGCCACCCCCAGCTCCTCCAATAGTGCCTCGGCTCGCTGCCGCTGCTCGGCTGGTGGGATTCCCAGGGTTTCCAGGATAGCTAACAGGTTCTCTTCAACGGTGAGCTTCCGGAAAATGGAGGGTTCCTGCGGCAGATAGCCAATCCCCTTTCTCGCTCTCATATACATAGGGTAATAGGTTATTTCCTCGCTATTTAAAAATATCCTGCCTCCGTCAGCTTTGATCAATCCGACCATTATATAAAAGGTGGTAGTTTTCCCCGCCCCATTGGGACCCAATAAGCCAACCACCTCACCCCGGTGGATCTCCAGACTGAGATTGTTTACCACCTTCCGTTGGCGATACGATTTTGACAGTCTTTCTGCTTTGAGGAAGCTCATTTCTTTAATTACTACTTTTTCTCTGTGGGAGGTTTGTGTATGGACTCTACTCGCTCGTCTTTTCTGGCATTGAGAATCATTCTATCATTCTTTAAAAATATTGTCAATATATTGCCCGTGTAGCTCACCACCCCCTCTTCGACGAAACGCACCTCGTTCCCCGTTAAGGTGAGCTTTTCTTCCTTGAAATCAAAGACTCCCTTATCCCCTTCTGCTCCCTTTGTCCCCTGATAGACCTTGACCCCTCCCTGAGCAATTCCCTCTACCAACTCCTGCCCCTTGGAATCGAGGATAAGGTCAAGTTTATCAGCCTTGATGGAAAGCCCGTTCTTATTTGCGGTAACATCGTTAAAGTAGCGGATGGGACCGCTCGGCTTACGGTAGACCATGGCAGCCGAGGTTATCTCCAATAATTCCTCAGAAGAAGATTGCTTACCTTCCCCTTCGGAAGCCGCTTTCTGCGGAAGGACGCTCTTTACCCTCCCTTCGGCTTTCAGCAATCCCTCTTCCTGGTGGATGATTATCTTATCAGCCCACACAATATTGGTGCCCTGAAAGGCCTTAACCCCCTCGGAGAAAGTTATTATTCCTTTGTTTTTCTCAAAGACCATAGTAGAAGAATTGAAGACCACCGGGCCTTCCCCTTTTGACCAGGCGAACAGCTCACCGCCCAAGCTCCCCCCTTTTGACCCCTGGCTGAAAAACTGAGTCACCACCTTCCCCTTGGCCACCATGGTATCTTCCTGAAGGCGCAGGGTAACCTCTTCGGCGGTCACTTTGTCCTGACCCTCGGTAATCATCGGAGAGCCGCTGAGGGTAATAAGCTCCTCGCCGGGATTGTAGTCCCCTTCCTCGCAGACTATCTGTATCTCACCTGATACATAGCGGACATTCTCCTTAAACTCAGCAGAGACCAGTTCCAGCCCCTGGGGGTCCAGCTTCATATGTAATTCCTCGCAGTAGATATCCTTCGGTGGCGAATAAGGACCTACCGTGGGAGGTAAAAAGAGGCGAGCATGGACATCCTCAAAGGCATTGAAGGACTCTATCTGTCTGCCATCAGGAGCAAATCCGAACTCAAATCGATTGGCAGTAACGGTTCTGACCTCCTCCATTGCAAGGTATGAAGAATGGGAAGGGTAAATCTCCAGCCGGGCACTTTTATAAGCCAGGATGGTATCTATGCGGTTCTCGCCCTCAGGGTGGAAGAGCACCCTCATCCTCCGGCAAAATAGGGTCTTCCCTCCGGTAAAAGCTGTCTGATACCCCACCCCTTTGGTCTCTTCCTTGGAAGATGAAGCTTCGGTCTCTGCTGCCTCCTCAGGCTCAGTGGCTCCAAAGCGACTCAACACTCCACCCCAAAGCTCCATCTTGCTCAATTGATTATCAACGGGGTCTAAAAAGGCAATGAGTTCCTTGGTCTTCACATAATCGGGATGTCGGGTTATGGACACATTATTCCTCAGCCAGACAAAGTCTTTTTGGCGGTCATATCTCAGATAGTTGCTTTCTATGGTTATTGGTAACTCTTCCTTGCTCTCCTCTAAAGGGGAGATGGAGATTCTCACTGCACCCCTCAGACTCAGGATGTCCGCCTCCAGCTCGTAGGTCAACTGGCGAGCTTCCCCCAGAATGTTGTCCCTAAAAAAGCTCACCGGCGAATCGCTCCTTACCAGGCTCTGCTCGGCAATATAGGTGAGCCCTTCCCCGGTCAGAACCAGACCATCGCTCGATTCCAACCGTATGCTTCCCCTCATCACTACAAGTTCTATTTCCTCTCTCTGCTTCACCTCCGCGCTCTCGCCCGAGACGGTGAATAGCTTACCCCCTTTATCTACCTTGAGGATGAAGTCCTCAAATACCGTCCTTCCGGTCTCGTAGCCGATAGCTCTTTGCGATTGAAATGTGAGGTTTTTACTGACAATCTGGTTGCCTATGGTGACCGAGGTGCCAGCCTGTAGGTCGAATGATGGAGGTGGTGTTTCATCAGCGCGCCACTCGTAGCTAAAATAGAGATAAATCAGAAAAGAAGCCAGACAACCTATTATTATATATCTTAGCCAACTAAGCGACTTCATAAAGGAAAAACCTCTCTATCTGCCTCTTCTCCACCGTAGAAGTGGGATACCCTCTGTATAAGGTATATTTAATTTATTCATCTTTAATTATAATATACAGATAAGCAGGGAAAGTCAATTTAAAACTTGCGGCCTATTCAATAAATTGGATTACTCAAAGAGGACATTTTCTGAGAGGGTCAATCGTTCATTTACGGGGCGAGTTTTTGTGAAATAACTGGAAAGGATGAAGAGAGAAGTATGGTAGTATTATCTCATCTGAGTCGGAACAGAACCTTAAAGGAAATGCTGATTCCCCCTATATTGTCTTCCTCATAATATTTGGAGACGCCCCCTTCGCCAATTGCACTGGGTACGGTGTTCCACTTTAGCTCCCCGACGAAGCTTATCGGCCTGTCAGCCCGGAACTCAACCCCACCCAGCAGATGGTATCCATTATGCGCTGTATAGGAACTTTCTCCTCTCAGTTCAGTTACTCTGTCTTTCTGCTTGAAATAGTAGCGACCAAATCCACCTCCAACATAGGGGATAAAAGAAGGCTTGAGCTTGAAGCGATAGCCACCGGTAAAGGTAAAGGGGATAATGGAGATGGAAGTATCAATATCAGTCCTCACTACATTGGTGCCCGAGACATAGACCCTATATCCACCCTTGTTGAAATAATCAAGTGCTCCCTCAACATATATATTCTTCGGTAATTCCACCCTAATCCCAGCACCAATGACCATCCCCCCTGCGCTATCAAAGACTGCTCGGAAGCTGTCAGCGAATTGCACCGGACGGAAAAAACCCAATCTCCCTTCTATCATTAACCCACGGATTATCCCTTCATCCTGCCCCCGAAGGAGGCTGCCCACAGCTAACATAAAAATAATAGCTAAAACAATCAGGTATCCTTTTTTCACCAGCTTTTTAACCCAGTTTTCAGCGGTTAATCCCCAGCCCCAGAAGCAAATCCCGCGCGTTGACTAAACCCCATCCAAATCCATCGTCCCTTCCCGGTGGCCCCTGGTCTATGGCTGTGTAACGGATGGCGTCGTAGATAACCTCCGGGTCGGTAATCCCGTATTGAGATATAAGCATAGCCATTATTCCCGCCACATGGGGTGTGGCACCCGAGGTGCCTGAGGCGAAAAAGTAAAAGAACTTATCGTATTCCGGAGCCAAAAAGCTCTGCTGAAGAACCCCATCCGCATAGCCATCGTCGTTTTGGTCGACGGTAATATCGCCCCCAGGAGCTACCACATCAAGGCCTGGTCCCCCATTGGAGTAATAGGTGCGCTGCCTCAGGTAATCGGTAGCCCCCACTGCCAGAACTTCCTCATAGCGGGCAGGGTAGCAGACATCTGAAGGGGGCTCAGGCTCATCTCTCTCGTTCCCCGCGGCGGCGACCAACACCACCCCATTGCGATAGGCGAAACGGACGGCTTCGTGCTCTGCCTGGGATGCCTCCTCCCCGCCCAGGCTCAGGTTTATCACCCGAGCCCCATTCAGGGTAGCAAACCGTATCGCCTCTGCCTCATCGGCGGAAGTTCCCGAGCCGGTGACATCCAATATCCTGAGCGGCATAATGGTGGCATTAAAGGCAATCCCTGACACCCCTAACCCATTGTTGGTAGTTTGTGCAATAATCCCTGTCACCCAAGTGCCGTGTCCGAAGCCCTCTCCGGCGCCCTCATCGTTAGGGTGATGGTCATCGTCCACAAAATCAAATCCGGGGACAAAGCGGGTGCCTGCCAGGTCGGGAGCTTGCTTGAACACCTTGTAGTTCTCAAAGGCAACCCCACTATCTATCACCGCCACAATGACGCTGGGGTCTGACCCGAAGTTAATATCCCAGGCATTCTCCATATCTATCTGCTGGAAGTGCCATTGATAGGAATAATAGGGGTCGCTGGGACGGAAGGTTGAGTATCGATAATAGTTAGGCTCTGCGTAGACCACATCGGGCTGTTTGGAATAGAGCTTTACCGCCTGGGGGACGGTCATGGTCTCTGGTATTTCAATGAGCTCAAAATTGGAAAATCGCGAGCTCCGCAGAATACGACATCCCAGAGACCTGGCTGTCCTCCTCACCTCCCTGACGGTAAGACCCTCTCTGAATCTAACCACGATGACCCCCGGGACATATTTCAACTGCCCCAGCTTATCCATCCCCGGACGGGAGCGAAACTCCCGGTTATCGCGGGAGATGAGAGGTTCGTCAGAGTGCGGAGGTCTCTCTCTCAGCCTGTTGCCGTCTCGCAGACGAGGAGAAGAATAAGTCCTGTTATAAAGATAGTAATCTTTGACAGGGCGAAAAGCTAAGCCCCTTCTCAGGAGAAATAAGTTCAATCTCATGGGAGACCCGCCCATGGGGAGCCCATCGAGAGCCTCCAGGAGCCATCGGCTGCGTATAAGGTTCGGGGAGCGAAGGGACCTCTCCAGCTGGACTATGTCCCCCTGGTTTCCTTTTTGAGGCTGACCCTGATTATGAGCCCGATTAACCGGGGTAAAAAGAAACAGCAGAGAAACAATTAGAGCGAGGATTAAAATTAAATAATGCTTCTTTTTTAGCATGTAAGCATCCTTCCTCTTGCATCCCTCATCCTGAAGCGGCTAATGAAAAACATGGTGTTAAAATCTCACGGCTATCTCGGCGGCTACTCCCACCTCGTCCCATCCCGGGCGGGTTAAGACTGCTAAATTCATGAAGACCTTATTAACCCGAAAGCCGAAGCCGGCGGCATAAGCCAACCTCTTGTGCTCGCTCTTGAGGTTTACACATCCCCCTCCTCTCACAAAGAGCGAGTAATTAAGAAAGCTCTTCTCCAGACCGAAGGCTAACTCCTGGCTTCGGGGGTTTTCTTTGCCAAGTCGGTTTTCCTTCAGGTCGATATCCAGGGAAATCAGCAGCGAGGGAACGGGGTAGATGGCTACTCCAGCCCTCCACTGTGTGTCGAGCTTCAGTTCCTCCCCGCCGGCTAACTTAAAAGTGGGCTTCCGCAGGTTTCTCCCCACTATTCCCAGCCGTCCATACGAGCCCAATTCCAAAAGAGCACCTAAATCAATGGAGAAAGCTGAATCGGATATTCTGTTCTGCTGCAGGGCTTCATTTACCAGGTCCCTGGCTTCAACTTCTTGCCCAAGAAGCTCGGTGAATAGATTTTTACTGAGGAAATAGGTCTGCCCCTTTATATACTTCAGGTTTATTCCCACAAAGAGGTTATCCACCAGAAAGGGATAGGACAGGGAGAGAATATACTCCCGGGTGCGCAAACCTACGAACCTCAGAGAGGACTGATTATTCACCAGAAAGTTCTCCGAGGCTGGGTCAAGGTCAATATTATCCAGGTCTATTCTCGGCATAATAAGGGCGTGAGCCGTCTCCAGAATGCTGAAGCCCCAGGCACTTCCCGTAACCAGAAGCCCCATGCTTCCCTGACCCTTGAGGTCGATCTCCTCCTGGGCTAAGCTGTGCAACAGGGTGATAGCCCTCTGATAGCTTTCTCCCTGATAAACATCTAAAGAGAGGAATTCGTTCACCTGGTCGATAAACTCACCCTCATCATTCAGGTGTAGCCCTCCGCTTAAGGTGATATCATTGCGCAGGTAATAGCTCACCCCTCCGGGGTTCCAGTACACGGCGGTGGAATCGTCAGCTGCGGCTACATAGGCTCCCGCCAGCCCCAGTGCCCGCGGTCCGAGTTTGAGGAAGCCCTGGCTCCACAAAGTGGAAGAGCATGCCAAGGCAAAGATAATAGCTAATGCAATAACATATGCCTTTTGGCGCATAACATCCTCTGGGAAACAACCCTCATATTAACAGATGGAAGCAGAGGCTGTCAAGAAAGAAAAATAGGCGGCTCTGTGAAGGATGAGTGTTGAAATTTTTTCGTAAGCGCATAAGGGAGTATCTCCTGTGCTTTTTTATATCTTTCTACACCTAACAGATAAGTCCCTAACACCCGGCAGCTATGCTCCTCGTCCTGAAAGCCGGGGAATCTGCCCATAAATCTCCACAGATTCCTGAAGAAGCTCTCCTCTAAATTGGTGGTCCTCAGCCGCTGTCTCTACTGTTGAGGACAGGCATAATAGGCAATGGTCACAGGGAAATATCTCTCCAGGATGGAGACCATCGCCGGCTCGCTCTGCTTCCACCTCTGACGGAATGCCCCATAAAACCTCAGGGCTTTCACTGACTTTAACTCCTTCAATACCTTGAGCACATGCCCCTTGATTTCCTCCCAGGCTGCCGTTATAATATCTGAGAGTGATATTTGCTCCATGGGTATCTCCTCCTTTCTGTATTCATCAGGAGATACCCTCTCTTATTTTGAAGAGAATTTCAAATTTATATAGCGTAGTAACTCCTCAATCTGTGAAAAATCTTGTTGACAAGCTCAACAGGGGAGGCTTATCTTATAATAGCTATGGAAATATCTTTCCAATCTATTTTTTCTTGGTTTAACCGTTAACTGGTAACAGAGGAGTTTATCGGTGAAGAGAATCCATCGAGCTCTGATCAGTATCTTTAACAAAGAGGGGGTAGTGGATTTTGCCCGAAGTTTGCAGCAGCGAGGAGTGGAGATTATCGCCTCTGCCGGCACTGCTGCTCTGTTAAAGATGAAAGGTGTACAAGTCAAAACCATCGAGGAGATTACCCAATTCCCACCTATTCTCGATGGCAGGGTTAAAACCCTCCACCCCCTTCTTCACGGTGGAATCCTCGCCCTGCGCGGCAAGGCATCACATCAGAAAGGAATAGCCACTCACCGCATCCCACTTATTGACCTGGTGGTGGTCAACCTCTATCCCTTTGCCGAGGCAACAAGGAGCAAGGAGGTAGATTTTAACGAAGCCATGGAGTATATGGATATCGGCGGGGAAGCTCTGATCAGGGCAGCCACCAAGAACTTCATCCACACAACCGTTGTGGTAAAGCCCGAGGACTACTCCCTGATACTGGAGAAACTCGACCAGCATAACGGCTGTATCGACTTCCCTACTCGCCTCGTCCTGACGCGCAAGGCCATGCGCTTCGTAGCCGAATACAACCTGGTAATCACCAACTTCCTGGACAGGGTGGAGGTCAAAGAAGAAAAGCTATCGGTCAACCCCTCCCCTCCTCTCTTTCCAGCTCTGTTTTATCCAGCTTTTACAAGGATTCAGGAGCTCCGCTATGGTGAAAACCCCCACCAGAAAGCCAGCCTTTACCGCCAGCTCAATGGAGACCATCCATTTTTGACCGAAGCCAAGCAGCTCCAGGGCAAGAGCTTATCCTTCAATAACCTGCTGGATTTTGAGTCCGCCCGGAGGCTATGTATTGAGTTTGAGGAGCCGGTGGCGGTCATCATAAAGCACAACAGCCCCTGCGGCGTGGCGGTGGCAGATACCCCGGTGGATGCCTACCTGCAAGCGAGGGAATGCGACCCTATTTCCGCCTTCGGCAGCATCATCTGCTTCAACCGAAAGGTCGATGAAACCGCTGCCAGAGAAGTCACCTCCACCTTTGTTGAGGGTGTTCTGGCGCCAGACTTTGATGAGGATGCCCTCGAGGTCTTCGCCCAGAAAAGCAACCTCAGAGTTCTTCTCCTTCCCCTTACACCCTCTCCTGCAGCTTACTTATGCGAGTTCAGACATATAGACGGCGGGCTGCTCCTCCAGCAAAGGGATGAGCTCCTGCTAGACCCCGATCAAATCAGGGTAGTGACCAAACGCTCCTCCACTCCCCCGGAGATGGAAGCCCTCAGGTTTGCCTGGAAGGTGGTGAAGCATGTGAAATCCAATGCCATTGTCTTCTCCACCCCTTCCCACACGGTGGGGATAGGCAGCGGGCAGACCAGCCGGGTGGACGCCGTCAAGGTAGCCATTATTAAGGCCAAGCTCCCGCTTAAGGGTACCGTGGTGGCCTCCGATGCCTTCTTCCCCTTCCGGGACAATATAGACCTCATTGCCGAAGCAGGAGCCACGGCTATCATTCAGCCGGGGGGGTGGAGGGTTTTAACCCTGCCATCGAGAATAGGTGGGAATTGGGTAATCTCCTCGATGGTTTTGACTTGTACACCTTTCATCTTTAACAGAGCAGCA
>CABWKN010000029.1 GCA_902505605.1 Candidatus Guanabacterium sedimentis
CGCGGTAATAGAATCACCCATTCTGGGACAGGAAGGAAATAAGGAATTCTTTATATATCTCACCAATTGCCCCCTTTCTTCTGAAACGGATTCTTGAAAGCTTTTCCCATGGACGACCAACAAAAAGAAATAAAGAGGGTAGGAATTGTAGCTAAACCCCATAAGGAAGGGGTAGAGATTCTCAACTATATCCATGCGGCTAAAACCGGAGCCCTGCTCGCCGCCTGTGTGCGTGTTGGGGGGCTGGTAGCTAATGCCTCTTCCGATGAGATGCTCCATCTAACCCGCTATGGCAAAAACATGGGGCTGGCATTCCAGATTGTAGACGATATCCTCGATGTTGAAGGAGACGAAAAGCTCACCGGGAAGACCACCGGAAAGGATGCTGTTCGGGGCAAAGTCACCTATCCCACCGTAGTAGGTATGAAAAAGTCGAAAGATATAGTGGAGGAGCTTCTTCACGAGGCAGTTGCTGCCGCCGAGCTTCTTCCCCGAAAGGGAGGAATGCTGCCCCAGATAGCGCAATTTATCACCAAAAGGAGGCTTTAAAGGAGAGACCAGGTTCCGGAAATTGTCTCCGAAGCGTGAGATGATAAGGAAAATATGGTTTATTAAGAGAGAAGGGAGATATTAGAATTATGGAAAAGCTCCTTTCAAGTATTCATTCCCCTGTTGATCTCAAAAGGCTCTCATCGAAACAGCTTACCCAGTTAGCCAGGGAGGTCAGAAATCTGATTATTAAGGTAGTCTCCAAAAGTGGAGGCCACTTGGCTTCCAATTTAGGAGTGGTGGAGCTCACCATCGCGCTGCACTATGTCTTTGATTTCTCCCGCGATAAGGTTATCTGGGATGTTGGGCATCAAACTTACACTCATAAGATTATCACAGGTAGGAAGGATGATTTTCACACCCTTCGCAGGTATGGAGGAATCAGCGGATTCCCCCGGCGCGAAGAGAGCGAATACGACCACTTCAACACCGGGCACAGCAGTACCTCAATATCTGCCGCTTTGGGGATGGCAGTCGCCAGAGATTACAACCATGATGACTATAATGTAGTGGCAGTCATAGGGGATGGGGCTTTAACCGCAGGGCTGGCTTTTGAAGGTCTTAACCAAGCCGGATACCTGAAACGGAAGCTGATGGTCATCCTCAACGATAATGAGATGTCCATTTCCCCCCCGGTAGGAGCTGTATCTGGCTATCTTAATCAGATCATCCATGGACAGGCTTACAACCGCTTGAAGCGGGATGTGGAGACCATTTTGACTGCTATACCTAGGATTGGCTCGCAGATGATACGGTTCGCTCGAACCCTTGAGGAGTCTATCAGGAGGGTGTTTGTCCCGGGAATGCTCTTTGAGGAGCTTGGCTTCCGTTACATCGGTCCAGTGAGGGGACATAATATAGACGCTCTGATCCGCACCTTTGAGCAAGCTGAGCAAATGGAGTACCCCTGCTTGATTCATGTGGTGACCAGAAAAGGAAAGGGCTATCGTCCGGCAGAAGCCAACCCCACCCTCTTTCACGGCTCTCCCCCTTTCGACATCGACAACGGTGAGTTTATTGAGAAGGAGGGCTCACCTCCTTCTTACACCTCGGTGTTTGCCGATACTATGATAGAGTTAGCGCGCAAGGATGAAAAGATTGTTTGTATAACCGCTGCCATGCCGGAGGGCACCGGGCTTAGTGCCTTTGCCAAGGAATTTCCTCACCGCTTATTTGATGTCGGAATTGCCGAGCAGCATGGCATCACCTTTTGCGCAGGCTTAGCCACACAGGGCTTAAAACCCGTGGCCGCCATCTATTCGACTTTCCTCCAGAGAGCTTATGACCAGCTATTACACGATATCTGCCTTATGGGCCTCCCTATAAGCATTGCCTTAGATCGAGCAGGGGTCGTCGGCTCCGATGGTCCCACCCACCATGGGCTCTATGACCTATCTTACCTTCGCTCAATGCCTCATATTATTATTATGGCTCCTAAAGACGAAAACGAACTCCGCCACATGCTCAAAACCGCTATTGAGACGCCTCACCCGGTAGCGGTGCGATATCCCCGAGCCAAAGGCCTTGGGGTCAAGCTGGACAGAAATCTTAAAACCCTCCCCATCGGCAAAGCAGAGGTGCTAAGGGAGGGAGAAGATGTGGCTATTCTGGCTATCGGAAGGATGGTTCACCCCTCAGTGCAGACGGCAGAGAGACTATCAGAGGATGGAATTGAGGCTACTATGGTCAATGCTCGATTTGTCAAACCGCTGGATGAGGAGCTCATCGTGAGATTAGCCTCAACCATCCCCCGGTTGGTCACCGTGGAGGAGAACTCTTTGAAGGGTGGTTTTGGCAGCGCGGTGCTGGAACTTCTGGAAGAAAAGGGTTTAAACAGAGCAATGGTTCACCGCATCGGTATTCCCGATGAAATCGTCCCCCATGGGGATACTACCCTTTTATTGAGCAAATATGGTTTGGATGAGAATAGTATATACCTGCAAATAAAAAAGCTTCTGGCAGAACAGCTGAAGGTAAAAAAGGTAGCCAATTAAATGGAAGTAAAGACGAAGGAGAGATTGGACCGATTGATGGTGAAAAGGGAGCTGGTACAAAGCAGGGAGAAAGCCCAGGCGCTGATTATGGCGGGAAGCGTGCTCGTCAACAGCAGTCGGATTGACAAACCCTCGGCTATGATAGACGAAGCTTCGGATATAACCATCAAGGGTAAAGTCTCGCCTTTTGTCAGCCGCGGGGGTGAGAAGCTGGAGGAAGCCCTAAAAAATTTTTCTATAAAAGTCGAAGAGAAAATCGCCCTCGATGTGGGTGCATCCACCGGGGGATTCACAGACTGCCTGCTCCAGCGAGGAGCGAAGCGAGTCTATGCCCTGGATGTTGGCTACGGGGAACTGGCCTGGAAGCTCCGCACCGACCAGCGAGTGGTTCCCATAGAGCGTCAAAATGTGCGCTATATTAATGAGGACATCATTCCCGAAAAAATCGACCTGGTAACCATAGATGTCTCCTTCATCTCATTAAAAAAGGTTATTCCGGCAGTGCTCCATCTGCTCAACAGACCAGGGGAGATGCTCTGTCTTATAAAACCCCAATTTGAGGTGGGCAAGGGGGAGGTAGGTAAAAAGGGGGTAGTCAAGAACTCGCATAAGCACCAAAGGGTCATTGAGGAGATAGCCGCCTTTGCCCGTGGGCAGAACTTGCTCGTTAACGGGATAATAGAATCACCCATTCTGGGCCAGGAGGGGAATAAGGAATTCTTCATCTATCTCACCAATTATCCCCTTTCTTCTGAAACGGAGTCCTGAGAGCTTTTCCCATGGACGACCAACAAAAAGAAATAAAGAGGGTAGGGATTGTAGCTAAGCCCCATAAGGAAGGGGTAAAAGCTATGGTAAAGGACCTGTTCGACTGGCTCTCTTCTCAGGGTGTTGAAGCGATGCTTAATCCCAAAACTGCCCAACTTTTTGGTGCATCGGCCGCCCAGACCGCCGACGAAGAACTCCCCGGGCAGGTTGACATGATCATTGTGCTGGGAGGAGATGGGACTCTGCTAAGCGTTGCCCGGCTTATTAAGGAGGAGAAAATTCCCCTGCTGGGGGTAAACCTTGGAGGGCTTGGGTTTCTCACCGAGGTTAGCCTTTCCGAGCTCTATCCCACTTTGAAGAGAATCTTTAAGAATGACTATTCCCTTGACCCTCGCATCACCCTTTCGTCTACTCTGTACCGGGAGGGAAAAAGGATAGTCAGGCACACCGTGTTGAATGATGTGGTAATTAACAAAAGCGCCTTAGCCCGCATCATCGACCTTGAGGTTCTCGTTGATAGGCAATTTGTGGCTCTCTTCAAAGCTGATGGCTTGATAATCTCCACCCCTACCGGCTCCACTGCATACAACTTAGCCGCCGGGGGACCAATAATCTTCCCAAATATGAATGCTCTGGTGCTGACCCCTATCTGCCCTCACAGTCTCTCCAATCGCGCTATTGTCATACCTGATAATGCGGAAGTAGAAATAATTCTGAAAACTCAAAATGAAGATGTCTTCCTCACCCTGGATGGACAGGTCGGGTTAGCCCTGCAGCCGGAAGACAGGGTAGTGATTAAAAGGGGCAAAAATAAAATCTACCTCATCCAGTCTCCCCAAAAAAACTACTTCGCCGTCCTCAGGGATAAGCTCCTCTGGGGAAAAAGGTAAACTTCCCCCCTGAATATAATCCGCCATTGATTAAATTCTTCCCCACTGTTGGTGTTGCTTATCTTGTGAGCCAGGAGTTATTTTTAAAGGTGATGACCGCATACGGCACGGTCCACATAAGGAAGAACACATGCAGGAAGGAGTAAAGCAAACCGAAGACGAAATCGGTATTTTTTTCAAACTTGACATAAAAAGACATATACACCGAGCCCATAATAGTTATTATGGCTAAAAATCTCAGTATCAAAAGAGGGTCGATAAAAATATGAATTATGGAATAGATGATGATGTAAAACTGAAAGGGTATTAATACGGTAGATATGGTAAAGTCAAAAATGGGGAGGAAGCGGTTATTTCTTCGGTAGTTACTGAACATGAAGGTGATAAAGACAATGCTTTCCCTGATGAAGCTTTTATGCCAGCGTACCAGCATGCGGGCTAATTTAGTCAGAGTGGAAGGAACCATGGTGTAAACTATGGAATTCCTCTGGTAGACCGTGTAATAACCACTCCGCAGGATAAAATTGGTAAGCGAACGGTCATCCCCGTAGGTGCAGACCTGTCCCATAAACCTCTGATGGAGCCACTGGTCCATTATCTTATCAATAATCTCCTTACGATAAGCAGAGAGAACCCCCGAACAGCAAAACACAGTCTTGAAGGTGGAACGGGAAGCACGGTAGAATTCGAATGCCATAATATAGCGGACGCCAATCATTCTGGTTAACAGATTTTCATTCTTGTTTAATACCTTTACCTTAGCTGTAGTAGCTCCTATCTCCCTATCAATAAAAGGAGCAACAAGGTTTGAGAGAGCATCACTCTCCATCACGCTGTCGGAATCCATGGTGACCACAATCTTCCCCGATGCTCTCTTGAATCCTTCTGCCAGTGCCCAGCGCTTCCCTCGATTTTGCGACAAGCGGATACCTTTGACTAAGTCGGGGTGTTCCTTCTGCTGGCGTCGAATGTAATGCCAGGTGTCATCCTCCGAGCCATCATCCACAGAGATAATATGCAACCTTGATTTAGGATAATTAGAATTGAGGCAAGAGCAAATAGCCTTTTCCACCATCTTCCCCTCATTGTAGGCAGGGATTATAACCGTTACCTTAGGGTAATATCCGTTTCTCTGAACATAGGGTTGATTGAGAAAACAGAGAACCGAGCGATAGGGAAGGTGAATGCAAATCATTATGGTATAGAGAAAGAGAGGGAGTGAGAAATACTGGGTCATAAGGTTCAGGTTATACCAATAAGAGACCCGGGAAAATGAGCCGGTGATAAAAGCAGTCAGTACCAGCACCGTAAGGGTAAAGAATATAAGCAGCTTATATATGTTATCTACTTTGTTTTTATCCATTACCCCTTTCCGTAATCCCCACACACTCCTGAGAAATCCCGCCTGCAGAAAATTACATTATTCTAATATAAGAAAGCTAAAAT
>CABWKN010000030.1 GCA_902505605.1 Candidatus Guanabacterium sedimentis
GGGAATATTATGACTCGCAATGCACTTTTTAAACAGAAAAATATAATCAAACCTTTACAGGAGGGCAACATAAGATGAACAGAGGGAGAATATATTTATTAGCATCCCTGGTGGGGGTAGTCTGTTTTTTAATCGGCATGATTATTGCCGGTTCGCTTGAGATGACTACCCCCTCCTTAGCTCTCAAGGAGAGAGAAGAGGGGCTTCCCGTTTATCAAGAGGGGGTGGAGGAAAATCCTCCTTTGAACTTCGCCGATATAGTTGATAAAGTCAACCCGGCAGTGGTTAACATCACCAGTGTGATTGTGGTTAAGGGTGAGTCGATGGGTCGACGCCCCACTCCTCTGGAGGAGTTCTTCTTTGGTCCGGACTTTTTCAGGCAGAGACCGGGGGAGGATATTGCCCGAAAGGTAGCAGGTTCCGGCATTGTTATCAGCAAAGACGGCTACATTCTGACCAATCATCATGTAGTGAGAAATGCCGACCAGGTTAAGGTCAAGCTCTCCGACGACAGTGAATTCAAAGCTAAGCTTATCGGTAGCGACCAGTTGCGGGACATAGCCCTCATCAAGATAGATGCTGAAAAAGACCTCCCGGCGGCTGTTTTGGGGGACTCGGATAAGGTGCGTGTAGGTGAGTGGGTAATGGCTATTGGCAACCCGGTGGCACTGGACCATACAGCGACCGTAGGGGTAATAAGCGCCAAGGGGAGGACTCTGGGAGCGGAGAATGTCGCTTTCTTTAATTACTTGCAGACTGATGCAGCTATCAATGAAGGCAACAGCGGAGGACCTCTTATCAATTTAAAAGGTGAGGTTATCGGGATAAACACACTGATTGTAGCCATGAGGGAAAATCTCGGCTTTGCCATTCCCATAAACATGGCCAAGAAAATTCTACCCGACTTGATGAAGGGAAAGGTTACTTACGGCTATCTGGGTATCACCCCTCAGGAGCTCACACCGGAGCTGGCAGAGATGATGAAGCTTCCATCAACTGAGGGAACCCTGGTCGGTGATGTACAGGAAGGGACTCCGGCTAAGGAAGCTGGTCTGCAGAAGGGAGATGTTATTACTGAATTCGATGGAAAGAAGGTCGACTCCCGTAACGCCCTCTATAACATTGTGGCGGAAACTCCTCCGGGGAAGAAGGTAAAGCTTAAGATCATACGGCAGGGCAAGGTGCAAGAGCTGACAGCTACTATAACCGAGCGTCCCGAACTGCAGGAAGCTGAAGCTGAAAGGGAAGGGGGAGAGGAGATTGAAGGGAAGATAGGGATCTCGGTAGAGAATCTGACCTCCCGCTTAGCCCGTCGCTACGGGTACCCCGAAGATATGAAAGGGGTGCTGGTGGTGCAGGTGCAGCCCCTGAGCCCGGCTGCTGATGCCGGCATAAGCCGTGGTGATGTTATCAGGGAGATCAATCAGGTCGCTGTGGAGAGTGTCCGCCAATATCGAAGCTTACTGAGGGATGCTCTGAGTCAAGGAGATGTGGTGCTCTTCTACATCAGTTCGGTGGATTCCTTTGGGAACATGACCTCCAGATATGTCGCTGTCACAGTGGGATGACAGGAAGCGAGGGCTAATAAAGAAAGTATATATTAGCGAAGGGGGTGTAATGCCCCCTTCTTTTTTGGCAAGATGATAAAGGGAAAAATACTGGTAGTAGATGACGAGGAGGGGATAAGAGACTCCCTCCGGATGATCCTCGAATACGAAGGATATGAGGTGCTGCTGGCTGACGAGGGGAAGAAGGGGCTGACCCTGACCCAACTCCATAAGCCCGACCTAATGTTGCTTGATATAAAGATGCCCAAGATGGATGGGCTGGAGGTTCTCAAGGAGTTGAAGGAGAAGCTGGCGACTCCCCCTATAGTGGTGGTTATTTCGGGTCATGGGACCATCAGCACAGCAGTGGAAGCTACCAAACTGGGGGCATTCAACTTCATTGAGAAGCCTCTCGAGCGTGAAAGAATCCTGCTGGTGATAAAAAATGCTTTGGAGCAGAAGAGACTTCAAGAGGAATACAGTGCGCTGAAGTCCAGATTTGAGCAGCGCTATGAGATGGTAGGGGAGAGCTCTGCCATGAAGGAGATATGGGACACCATCCGCAAGGTGGCACCCACTAATGCCACCGTGTTGATAACCGGGGAGAGCGGCACCGGCAAGGAACTCATCGCCAGGGCGATCCACCGCATTAGTGGGCAGAACCAGACCTCCTTTGTTCAGGTCAACTGCGCGGCAATTCCCGATGAGTTAATCGAAAGCGAGCTTTTCGGGCACGAGAAAGGCTCTTTTACCGGAGCCACTGAGAAGAAAATCGGAAAATTTGAGCAGGCGAATGGGGGAACTATATTTCTGGACGAGGTGGCTGATATGAGCTTGAAGACCCAGTCGAAAGTTCTGCGGGTGCTCCAGGAGGGGGAGGTGGAACGGATAGGCTCTACCAAGACCATAAAAGTGAATGTGCGGGTGCTCGCCGCCACCAATCAGAATCTGGAGGAGCGAATTCAGAAGGGATTATTCCGCCAGGATCTTTACTTCCGGCTTAATGTGATACCGATATATGTCCCACCGCTGAGAGAGCGGAAGGAGGACATTCCCCTGCTGGTTAAATATTTCATTAAGACTTACTGTCGGAGCAATAACTTTAAGGAGAAAAAATTTGCTGAGGAGCTGATGGAGCTGTTTATAGAATACGACTGGCCCGGTAATGTCAGGGAGCTACAGAACACCGTGGAGAGATTGATCATCATGTCTCCGGGTGAGGTGATAGGTGTGGAAGAGCTTCCTGAAAATATACTGCAAGGAACTGAGTTCTCACCACGCAGTTTTGGTGGCTATAAAACCCTTAAAGAATTTAAAGGCACTTCCGAACGTGAATTTTTGCTGGCCAAGCTCAGGGAGAACAACTGGAACATTCTGCAGACTGCCAGAAAAATAGGCACACCTCGGAGCAATCTTTATAAGAAGATGAAACGCTACGGTCTGCTTCCCCCGCAGGGTAAGGTTCGACCGCAATCAGAAAGCGGTGTGTAGAGAGTAGGGGGGAGAATATAAATAGACTTCTACTTGCCAACCAGGGGAAATTGATTTATAATTATAAATGAGCCCGAGTAGAGCAGATGGTCGCTGATGCCCCTGAGGCATCAGAGGAAAGTCCGGACTCCATAGGGCAGTGTGCTGGGTAATACCCAGTGGGGGTGACCCCAAGGAAAGTGCCACAGAAAATATACCGCCCTGAGATGGTTCTCAGGGTAAGGGTGAAAAGGCGAGGTAAGAGCTCACCGCTCCAGCAGTGATGCTGGAGGCATGGCAAACCCCGCACGGAGCAAGACCAAATAGGGAAACGCTATAGTGTGGCCCGCACGATGTTTCCGGGTAGGTCGCAAAAGGTGTTGAGCAATTGACACCTATAGACAAATGGCCATTACTCCTTACAGGGGAACAGAATCCGGCTTATACTCTGCTCGGGTTTCTTCTACTTGCCTTTGAGATTTATAAGGAATAATTTTTTCTCCAACAGAAAAGATTAAGTCTCACTTTTCGGGGTAGGAAAATCTCTATGGGAGTTCCCTCCCCCTCGGTCGGGGATGAGACTGTAATGCCAGAGTTTATTGAAAGGGGTCAGTTTGACAATTATCTTTTTCCCCATCTCCTCCTCTACCTTATAGAAAAAAGGTTCACAGGTGAGTTGGTATTAGCCCAGGATAGGGTCAAGAAAGCTATCTATTTTCAGAATGGGAGGATAATCTTTGCTCATTCAAATGAGGAGAGGTTTCGCCTGGGAAAGCTTCTCATAAGCCAGGGAAAGCTGACGAAGAAACAGCTCAGGGCAGCCCAGAAGATGGTTGACAATAGCAACACTTTAGCAAATGTGTTGCTGAGGCTCGGCTATATTGAAAAAACTGAGCTCCTGTTAGGAGCCAAGCGACAGATTGCCGGGGTCCTCCTCAGCACCTTTCAGTGGAAGGAAGGCTCCTATAGGATATACAGAGGAAAGCTCCCCAAGAAGCTGCCTAAGCTCCCCATTAATGCGATCCAGTTGATATTCAATGGTGTTTTCTATATAAAAGATAGACAATGGTTTGAAAGGACAGTGGGAGATTCCTCGGTTGTATTTGAGCTGAATGACAATTTTATAACCGGGTATAGACTCCTCTCTTACAATGAGATGGTCGACCTTATAGTCACCAAGATTGACGGAAACAGGAATTTAGAGGAAATTATATTCTTGATGGGGAGGGAAAACTCCCTTCAGGCATTGCAGGTAATATATGGGCTGCGATTGTTGAATCTATTGAAGCAGAAAGATAAAGCCAGTTAAACCTTCATACCAGCTCGTTAACGGTGAACAAAAGAGTTCGCCTCTTGTTGAGAATATAAATCCTTTCTGGAAAGAGTGTGTACCTTTCAACTCATCAAGGTAAGTATTTAAAAAGGAATATCCTCGTCGGTTATCTCTCCCTCTTCAGAGGTTTGCGGTTGGGCTTCCTCGGGAACTTCCTCAGGGCGACGGCCAAGAAGCACTATGTCAGTAGCATTGACTTCAGTGGTTGTTCGCTGATTGCCATTGCGGTCTTCCCAGGTGCGGCTGCGAAGCCTCCCCTCTACATAGAGTAGTCTCCCTTTTGACAGATACTCACCACAGAATTCCGCCTGCTTTCCCCAGGCGACGATCCGGTGCCATTCGGTGCGTTTTTGCTTTTCGTTGTTTCTATCAATCCATACCTCATCGGTAGCGATACTAAAGTTAGCCACTGGAGCACCACTGGGGATATATTTCAGCTCAGGGTCCTTTCCCAATCTGCCTAACAGTATCACTTTATTAACGCTGTTAAAGTTTCTCGCCATTTATCCCACCGTCTCTTTTTAGGGTTGACTTTCCTGGGGCGGAGGGCTAAGCCCCAGGCTCTCTAACTTTTCGCGTGCTATGCGGGCTTCGTTGGAGGCGGGGAATTCCTTGATAAGCTGCTGCAGCTGGATTACCGCCTGACCTATCTGATTCAGCTCAAAGTAGGAAAGAGCTTTTTTCAGGTGAGCGGCTGGAAGCTTATCCGCCTGCGGGAAATTGATAATTACCTTGTCAAACTCCTTCACCGCCTGCATGAACTTCCCCTGGCTGTAATAACATTCACCAATCCAGTACCGAGCGTTATCAGCCAACTCGGAATCGGCAAAGAGTCGGAGAAATTCCTGGAAACCGTTTATAGCCAGGTCGTAGTCTCCCCTTAGATAATCGGCATAGGCGGTATTGTAAATGGATTGGGGGGTAGAGGGAGTTTCCTCAGAGGTTTGAGGAGCTTCGGTGGTCTCCGGAGGTTGTCCCGCCTGCTGTTCTGTATATCGGGGAAGAGGGGGACGGCTGAGCTGCAATCCAGCCACCTGCTGCGAGAGGGAGGAGATGCGAAAGTTGGTATCGTCAAGCTTCTCGTTCAGGATCTGGAACTCGGTGGTCAGCGTGTCTATTTTGACCAGAGTATCCGCCTGGCTCCGCTTGATAGCATTTATCTGTTCGGTTAACTCGTAATCGAGCCCCTCCAGCTCCCTTTCTACGGCGGTGTCTTTCCGCTCCAACTCTGCCACCTGGGCTTTAATGTCGTCGATGTCCTCCTGCACAAGGAGGAGTTCCTTGTTGCTGGCGCATCCACCCGTAAGAATAGCGATAAGAAAGAGGGCGATAAACAGTGTGTCTTTTCGCAATATAGCTTACCTCCTCTCAGATAGGTTCTACAGACCAGAGCTTACTTTGAGATTATCAGAAAGTGAGCTCTACGGTTTTTTGCCCAGGCGATCTCGTTGTGACCGGGGTCGACGGGCATCTCCTCGCCATAGCTAATGGTCTTGAACCGCTCGGGGCTGACTCCCAGGGCGATGAGGTAGGCTTTGGCGCTTTGGGACCTTCGTTCTCCTAAGGCGAGATTATATTGGTTGGTGCCTCTCTCATCGCAATGCCCCTCGATGAGAACTATTACTGTCGGATTAGCCAGCAGCCAACGGGAGTTTTCTTCCAGGATTGTAGCCTCTTGCGATTTAATGTTGTACTTATCAAAGTCAAAGTGTACGTCCTTGAGCACACCCATAACATTGTAATCATTTACTGTGAGCTCAGCCTTTTCCACTTTGCCAGCTTCCCACTCCTCGGCGGTGGCTGGCTTCTTCACCTCCTCGGTTACTTCCTCGGGTGGGGTGACCTCAGCTGGCTCCTCGGCAGCGGTTCTGACCGGCTTCGCCTTCCGGGCGCAGGAGAAAGAGAAAGCCAGCATTAGAATGAGCAAAAAACTCACTAAAATTAAAGATTCCTTTTTCTGCCAAGTCATGGGAACCTCCTTTTGGTGTAGCTTTATCCTTTTATTTGTTTTTACCTAATTTTTTGATCCTATTTTGTCCAGCGCGACCAGCGGGGTGAGGTATTGTTACCCCTGGTGGTCAGCCGTTTCTGGTCAGAGCCATCGGGGTACATGGTATAAATTTGGTAGCTGCCACTGCGGTTGGAGGAGAAGACTATGTGACGTCCATCGGGCGACCAGCTGGGATTCTCGTTGCTGCCGCTGTCAATGGTTAACCGTCTTACCTCTTCGTTGGTGAGGTTGATGACGAAAATGTCAAAGATACCACCCACGCGGGAAGCATAGGCAATCTCCAGACCGTTGGGAGACCAGGATGCAGTATCGTTGTAGTTGCCCTGGCGGGTCAATCGGGTGATGTTGGTCCCCTCGGCATCCATGATGTAGATTTGTGGAGAGCCGCTTCGGTCGGAGGTGAAGGCTATCTGCCTGCTGGTAGGTGACCAGCAGGGTGAGGTGTCGATGGTGTGGTTGCGGGTGAGGCGAGTCACATCGCTCCCATCGGCTTTTACCATGTAGATTTCGGCATTTCCGTCACGACTGGAGGTGAACAGGAGCTTTTTCCCGTCAGGGGACCAATCAGGGGTGGTGCTCATCCCCAGATCAGCCACCAGGCGGACGATATTCCCCCCATGACGACGCAAAAGGTAGAGGTCCGGATTCTCTTCAAGGTAAGAAGTAAAAGCTATCGCCTCCCCATCCGGAGAGATAGCCGGGAAGAGGTTTATCGACTGAAAGTAGGTGATACGGCGCTGGCTGTCTCCGTCATAATCCATGAGATATACTTCTTTTGAGCCTTCCCTGTCGGAGACAAACACAATCTGGGTGGTGGCCACCCCCTTCTGACCGGTATAGGTGCGGACTATCTCGTCAGCCAGAGTGTGGGCTATGAGACGGTGCTGGTCAGCATCGGAGCGATATCTCTTCCCAATCATCTGCTGACCGGTTTTTACATCGAAGAGCCTTGCCTCCACTACGAGCTTCTCCTCCTGAGAGCTGACATTCCCCACCAGCAGTGCTTCGGACCCTATGGAAGCCCAATCCTCAAAGTTTAACCTGTTTTCGTCGAAGGGAGAGATAAGGCTGTAATATTCTCTTTGGACCATCTGAAAGATGCCGGAGAATTGCAGGTCATCCCAGAGAACCTGGTGGAACTTCTGGGCAGCCGAGATAGTGGTTTCTGAGCTCTCCTTGGGGCGGAAATCGGGAAGGGCAAGTTTGATTCTCACGCCCCCCTTGCCATATATTTTTCCTCTAATGTCGGGAATCTGTTGCTGGGAGTAAAAAAGGGTGGTCCAGCAGAATAGCGCAAAGGCAGCTATTAAAACAGGTTTCATCCTCATGTTGCTTCCTTCCGGTGAAGTTCTTTAATAGACAAATTCATACTGAGCTATCAGGCGATCTTTCTTTATCTCCCAGGGTAATGGTGGGAGCGGGCTGGAACGCAGCACCGCCCGAAGAACCGCCTGGTCGAGGGCAAAATTGCCCGTGCCTTGGACAATCGCCACATTGGTTATAGTGCCATCCTTCAAGATGGTGAAGTTCACCACCACGACCTGCCCCTCGGCAGCAGGACCGGCTACCGAAGTCGACCAGTTGCCCTGGAGGATATTGGTGAGGTTTGCCTGATACCAGGCTAACTCCAGGCTGATGAAGTCCAGGTCTCCCAGATCGCCGCCGCCACCTCCACCACCGAGGCCTGAGCCCCCTCCGATGCGTCCGCCGATAGCTCCTACATTGCCTTCGCCTGTTGCTCCCGTTCTCACGCTCTTCTGGCTGGCGGTCCTATCCTTTATTCCTGTCTGGGGAACCGGCTTAGGGGCTTGCTTCTCGGGCTTTGCCTCCGGCTTGGGAACGGGTGCTTCAGCATCTTTATGGGAAAAGGTGAGCTCCGGTTTCTTCTCCTCCTTAACCTCAGGAGGGGAGGCTTTCACTTCGGGCTCCTCTCCTGATGGCTCACTCTGGGGCAGACCTCCTTCTCCGCCTCCACCACCCCCACCTCCGGGGCCTCCTACTCCTAAGCCAGGCAGAGAGGGGAACTCAACCAGATTGGCGCTTATAAATTTGGGAAACGAGTAGCGGGGCGAAGAAAACGAAGGCAGCAGCGCGATGGAGATAATGATAACCCCATGGAGAATAAGGGACAGAACGAACATAGGGAGCGAGCTGCTTAGCTGCTGTTTTCTCTTTTCGAGAAGCTGATTTATATCCACAGAGCTATCTTCCCTGGGTAGTTTCGGGCAAGGGGGTGGTGACCATCATAACCTGCTCAATCCCTGCCCCCCTCACCTTGTCCATTATGAGGAGCACAAACCCATAAGGGACATCCTTATCTGCCCGCAGGAATACCGGCAGGTTGGGACCGAGTAGAGCGATTTTGGACAGACGGTCGTCCAGCAGGTTTATATGCACCGGGTCCTTATTTATATAGATGCGTCGGTCTGCTCTGATGCTGATGACGAACCGCTTGGCAGAGGTATCCTTTCCCGAGACGGTTTCGGGCAAGTTCACATCTATCCCATGATACATAAAAGGGGCGGTGATCATAAAGATAATCAATAGCACCAGCACCACATCTACCAGCGGTATCACATTCATCTGGCTCAAGGAGCCGGTTGTTCTTCTCTCTTTTTCGTGAAGTTCCATGGTGGTCTCAGGTAAAGTTTCTCTCGGTTATACTGATAAATTCGGAGGAGAAATCGTCCATCTCCGATGCCAGGATTTTTATCTTATTGAGGAAGTGGTTGTAGCCAATGACTGCAGGTATGGCGGCCAGCAATCCTGCCGCGGTAGCCACCAGAGCCTCCGATATTCCCGGGGCAACCATGGCCAGGTTGGCGGTCCCTCTGAGCCCGATGGCCTGAAAGGCGCTGACGATGCCCATGACGGTACCGAAAAGCCCTATGAAGGGGGAGACGCTGGCGGTGGTAGCTAAAAAATTGAGGCTTCGTTCTAACTTGTTCACCTCTACCATGGAGGCTCGCTGCAGAGCGCGATTAATGCTATCCAGATTATAGACTGACATCTTCGTTTTCACCGATGATTCTACTCGCTCGGGGTTTGCTTTCAGATAGCTTGTTCTAAGCTGGTAGTTCAGCTCGTTAAAGGCGGCTAAGAACAGCCCCACCAGTGGGCTGTGTTTCAAATGCTGACAGACGGCGTTGACCTCTGAGAATTTCCCGCTCTTGCGAAAGATGCGCAAGAAATCCTTGCTATGACGCTTGGCTCTTTTGATGAGCCGGTATTTGTCTGCCATAATGGTCCAGGAGACAACGGAGAAAAATAACAAAATAAGAAGCACCCCTTTCACCAGGGGACTGGCAGTTTTTATCAAATCTACCACGCTCCCCCTGAAAGCAAGGGGCTGCTGCATCAACATACATATACTCAATCCCCAGGACAACATCATCATACCTTTTTATTTTTTATACCATCAAATACGATAAAAGTCAATCTAAAAGCGGAGGATATGAAAGCAGATAATGGAAGGAATTCTGCGGTAACTCCCTGTTTTAAGGGATGTTGCGGGCTCAGGCAATAAGGGAGTAGGTGATGATGCCAATCTGGATGACCCCCAGCAGGGACTTTATCACTATCGCAGCCACCCTCCCCAGCAGAGAGCCCACCCCTGCCTGGAGAGCTGCAAGGGGCTTCTTTCCCGAGAGGTATTCCAGCAAGAAAGCCCCGCTAAAGGCGCCGACCACAGCTCCCAGCAGGGCTCCCAAACCAAAGAAGAGGGGAGCCAGCAGGATGGCACCTGATATTCCACCAAGCACCGCCCCGAGCATCCCTAAGCGAGTAGCCCCAAATTTGGATGCTCCGATTGCCCCGGCAAAGAACTCCAGCAGTTCGGCTACCACAGCTATAAGAGCTACGATAAGCAGAGGGTTCAGACCGAGCTTATCAAAATGGGTCAGAAGAGCAAAGATAAAGGCTATTCCGGCGATGATAGCTGTGCCCGGCAGGGCGAAAATGATGGATACCAGTCCACCCAGAAGAAAAAGGTAAAAGAAAATATAGCCGATTATTTTAAGTGCCACTGTGCAAAGAGAATGGGTGGATGATGTTAATATCCAAAAAGATTATCGCTTCCTTTTCGCCGGGGAAATTTGATGCCAGACCACCAGCACCGGACTGGCAATATACATGGATGAATAGGTACCCACTATGACCCCCACCAGCATTACATAGGCGAAGCTATTAATTACCGCTCCTCCAAGGAAATAAAGGCATAAGACCACAATCAGGGTAGTGGTGGATGTCAATATAGTGCGGCCAAGGGTCTGATTGATGCTCTTGTTAATGACTTTTTCCAAGCTCTCTCTTCTCATGAACTTCATATTGTCTCTTACTCTGTCGAAGACCACAATGGTATCGTTCAGAGAGTAACCGACAATGGTCAGCAGCGCAGCCACGATGGGCAGATTGAACTCCCTTCCCGACATGGCGAAAAGAGATGTGGTGATAGTGACATCGTGCACCAGAGCGACAATAGCCGCTATAGCGTAGCGGAACTGGAAGCGAATGGTGATGTAAAGGAGGATTCCCACAAGAGCCAAAGTGATAGCAGCCATTGCCTTTCGTCTGAGGTCGGCTCCGACCTTGGGTCCTACCATCTCCACCTGAGCCACATGAAAGCTCCCCAGGAAGAAGTTCCCCTTCAGGGTATTCATTATCTCCTGGCTCATTCCGGGAATTGAAGAGAGTTGTTCGAAGCCGCTCAGCAAGCCCCTGTTTTCGTCTCGCAGCTCGACGATCTGGCGAGCGATCTCCTCGGGTGCGGAAGACGAGGCTGACTTTTCTTCAAGAACCTGGCGGATTACCTCTTTGCCGGTGTTGTTGAGGTCGATTAGCCCATTATTAAGGGCTTCCTGTTCGGTAGAGCTGCGGAAGGAGTTGATGACCGTCTCCGAAGCTATTTCCTCCAGGGTTTTTTCCGATTGTCCCGGGGTTGTACTCTTTTCCTCTTCGCGGGGAGTAATCCTCTCTACTCTGATTAATACCTCTCTTTGGTCTCCAAAAGTCTGAAGTTCGGTATCCCCCAGATTGAGCTTCTCCAGCCCATTTCTGATGGTGTCTACTGCTGGTGGGGTCTGGAAGATGATGCGGATCATAGTCCCCCCGGCGAAGTCAATCCCGTAGTTAAGCCCACCTTTCATAATGATGAAGGTTATACCGATAAGGATCAACAGCCCCGACAGGCCGAGAAAGATATACCTCTTTCCCAGGAAGTCTATATTGGTATCACGAAATAATCTCATAATAGCTTATATGCTTAGCTTTTCTACCCGCGGACCGCGGCGGAAGATGAGCGCTTCAAAGATTGTTCTGGAGACGAAAACCGCGGTAAACATGCTCGCCAGCACCCCCACACTGAGGGTCACGGCAAAACCTTTCACCGGACCGGTGCCAAATTCGAAGAGGAAGAGAGCGGCAATGAGGGTGGTGAGGTTAGCGTCCAGAATGGTGCGCCACGCCTTACGGAATCCCGAGCTTACTGACGTCCTCACGCTCTTTCCCTCTCGCAGCTCCTCCCGAATACGCTCAAATATCAGCACATTGGCGTCCACCGCCATTCCTATGGTCAGGATAAAGCCGGCAATCCCCGGCAGAGTCAGGGTCGCTCTGAAATAGGCTAAGACCCCCAGAACGATAATTATATTGAGCACCAGTGCCACCACCGCATTCACGCCTGATGTCTTGTAATAAATCAGCATAAAAAGAATGACCAGAAGCAGTCCGATGACCGCCGCATAGACGCCCAGTCTGATGGAATCCCTGCCGAGCGAGGGACCTACGCTCCGCTCTTCAAGGTAGGTCATGGAAGCCGGCAGAGCCCCCGATCTCAGCAGCAGGGCTAAATCTTCGGCTTCCTGGACGGTGAAGCTGCCGGTTATCTGCCCATCGCCGGGTATGCGAGTGCGGATCACTGGATATGAGTGCACCTTATCATCCAGGACAATAGCTAACAAATCACCAATATGCTCGGCAGTGTAACGGCTGAATATGCGCGACCCTTCGGCATTGAGAGAGAAGGAGACTGCCGGGAGGTTGTTCTCGTCAGTGCTTCGATAGGCATTTTTAAGGTCTTTGCCAGTGACCACGGCTGCCTTTCTCACCAGAATGTAAGGGGTGGACCCTTCGCCAAACTGGTTTTGTCCCACCACGGGGAGTAGCACGGTACCATCTGGTAAGGTGCTCTGAAGCTGTTTCAAGGCTTCCTCTCGGGAAGGGTAAGGACCGGAGACCACTTCTTTCCATTCCAGTTGAGCTATGGTTTTGATTTTCTCCTTGACCCTTTCGGGGTCGTCCAGACCGGGGAGCTCGAGGACGATGCGATTGCCTCCCAGACCTTGCCGCTGGATGGTAGGCTCTTCCACCCCGAATTCATCCACCCGATTGCGCAGGGTATTCAAAGCCTGTCGCACGGTTTGCTCCTCAATATTCCTGATGGCGGCTTCTTTGAAACTGAGAACCCAGCGGTTTGGTCTCTGTCGGTAAAGGGTGTAGTCCCAGGAAGGCATTCTGTCTTTCAGCACCTCTTTTATCGGCTCTTCCTGGGGCGCCTCGGCGATGATTTCCAAGGTGCGGTCCTCTTTTCTCACCACCTCGGTAAAGGGTATTGACTCGTCGATGAGAGAGTCTACCAGCCACTCCCGGGCCTGGTCCGCCTCGTTCTCCAGGGCATCTTCGGTATTGACCTGGAGGACAAGATGACTCCCTCCTTTAAGGTCGAGTCCCAGCTTTATTTTCTCCCTGGGGGGGTATATCAGGAATACGGTGAGCCCGACGATGGCGAAAATCAGCACCATCCTCCAGATTATCTTCTTTGGCATAGCCTATCCTTTTTAGACTAAACGGGTATTGTTGATTATCAACTGAAATTTACATCCCAGCACATTGGCTGCCTTCTGGCAAATCACCATTCGGGAGAGGAATATCTCAAAGTATTCCATCACCGGTGAAATTTCGGTATCGATGCTCAGGCTGAGGATTATGGTTTTTTCCTCGGGGTTGACACTCAATTTGGAGTCGGTGGCGGCATGGTTCACCCGGTCATGAACATCAAAATCGATGAATTTAGTGCTGCGCACCCGCGAGCGGTGGACATCGGCTTTATCGGCAATGACCACCGCAGCCGAGATGGAGTCGGCTGGAGTGAGCTTTTCTTCCTCGTGGTTGGCGATGGCTCCCATGACACAGGCAACTTCTATGGGGGACATGCCCAGGGAGAGCAATATGGGCTGCACCAGCAGAGCTCCGGCTACCCCGTGACTCTCTCTCCCCATGAAGTTTCCAATATCGTGGAGGAAGCCGGCTATGGCAGCCAACTCAGCATCTCTAAGGGGTGAGCCGAGGCAGGTGATGATTTCCCCCGACATCTGAGCGGTAAACTCCGCATGCCTCAGACCATGCTCGGTATAACCTGCCGCCTCGAGGTACTTATCCGATTGCTCCACGTAAGACTTTATCATTTGGTTGGACATTATAGTGGACAATATCGTGCCTCTGTTGATTGTGTATTTATCTCTCATCAGTTGTTCTCTTTGGCCGGGCAAAACCCAACGTTTCGCCCTATTTTTAGCTTGCCGGATAAGGGTGAGCTGACAGGAAGCAGAAGGGGATTACCTTCGCTCCGGCTGCAAACCTGCTACGGCATTTTTAGCTAAGTCGATATTAACCCGTTCTGTTATTCTCAGCTGGATGCGGTCTTCGCTCACGCCGACGACGGTGCCGTATATTCCGCCAGTGGTAATTATCTTATCACCGGTTTTGAGGTTACCTATCAACATCTGGAGCCGCTTCTGCCGACGCCGCATGGGGCTTATCATGAGAAAGTAGAAGATGACGAAGATAATGATAAGGGGAAGGAGCCCCATCCATCCTGCACCGCCTTGGGGCTGAGCCATCATAAAGAGGCTTAAGCTCATAAAATGTGATCCTCCTGAAACGTATCGTTTTTGCTTTTTCTTATATAAAAAATTTAACTCCGAGACCGGAGCAATCTTTTTATCTCCTTTAATCTTCTTCAGAGGAGCTGAAAAACGACTTTTTCAACTCCACCAGTGTTTCATCTTTAATAGATTGCCTTATTTTTCTCATAATGTCAAGATAAAAATGGAGATTATGGTGGGTGTTAAGAATAGCGGAGAGGATCTCCTTGGCTATGAAAATGTGGCGAAGATAAGCGCGGGAGAAATGGCGGCAGGTATAGCAGGTGCACTCCTGGTCTATCGGACGCGGGTCATCGGCATAACGGGCATTTTTTATCATTAGCTTCCCTTTACGGGTGAACAGGCATCCGTTGCGGGCATTGCGGGTGGGCATAACGCAGTCGAACATATCGTAGCCGAGGGCCACCGCATCGAAGAGGTCTTCGGGGGTGCCCAATCCCATGAGGTAGCGGGGCTTATCCGAAGTAAGGAGGGGTTCCATGAGCTCCAATAGCTCGTACATCAGGTCTTTGGGCTCTCCTACGCTGAGCCCTCCAATGGCTATTCCTTCGAAATCAAGCTCCATCAGGCGAGACAGAGACTCCTCTCGCAGTTCAGGATATGTGCTCCCCTGGACAATGCCAAACAGAGCCTGGGTCTTCTCTCCGAAATGAGCCCGGCTCCGTTTTGCCCACTGCAGGGTTATCTCCATTGCCTCTCTGGCGTATTCATAGGAAGCAGGGTAAGGGATGCACTGGTCGAGGGTGGTTATCATGTCGGCTCCCAGAGATTTCTGAATATCGATGACCATCTCCGGGGAGAGGAAGTGCTTGCTCCCATCAAGATGAGAGGTGAAGTAAATGCCCTCTTCCTTCACCTTCTGCAGTGTTCCTAAGCTGAATATCTGGAACCCGCCGCTGTCGGTGAGTATGGGTTTGTTCCAGCAGGCGAACTGATGCAGACCACCTATCTTCTCGATTATCTTATGACCGGGCTGCAGATAAAGGTGGTAGGTATTGCTGAGGATGATTTCTACCCCCAGCTCCTCTAACTCCTTCATGGTCATGGATTTTACTGTCGCCTGGGTTCCAACGGGCATGAACACAGGTGTCTGCACCACCCCATGGGGGGTGGCTATCTCCCCCAGTCGGGCGCGGCTGCGCTGGTCGGAGTGTGTAATCCGGAAGCTAAACATCGCTCATTCTCTCCTCATTCCTCTCTATGTATCAGGGTGAGCCTCCGCCGGGATGCGGAGTGGAAGACTCTGGCAGAGATGCCCTCTGGCGATAAGAAAATATAAGGCGAAAGGTTATAAAGTAAACCCCGATGGCGATTCCTATCCCCAACGGGATGTAGCCGACAAAAAGGGGCAACAGAATGCTCTTTATCTGCTCAAAAGCCGAGAGGGAGAAAAATGAGCCCCATCTCAACCCGGAGAGCGTTTGTCTTGCTGAGCCCAGCAGGGAGGCTCCCAGAAGGAACTCGGCGGGATAAATGAGGGGGATGGTCCAGGGGTTGTTCACCAGAGTACCTACGAGAATAGCTGCGCGGTTCAGCTTGAAAGCGAAAGCGATGAACAGCGCCAGCAGGGTTTGAAGACCGAGCAGTGGGCTTAAGCCGATGAAGATTCCCAGGGCAAAGGCGAGCGCAGTTCTGTGCACGGTGTCGTTCAATCCCAGAAGGGTCTTCAGTATCTTTTTACTTCCACCCCTAAGCATAATGTTTCACAATGCCGGGCTCTGCTATATGTTGCGGGGAACGAAGTGCTCGTATCCGCCTGACAGGAGGGGCTGGCGGTTTCCTTGCTGGTCAACGATAGTGATTCCCTGTTCCTGTTGGGTTATAGAGCCAATCATGGTTACGGGAGTAGGCAATCCTTTCTCAATGAGCTTCTCCATCTTGCTTAACCTGTTGGAGGGGAGGGTGAACAAAAGCTCGTAATCTTCCCCTCCGTGGAGGGCAAGGTGGTAGGGGTCCTCTCCCGATTCGGCAGCCAGATGGGGGACAGATTCGGATACGGGGATGCGGTGTTTGAAAAGCTGAGCCCCCGTGCGGCTTTCCCGACAGATGTTGATGAGGTCGCGAGAGAGACCATCGCTGATATCGATCATTGAGCTTGCCAGGCGGTGGGAGGCTATGGTTCTTCCCAGCTCCACCCTCGGCTCCGGCGAGAGGTGAGTAGTGAGGCACTCTCGGATGTGAGGCTCCTCTGTCGGCTTGCTCTTCCCGGAGGGAAAGGAGAGCTTTTCTCCCTGAAGACGATACCCTCTCTCCAGCAGCTTCAAGCCCATGGCTGAGCTGCCCAGCTTCCCGCTGACAAAGATGCTGTCGCCCACACCTGCTCCCGACCTGGTGAGTACCTCGCTTTTCTTTACTCTTCCCCACAGAGCGATGTTAATTATGAGCCTGTCGGGAGATGAGGAGGTATCGCCCCCTATCAAGGAAACTCCCCAACGGGAGGCTTCGTGGAGCATCCCTTCCATCAACTGGTCCAAATAGTCGAGGGTCGTCTCCGCCGGCGCTCCCAGGGAGAGGAGGAAGTACTCAGGCACTCCGCCCATGGCGGCAATATCGCTGATGTTTACCGCCAGCGACTTCCTCCCCAGACGGTAGGGAGGGGTAGAGGAGCGCCGGAAATGGACCTCCGCAGCCACGAGAGGAAAGGGACCTCATCGGGATACTTCCTCAACTCCTGATAAATCTTAAGAAAAAGCTCCTGAGTCAGGTCTTGTGCCTCTTCTACATTGCCCACAAACTGATAAGCTATGTTAAAT
>CABWKN010000031.1 GCA_902505605.1 Candidatus Guanabacterium sedimentis
ATTCCGTCTTGGCTACCACATAGCTCACCAGTGGGACCTGGAGACAAGCTTCCATTATAATCCCACTCACCTGAGGACCCAAAGTTCTATCTTCGCCCCTCCAGGACAACAAAACTTCATCTATCGGGAGTGGGTAAACAAGCTCGATGTTCTCAGCTTTAACACTAATCTGACCTACTACTTTGTACAAAAAAGGGTGCAGCCCTTCCTTACTGCCGGGATGGGCGGAATCATTTTTAGTAGGGCAGAATCAAGTCGTACCAACTTTGCCGTCAATCTTGGTGGGGGAGTGAAGTTTCATCCGAAAAAGAGGTTTAGGATTAGCTTCGACATCAAGGATCTGATAATTTTCAATCAGTATCTCTTTCTCGAAACCCGGAATAATCTCGCCCTCAACCTGGCGGCGGAGTTCCTCTTTTAGCTATTAAGGGGCGAAGGTCAAAGCGTTCAATAAGCTGGTTATAGAGAGAGTACCTCCTGTCTACTGACCATTAAGGAGTAGTCATATTTGCCCAATTCCTGAGAGCCTTTGTCTCCCATCTGATGGGCTGCTTCGTAGTGCAGCAGGGGGTATATTACCTTCTATGGCATCGCCTTCGGATTACGGGGAGGAACCAGGAAGCCGTCATTGCCATCTCTCATCACCTCTGCACTACTATCAACCCTGGTGGCCACCACCGGCTTCTTCATAGCGTGTGCCATAAGGAGTTCCACAGGCAAACCTCGTATGGAAAAGCCCTACGCCTTCCTGGTAATAATTGTGTCCTTTTTGCCATACAGAGCATAAAATTTTGGACACAGAGTATATAATTTTGAACAGGGAAGAGAGTGTCTTTAAACATCGAACCCATCAATAGACCCCTAAACCATTATGATACAATAATTAGCGTTTTGGCCAAAGCTATTATCCTGCGGCATAGTTATTGCTCTTCAATCCTGAGAAAGGAGAAAAGTAGCCATGAGAAAGACGCTTTTAGCCTGCTGCTTAACCTTGCTTATTGCCAGCCCCCTGCTCGGACACCAGCCAGATGAAGAATACCGGCTCTACCTGGCATTTAGCATCGGAGATACTTTTTTCAGCGCCCCCGCCCCCACAGAGGGGTATTGGATCCTCGATCTCCCATGCTATTTTTGCATCCCGCCGTACCACGCACGCATTGACAACACTTACACACTGGGATTTCGCCTTGGTTATCATATAGCTCCCCGTTGGGACCTTGAAACAGGCTTCCATTACAGCCGCACCCACTGGAGAATAGAAGGACCATTCTTCGCCCCTTCAGAGCAACAAAATTTCGTCTATCAGGGTTGGGTAGACCAGATCGATGTTTTCAGCTATCACACCAATTTGATTTACTACTTTGTAAAAAAGAGAGTGCAGCCCTTCATTACCGCCGGAATGGGTGGGATCACCTTTAATGGGGAACAAACACCCACTATCACCAATACTATCACCAATTTTGCCATCAATCTCGGTGGGGGGGTGAAGTATCGTCTCAAAAAGAGATTAAGGATTAGTTTCGACATCAAAGACCTGATAATCTTCAACGAATATATCTTTGACCAGACCCGGAACAATCTCACCCTCAACCTGGCGGCGGAGTTCCTCTTTTAGCTATTAAGGAAAGGCGAAGGTTAGAGCGGGCGATGAGCTGGCGATAGAATTCCTCCTGTCTGCTGACCATCAGAGGGTAGTCATATTTACCCACCACTTGAAAACCGCTTTCGCCCATCTTATGCGCTGCTTCGGGATGCTGCAGGAGGTATATCACCCTCTCTGCCATTGCCTCCGAGTTGCGGGGAGGAACCAGAAAGCCGTCCTTGCCATCTCTTATCACCTCTGCACTGCCATCGACCATGGTAGCCACCACCGGCTTCTTCATAGCATGAGCCATAGGGAGCACCGTGGGCATCCCCTCCCACAGGGAGGTGAGAACAATCACCTGGCACATGGAGATTATTTGGGGTATATCCCAGCGCCAGCCGGTGAGAATTACCCGACTCTTGAGACCAAGTTTCCTGATCAGCCGCTCAATCTCCCCCCTCAGCTCCCCATCCCCCACCAGGAGGAATTTTGACTCTGGCAGACGCTCCACTACTTTTCCCGCCAGGCGAATAAAATCGAGGGGCGCTTTCTGTGGCTTGAAGCAGGCAATCATCCCCACCACTTTCTCATCTGGACTAATCCCCAACCTCTTTCTCTCCCCCTCCACATCTACCTTTGCCTCTGCAAATTGGGAGAGGGATATCCCCGGAGTTATTTGCGAGTAATTGTTCCGGCGGAAAAGTCGGTGCCTCTTTGCCTGCTCGGCATTCGCCAGGGAGTCAACGAAGAAATGGGTAGTTATCCTCGAAGTGAGCTTTTCCATCAATAAGTAAAGCCACCTCTGTCGCCGAGGTAGAAACCTACTAAACGCAAAGCCGTGAACCGAGTGTATTCTGATGGGAACACCAGCCAGGTAAGCTGCCCATCGACCGAGTACCCCGGCTTTGGAGCAGTGAGTATGGACAATGGTCACCTTTTCCGAGCGCAATATCCTCCATATCTTGAGCAAAGCCATCAGGTCTCGCACCGGGGATATCTCCCTTACCATTGACGATATAAGAAAAACCTGAAGGTCGTCAATCTGCAGCGCCTCCCCCAGGAGCATCCCCTGGGAAGAGGTGACCAGGCCAGGACTGAAGAGCTCCCTATTCAGATTGGACAAAGTCTGCAGGGTGACCCGCTGGGCACCCCCCAGCTCCAACTTGGTGATGATGTGAAAGACCTTTATTCTTTTATCTGAGACTGTTTTCATAATCAAGCGCGCCGAGCTTATTTAGAGGGTCATATCAATCTTCTTCAGAAACAATCCCGCCAGCAATGCTCCCGTTACCAGGGAGAGAATGATAAAAGAAGCTGCCAGATTGCTGTTGACCAGCATCATCCCAATTCCCACTCCCCCCAGAACAAGACATATCAGGTAGCTTAACACCACCGTCTGGCGTATACTGAGCTTCCATCTCCTCAGCCGCAGAGCAAAGTGGTCGGAGCTGCCAAAGAAGACCGGTATGCCTCTGAGCTTTCGGATATACATCACAAAAAGGGTATCAAAAATAGGAAGCCCGAGAATAACTACCGGCACCAGGCAGGCAATCATATTATTTTCGGTATAAGTGCCGATCATGGCCAGGGTGCCGATCATCAGACCGATGAACAGGCTCCCGGTGTCTCCCATATATATGGTAGCAGGCTGGAAGTTGTATCGCAGAAATCCCAGAAGGCTCCCCGCCAGAGCGATGGTCAGGGCAGCTATAGCCATCCTCCCGTTCATCAGGGCAATCACAAATAACACCACAGCCGAAATAAAGCCAATCCCCGAAGAGAGCCCGTCCATAATGTCGATTATATTAAAGGCATTGGTTATGGCTACCAGCCATAGCACCGACAGGGGAATGCTGACATACACAGGCAGAAAGGCGAGCTTGATATATATTCCCGCCCGCACAAGCACCACCGCGGCCAGAATCTGCCCCAGAATCTTAATCTTCGGCTCCAGCACGCCAAAATCGTCTACTAATCCCAGGATGATGACAATGGTTCCTCCCAACAGTATTCCAAGAGTCTCACGAGAAAATTCAAAGACCAGCGCCAGGGCTATGAGAAAAGACAGATAAATCGCCAGACCCCCCAGGTAGGCGACCGGCTTCTTCTGCGTTTTCAGTTTCCCATCAGGTTTATCCACGATGCCAAACTTATATGCCGCCTTTCTCACCAGGGGTGTGAGATAGTAGCAGAGGGAGAAGCTCAAGAGAAAGGTGAAAAAAAAGGTTATTAGCGGCATTTCATTCCTCTCAGTGGTCAATCCTGCCAGAGATATCCCAAGCCCCTCCCTCAACCTGGGCGGATATCCTTTTCTTCAACATTTCCCTCAGACATCTTCGCTTCCGGAAGGCTGCCTTAACAAAGGAACCAGCCGTGAAGAGCTTCCCCACCACCCTGGGGTCAGCTATCAGCAGATAGAGGCAAAGCAGAGCGTCAAAGCCCAGGATATAAGGGAGAGACAGAAGGGTCTTTCCCCATCGGCCGTTCTTGATAATGGTGAGGTAGCGGTTTTTCACAATGTGAAACTTAATCTGCGTGGGTCGCTGGGAGAGCTGGGAGAAACGAGACAGCCAACCTCCCCCTTTCTGGCTACCCCCCCTGTAGTGATAGGAGACGGCATCGGGCACATAATACCCCCGCCAGCCCAGCAAGTTCGCCCTCCAGCCGACATCGAGGTCTTCGTAGAAGGCGAAGAAATCCTCATCCAGAAACTCCCCATTGAGCCTCACTGCCTCAACCATCTCTCTCTTATAGAGGGCTACCGCGCCGCAGACCGAGAACACAAAGCCCTGGTGGTCATATTGACCCCTGTCAGGCTGATTGTAGCCCCGCTCTATTGCCCGGCGGGAGCGGGAGAGAAATTGTCCGGTGGAGTCAATGGTGCTGCGGTCAAAGCGGAGGATTTTGCCGGTGACCATCCCGATCCGCGGGCTTAACTCAAAGGCAGGGAGCGCCTTCTCCAGCCAATCCCTTTCCAGCCGCACATCAGGATTCATAAAAAGAACCCACTCCCCGCGAGACTCCCACAGCCCCAGGTTTCCTGCTCGGGTAAAGCCGAGATTCCGGGAATTGGCTATCAACTTTGCTTCCGGAAACTTCTTTCTGACAAGGTCGGCAGAGCCGTCTTCCGAGCCATTATCCACCACAATAAGCTCCCAATCCTGGTAGGTCTGCTCCCGGACCGATTTCAGGCACTCCTCTAAAAACCCGACAGAGTCCCAGCTGATTACGATGATGGAGACCTTACCCTTCATCCCTGTTTACCTCAGCCATCCCCTGATGTATCTATTAGACACCACCGTATGAGCTTTTATCACTCGCCGCTTCTTCCGTATAGAGGGAAGAGCCTGTAAGACCTCTCTTAGAGCCCGCCAGACCAGATGGTTGGTGAATATCAGATAGACGAGGCGAGCGGCATCGTAAGGTAGCCACCAGGGGGATGTCAGCAGGACATTGACCAGGCTGTCGTTCTTAAGCATTAGGAGATAGCGGTTTTTGAAGGAGAGATACTGTCGGAACTTCGACCCGTGCTCAGAACTCCCACGCATATGATAGCAAACCGCCGAGGGAACAAACTCACCCTTCCAGCCATAGAGCTGCGCCCGCCAGCTGATGTCGAAATCTTCTCCCAGAAAGAAGAAGTGGTCATCAAAGTATTCCCCATCAATGGAAATATCTTCTAACATCGCTCTCCGATAAAAGCCGGCTCCCGCGCAGATGCCGAAGACCTCCCTCTCCCCATCAAACTGCCCTCGGTCTCGCTGCTCCGCTCCCCGGTCGTAAAACCTGCGGCTTTTGGAAAGAATAAGTCCGGTGGAGTCGAGGGTGACCTTATCCTGGCGAAGCATCTTACCGGAAAGCATTCCCATGCGACGGGAACTCCCTTCAAAGGTCTCTACCATACTCTGGAGGAAACCCTTGTCGAGCACCACATCGGCGTTGAGAGTGAGAATATAATCCCCGCTGGATAAACCTATCCCCCGATTATTTGCCCGGCAGAATCCTTCATTCTCCCTGTTCCTCACCAGAACCGCCTCAGGGTACTCATCTTTGATAATGGATGTGGTTTGGTCCCGGGAGCCGTTATCCACCGCAATCACCTCAAAGTCTTTGAAGGTTTGGTGGCGAAGAGCATCAAGGCATTGGCGAATAAACCCTTCCACATTCCAGGTGACCAGAATGACCGAGACCTTCATCTCTTATTCTCCCGGTGGAAATGCCGCCGGTAACCGAGCTCCCTCCCCAGACGCCTCATAGCTTTTCTCAAGGCTGTCCAACCTCCATATCGTGCACGAGCGCTCCTGAAGAGTCTGCCCAGCCCCTGCTCTCGCATCTTTCTAACCAATATCATATGGTCTCTAACCTTGGAGACAAGATTGAACACCTCCTCAATCTCCTCCTTAGGGTAATCGGGATAGCTCACCACGGCGCAGGCACCCCCATCAAAGCGGCTCCAATCCTGTTTGAGCAGGAAACCTCGCTCTTTAGCCCAGTGGTAAAAAGGAGTGCCTGGCTGAGGGGTGGTGATGGAAACCTGCAGACCGTCCAGCAGCCCGTCCCGGACCAGTCTCTTGATAAGACCTACGGTTTTCATATCCTCTTGGCGGGTAGCCATAGGAGCGCCTATGATGAAAGTCCCGTAAGTTTTTAGCCCAACATCTTTGGCGAGGCTCAGATTGGTATAAACCCTGCGGAGGTCTATCGGCTTCTTTATGGCTCTGGCTACCACCTCACTGGCAGTCTCTATTCCCACCCTTATCTTGTAATAGCCGGCGCCGGCCATGGCCTGGAGCATCTCACGGTCGAGGGTCCAGTAGCCGCACATCGCATTGTAGCGGAGCTCATCCAGTCCCCCCTCGCATAGAGCCCTGGTGAGCTCCATGATAAAGCTCTTATTGGCGTTATGTTCCTCCTCATCAAAAAAGATTCCCTCCATCCGAGGATACTTTTCCTTGAGGTATTTTATCTCGGCAACCACATTCTCAATCCTTCTGCCCCGCCAGCGTGGGTGACTATAGTAAATGTTCCGTGCGACACAAAAAGTGCAGGACATGGGGCAGCCCCGGGAGGCGTAGGCTTGAATTTCCACATAGTCGCAGTTGGGCTCACCAGGAAAGGCATAGTCCAAACGATTAACATCGTCATCCTCGGGATAAGGCAGTTGGTTCACATCGAGCAGGGGGCGTCTCCCGTTGGGATAAAGTCCCGGTATGCGGTCAGGGGGAAGACCCTTAATGAGGTCGAGAACGGTAAGCTCGTATTCGCCAATGCACACATAATCGGCTGCTTGCCGGAGAAGCTCCTCGGGAAAAGCGGTGGCGTGCTGCCCGGTGAGAATAATCCTGGTGCCCAGCTCCTTTTTTACCCTGAGGGCGAGGGCGAAGTCGTCCTTTATGGTGCGTGAAGATGGCTCCATCACCAGCCACTCGGGTTTCTCTTTAACAATGGACTGGAGGTAGCGCTCGAGGTTATACTTCTTCAGACACCCATCGATAAACCTGACCTCAGCATCGGTCTCCTGCTTCAGAAGGGACGAGAGATAAGCCAGCTCCCAGGGGTAGTAGGCAAACCAATCCATCTCATCCTCTACCCCTACCGACCACCGGCTGGGGGAATGGATGATATATTTCCCCCGGCTATCAATGCCCACCGAGTTGGCAATGACTACTTTTGTCAAGCCTTGCACCTTTTCCGGGACTAAATTCCATCCAAAATTTACTCATTGGCTAAAAGATATACCAGCTCCACTCCCTGCAGGGGCGACAGAACTCCCCCCATATACGCTCCTTATGGAGATTTCTTATACTTGCCATCCCTTCCCCGTTCCAGTATGAACCGACCAGTGGGAGATATGGACTTCGGTCTCTTCCAGCGCATAGCCGATGAGTGTGCTCACCATAAGGTGGAGGTTCTGGCTCTCCACCTCTTCGGCGAGCCTCTCCTT
>CABWKN010000032.1 GCA_902505605.1 Candidatus Guanabacterium sedimentis
GAGTACAGGGAAGAATACCCACCGGTGATAGAGGAGGGGCGGGAAGCGTTAGGGCTAAGCCCGACCCGCTTCGGCACGCTGGTTCATAAGACCCTGTTTGAATTTCACCGGCAATTCCCGCTGAAAAAAGGAGTTGATAAGGTGAAGCTCATGAGGAACATCTTCCGCCGGCTTGGATTGAATGAAGGGATGAGCGCCGCCCAGCTCAACCGGATAGTAAAAGACAGGGGTGAAGTACTGTTTACCTCATACGCAGCCCATCCCTACAGCGAAATATCCCCGCTGTTGCTGGAGCAGGAGTTTAACCTCAAGCTTCCTCCCTCTCCCCTATGGGAGATTACCGTGAACGGCGTTATCGACCGGGTTCATCGGCAAAACGGGGAGTGGTTCATGGTTGATTACAAGACCACCCCCAAACTCACCCCCGCGCTGAAAGAGGACTATCGTTTTCAGATGGGGATATATCTCCTTGCCTGCCGCTCTGGATGTCTGGGGGAGGAACTCCGCAGGGCAGAGCGCTTGAGGGCGGAGGTCTTCCTGCTTGCTCAAGGGCATCCTGAGGAGATTGACCTCCCGGAAGAGGAGCTCCCGCTGATAGAACAGACCATAAGGGAGATAGTCCGGAGAATAGAGGAGGGGGATTTCCGACTCACTGATGCCCATTCCCGGCGCGATTGTCTCCGCTGCGGCTACGGTGGTGAGCAGGGCTTCTGTCCTTATAAGAGGGTTTAACAACCGACTCCAGAGTTTTGTAAACAGGAGATGAGCAAACAGAGAATGCCAAAAGAGATCTATGTCAGGGCAACGAGCCCCTCCGTGACTCCTCAGCGAGATGGACGCTATCATCTGATGGTCAGAGGAGCGGAAGGGGAGGAGACAGAGCTTTTGATAGAGCCTTGCTGGGAGGAGACCGTTCAACTGCTCTGGGAGGGAGCTCCCCTGTTCATCGGGCTGGCAGAAGATACCGCCGCCAACCAGTATGTGCTGGGAGCCGACAGCCGTTTTATCCTCTTCCCCGGTCTGCTGCTGGAAGCTACCGCCCTCAGCGCCGCCCTTGACTGCCCCCGAAAGCACCTGGCGAAAAGGGCATCCCCGCCCGAACCCCCCGGCTATAACGGGGTAATCGGCAGCCTGGCTCATCAGCTTTTCGCCCGAATGGTAGAGTCAAAGGGGGAACTCAATCTGGCAAAGGAAGCCAAGGAGATAATCAAGAGAAGCCATCCCCTGCTGGCTGCCCTGAATTATCCCCCTTCGGAGAAGGGGCTGGTTATGAGGCTCTGCTCCTCAATAGAATCGGTGAAGGGCTGGCTCAGGGAGCTGGTAGAAGCCCATCCCGGCTGTGACCTCCGCACCGAGCGTTACCTCCTCTCTCACAGGCTGGGGCTGAAGGGTCAGGTAGATACTCTGATAGTTGACCCCACCTCCGCCAGCGCGGTTGTGGTCGATTTTAAGACCGGAAGGGCGTACGGTAATCACCCTCATCCCGACCATCGGGCTCAGATGGTCGTCTATTCATTGCTGGTCGAGGAAGCTCTGCTCAACGGGCAACAAGAAACAGAAGCCTGGGTCCTCTATGCCGGGGAGCCATCCTATTTCCCCCACAGAAAAGTAGAATGGCACTCCGAAAATACCTGCCAACTGCTCAACCTGAGGAACAAGCTGGTGGCCATCGACCTGGGAAGACATCACCCTTCCCCAATTCAGCAGAGAGAGGTCTGCAGTCGCTGCTTCTCTCGCCAGGGCTGCCTCCGGCTGTGGCATTCAATTGATACCTCCCAACACCCGGATTCCTCCCCTCCTCCCTTTCTCACCATGCTTTCCGAAGAGGAGAGAAAAGCCCCTCATGTTGAAACCTCTGCAGAAGAGCGCCTCCTGGTAAACCTCCAGTCTGTAAGGGCGGAAAGGGAGCATCTGGCGGAGTTGAGCGGAGAGCTCCACCTGGGGAGCCCGGAGTCGAAGCTCAGAAAAGAGCTGGTTATAGAGCGGCTGCAGCTTACCGGCAAGAAAAAAGCCGGTAGCTGGACGGAGCTGACCTTTAGTTGCTTGAACGAGACACAAGCGCAGCCCGGGGAGCTGTTGCTGTTAGTCCCCTCTGGTACGGGAAAGGGGGGAGCTGTGAGGGGAAAGGTCAAAGCGGTCTCCGGCACCACGCTCCGTCTGATTGTGCAAGACGAAGTAAAAGACCCTGCCTGGAGCGAGCCGCCGCTGCAGAAGATAGACCTGGAAGAGATGGAGCGTGCGCTTTTCACCGGTTACCTCTTTGAAAAAGAAAAGGTGGAGGGAGCTTCACCTTCGGGCGAGCACTCGACCCTAAGCCTTAAAGAGGAGTGGCTCATTCAGAGTCAGAGGGAAGCCGTGGAGAGGGCTATATCTACCGACGAACCTCTTGTCATCTGGGGACCGCCGGGCACCGGCAAGACCGTAGTGCTGGCTCTGATAATCAGGGAGCTGGCTCAGAGAGGGCGCCGGGTGTTGTTCAGCGCGCTGACGCATCAGGCGGTGGACAATCTCCTTCACAGACTGATAAAGCTTGGCTGGGAGGACTTCCTCCGCATAGGCTCACCGTTGGCAGTGGACAGCATACTCCACCCCTATCTCCTCGACCCCTATCTCGCCGGCGTTTCCAGCCGTCAACTGAAAGAGAAGCTGCGGGAGGTGCCGGTGATTGCCACCACCGTAGGCACTGCAGCCTCAAATCCCCTGATACACAGCCAGCGGTTTGATGTGGCGGTGGTCGACGAGGCAGGCGAACTCAGCGAACCTGCCACCTTAATCCTTCTCAATCGGTCAGAAAGATTCCTTCTGGCGGGCGACCCCTTCTCGCTTCCGCCGCTCGTCCGCTCAGCGGCAGCCAAGAGGAACCGCCTCCATTGCTCCATGATGGAGCGCCTCATAGAGTCGGACTCTCATGGAAGACGCACTCTGTTTTTGTCGGTTCAATATAGGATGAGCCGGGAGATAATGGCTTTCTCCAACAGCCAATTCTACCAGGGGAAGATGGTCGCCGACCCGGCAGCAGCCGACCACCGTCTCCAGCTCCCTTCACCGGAAAATATCCCCCCGGATGTCTTCCCCATCATCGACCCCGATAGCCCGATGGTGTTCGTTGACCTCCCGACAGAAACGGGTACGGACAATCATAACCTCGCAGAGGTAGAGGTGGTCAGCCAGATGGTGAAGGGATTACTGCAGGGAGGCATCAGAGGGGATGACATTGGGGTCATCGCTCCCTATCGGGTTCAGGTTGACTATCTACGGAAGCGAATTTTGCCCCTCAATTCCCAATTCCCCACCTTGGAAGGCATCACCATTGATACCGTGGAAAGATTTCAGGGGGAGGAGCGGGAGGTGGTCATTATATCCTTTACCGACACCAGCAAAGAAGGATTCGGTCCCTGCTGGGATATTAACCAGGGAGGAAAGCATCGGATGAATGTGGCACTGACCAGAGCGAGAAAAAAGCTTATTCTGGTGGGTGACTCCCTCCTGCTGAAACGAGAGCCCTTCTATCGGCGCCTGTTAGAGCACTGTCGAGAGGTGTCGGCTAAGATTTAAACCTCACCGGGATGACCATCCACACCTTGACCCTCTGCCCGTCCTTGATGGCGGGGGCAAACTTCCACTGCTTCACCGCCTTTAGGGCGGCTTCCTCCAGCATCTCCATATCAGGGGAGGGATTGACCACTGTTGCCCGAAGGACATCGCCGGTCTCTGAGATGAGGGCATTAATTCTCACTACCCCCTGAATTCCCCGACGACGCGCCTGAAGGGGGTAGCGGGGCAAGGTGGATTCTATGACCTCCGGCTTGATGACCTCCTCATCAAGGGGTACCAGGTCACCCTCGCGGACCCTCTGCGCCTCTACCAGCTGCTCTTTTAACTGGGCTATCTCCCTCTGAGCAGCCGAGAGGTCAGCTTCCGCCTTTTCCCTTCTTCGTCTGTTCTCCTGTGCTTGCCGCAGAATGTCGCCGACCGCATCTGCCTCCTTTTGGGAGCGTGACTCGTAGAGCCTGAGGGTTTCGACCATCTCCGTTTCCACCTCGTCCAGCCTTTCCCGCAGTTCCGCTATCTTTTCCTCGTAAGCCTCTTTGTCTTTTTGGGCCTGCTCTTCCAGCGCTTTCATCTTCGCCTCGTAGGAGGAGGTGACCGTCTGAAACTCCGCCTCTATGCGGGCGGTTTTCTTTTCTGCTTCATCCCTTTTTTCCTGCTCCTCTTTCAGCTCTCTGCTCACCCTGTTCAGGTCTCTCTCTCTGTTTCTGAGCTCCTGCTGGAGTTTATCCCTCTCATCACGCAGACCCACCAGCTCCTCCTGCAGCTCCTCTATCTGAAGCCGATACCTCTCTTCGTCGGTCATCTCCGGTAAAGCTGGGGTCTCTTGTTTTGACTCTTCGGTGTATTCCTCGCCTTTTATGTCGGAGACTTCCACTTGCTGTTGGTCGGGAGAAAGGGCACCTTCTTCCTCGGGCGAGGTAAACAGCGCGGCAATCTTTCCCGGTAGGTTGCGGATACCCTGCCCTAAATCTTTCCATGAGAAAGGCTGCAAGAAGACCAGGACAATGGTGATGCAGAAGATGACTATCAATCCTATGTGCAGCGGTCTGTAAGGGGACTTCTTCTCAATCTCCTCAGGCGGGAGCTGACCGGTAGGGCGGTATCTGTCAACGGGTATATCAGGCAACCTGGATGGTTTCTTATCCTCGGGCATCTTGTTCCTTTCTTAAATAATATCTAGCAATTTTATCACACTACAATGTGTCAGTCAAACCGTGGTAACCTTTTTCTTTACACCAAGTGAGATGATGAATATAATAAAGGTATATGGAATCAGTGGAGAAAAATCCCATGGCTGACGAGGTTTTTGTCCATATCCCCTATTCAGAGCTCCCCACGTATCTCCCTCAGGTGGAGAAAGAGCGGGTCAACCTTGAAATCTTCTTTGACGCAGACAACCTGGACCACTTGCGGCAAGAAGACCTGGACACCGTGCTTTCCGTGCTAAGGAAGGGGAGGCTCAAATGCACCCTGCATGGTCCTTACCAGGACCTCTCCCCCGGCAGCCCCGACGCTAAGATAAGGGAGGCGACCTTCCACCGGTTCATCCAGACTATTGAGCTGGCAGATAGGCTAAAGCCCGAGCTGGTCGTCTTTCATCCGGGCTTTGACGCATGGCACTTTCAGGAGATTGTCGAGCAGTGGTTCACTAACAGCTTGGACACCTGGCAGCGGGTGCTGAAGTCCAGCGAGGGGGTTGGAGTGCCGCTGGCATTGGAGAATGTATTTGAGACCGCTCCCGACAACCTCCTGCAGTTGGTCTCCAACATCGGCTCGCCCAGACTTGGACTTTGTTTCGACACCGGGCATTACAATGTCTTCGCTAAGCGACCGCTGTCCCGATGGATAGAGATGTTTCGCCCTTTTTTAATGGAGGTGCACCTCCACGATAATCATGGAAAACTCGATGAACATCTCGCCCTGGGTGAGGGAAATTTTCCTTTCGATGAGCTTTTTGGGCTGCTGCGGAGGTCTGAATCTTCCCCTTTGTTAACTATTGAGGCTCACAATGAAAAGGCAGCCCGCCAGAGCTTAGTCTTGCTGGGGAATTATCTGAAATAGACCCTGGGTGATTGCCTGCCTCTTGCGAGGTGATTTCTTGCGGCTCAGTTCTCGCATTGTTTGGAAGGGGCGCTGTCTGCTGCTCCTCCCCTTTTTTTATTCGGCTCAGGCAATAGTAAAGCACAAGCAGGGCGATGAGAGAAGCGATAAGAAGGAATATCCCCACCCCTCTGATTGTCACTTTCATTGGGGACCTGCTCTCATTGAGAAGATGGTCAATGCTATTCCTGCATTCCCAGAGCTGACTCGTCCCCCTCGGCTAAGATTTTTACCAGTTGCTCGTGGAAGTAGTCGGTGGTAGAAGACAGGGTGGGGAATCTTTTATTGTAGGTGTCGCGGCTCCGCTCGATGTCGTCTTTTAGCCTCTGATAGAGGTCCTGGTTTTTTCTCCCCAGAGTGACCTCAACCTCATTGTAGAGCTTTATCTCCGAAACCAGCAGCCGGGCAAATCTCTGGGCTTCTTCATTGACTTTCCGCTTCTCCTCGGTTATTGCCTCGGGGGATGGAGCAATTTCCACCGGTTCCTCTTCTTTTATTTCCTCCTCTACTTCCTCTTTAGCTTCCTCAGGCGGCATGGGCGGAGGGGGAGTCTCGGCTAACTTCCGTCTGAGAGGCAGGAGCTCAATAGCCATGCCAGCTATCTTACTCATAATCTCTATCAGAGGAACCATGGTGATCTCTTCCAAGGAATCCCCCTGGTCACCATAGACGATGGCAGCAATCTTTTTTCTCACAAACAAAGGAATAGCCAACATCTGTCTGGGAAGAGCTTCCCCTAATCTCTCCAGAAACTGATTGTTATCCGGCTGGTCTTCGGGATTGGCTATAACGGTGGATTGTCTGGTATTGACCTCGTGCAAAATATTATTCTGGCTCAGGGGAAGGGTAACCTTGGCTCTGCCTGTAGGAACTCCTTCGGTATTGAATCCTTTGGCTAACCAACCGACAACATCCTGCCCGGAGATGACAAACAAGGCTACCCGCTGGTAGTATCTGCCTACTCCGTGGAGGAGGCTGTTGAGAATCTCCGACTGCTTACTCCCTTTGTCTATCTCCTTGAGCACCTTCTCCAGCTCTTCAAGCTCCTCCCCAGAGACACCCGCAGGCGCCGGCTTGAGCTGGGGGGCCTGCTCTATCAGCGTGCGCAGCTCGTTCTCCAGCTTCTCCCAGGTCTCACTGATACTGCCTTTGAGGGATAAGAATTCCTGGCGAAAGTCGTTCAGTCTTTGCAACCATTCATCCTTAGCCTCCGAAGGGGTTTTCTCACGGTTCTGATCTTCCATTAATCGCCTCCCTTCGATATTATCTTTCGCCAACGCTCACATAAATGCCTTTCACGACAATCACCTTGAAGGATCAGATAATACTCATAAATTATGCTACAAAAAACCTTTAATGTCAACAGGTTTATGGTCGCTTTCTGAGAGAGCTTTTTAGCTTGACAAAAAGTGAAGGCTATGCTATATTATCTATGAGTTTAGTGGGGGCGTACAGGGTTCGACGGGGATAGTTGAAGGCAGGAGCTGCATATCGAGTTCCACTGGCTCGTTAAACGAGTGGACCAAAACAACTGCTGACACTCAGTTAGCACTGGCTGCATAAAAGCAGCTACGTTCCCCCATTCCCTTCCTGCGGGGGTGGGAGTGAGCGTCGAAAAGCAGGATAGTTCGGCGATGAGTCTATGGTCGTCGAATGAAACTCAAACATAGGCTATCACCCTTTACATCCTGCCTGCCGGAGTTAGGGGGTGTGAAAATAAAAGACAGGCTAAATATGTAGAAGCTCTTGACTGAATATTCCCGGACGCGGGTTCGATTCCCGCCGCCTCCACCAGTTGGAGAGAAAATTGCAAGATCGTAGCGGAGCCTGGTCGTGGAGAGTAGGCTCCTTTTTTTTATTATACTTTTTTCTCTGGATACTTATTCCGACTCCCAGTGCCTCGCATCCTTTGACCCTACCCATTTTATCCTCAGTAAGTAATCCCGGAGAGGTGCCTCTCTATCAGAATGACGAAAGGATAGACTTCAGAGCTTTCTCCCATAAAGGATATACCCGCTTGGTGGTTGAAAGTGGGGAGTATCTTCCCTGCAGCATATTTAAGGAAACTGGGCGGCTGGTAGTTTATTTCCCTCTGAGGGTTTCCCCTCCCTGGAAGAAAAAGACCCTCGGCGACGGGGTTGTTGACCAGTTGACCTTTTATATCGGCGCATCCAACAGCACACTGATAATCAGCCTGGGGTCTTATTTCAAAGCGTATAATACCTTTCACCTGGAGCAGCCGAATCGTATTGTGATCGACCTGTATCGCCAGGTCCCGACCACCAACATTAGCATCCCACGAATTAACCCCCCACCAGGCGAAGAGGAGCGCACACCCCCCATACCTAATCCCTCTCCTGCGATAAAGACGGTAGTCCTCGACCCCGGACACGGAGGAGAGGATGTGGGAGCCAAGGGTCGCACGGGTCTGCTGGAGAAGGA
>CABWKN010000033.1 GCA_902505605.1 Candidatus Guanabacterium sedimentis
ATTAAATGCTCCTTTATCACATTTTTTTATTTCTAATTTTATGCCTGACCGTAGAGTCCTTCTAAGCATACAAGGCGCAAATTTTATTTTTCCATTGTATATTTATATGAGAAAGAAAACAGAAAAACAAGAAGAATTAGATGTAAGAATTATAAAAAAACGAGAGTCAAACCTCAATCCAGAGATTATGATGGTTTTAACCGCAGCCTATAAGCACCAGCCGACACCGGAGCAGGTTCTTTTCTACTGTTACGGGGTGTTTCATTCCGAGACATACCGCCGTGATTACGAGGAGTTCTTGCGAATAGACTACCCCCGCGTCCCCTTCACCGGCGATTATAAGCTTTTCCTCCAGATAGCGGAGGTCGGCGAGCAACTGGGGAGGCTCCATCTGCTGGAATCCCCCTTGCTGGATAAAGCCGAAGCCGAATTCCCGGTGCAGGGCGACCACATGGTGGAAAAGCCGCATTATGACCCGGATAAGCAACATCTATATATCAACCAGACTGAATATTTTGGCAAAGTCCCCGGGGATGTCTGGGAGTTCGTGGTCGGCGGCTATCAGGTATTGCGCAGCTATCTGCGGTATCGTCGGGGGCGGAATCTTACCGGGGATGAAATTGAGCATCTCCTCAAGGTCATCACCGCCATCAAGCACACCCTGAGGCTGATGCCCCAGGCAGACCGCCTGTTCCGCCGCATCGACCTCCGGCGATTGGTTACCTTGAACCCCTGCTGAGCAATAATAATGCGGTAATCCTTTCATACGATTATTTTCTCACCAATCATCCATGGAGAAATATCCCTTGACACATTTTAAAAAAAAGTTTTATAGTATAGGAAAGAGAGATAAACAGGAAGAGAAGTCTCCTGCTCTGAAGGAAAGTTTTTTGCCCATCCTGGACTTGATTTGCTGAAGCTAAGGGAGAGAGTTTTTGTTTTCTCAGATGGGATTTTGTGCTATAATAAATATTTGCTTCTATCAAAGCACTAATTGGCGGTTCTATAAAGCGAATTTGTTGATTTAGCGCAAGGCTCATATTCACCTTGAGAATGCATTATAGAGAAAAAAATTTTGCAAGGGGGGATGACGAATTATGGGAAAAGCTAACATCAAGATAGCTATTGTGGGTGTGGGCAACTGTGCCAGCGCGTTACTTCAGGGAATTGAATTCTATAAGAAAAAGCTATATAACCCTTCGGAAGAACATATCGGTCTTATGAATTATAACATAGGGGGTTACATTCCGGAGGATATTGAGGTAGTAGCTGCATTTGACATCGACCAGCGGAAGGTTGGTCGCCCTCTGTCGGAGGCTATATTTGCCCCTCCCAACTGCACCACCTGTTTCTGCCCCAATGTGGATAACAACGGGGTTATGGTCTCAATGGGAAAAGCGCTGGATGGAATAGCGCCTCATATGAAAACATACCCGCACGATAACACCTTCGTCCTGGCTAACCATAAGGCGTGCGATGTGGAGCAGGCGTTGATTGACAGCGGTGCCGAGATACTGCTCAATTACCTCCCGGTGGGCTCGGAGCAAGGCGCGCGGTATTACGCCCAGTGCTGCCTGAATACCGGGGTGAGCTTCATCAACTGCATGCCGGTATTCATCGTCTCGGATGAGGAATGGTCGGCTAAGTTTGATGAGAAGGGTATCCCCGTGGTGGGAGACGACATCAAGTCTCAGGTGGGGGCTACCATTTTGCATCGCAGTCTGGTGAAGCTCATGGAAGACCGAGGGGCGAAGATCGACCGCACCTATCAGCTCAACACCGGAGGGAATACCGACTTTCTGAATATGCTGGAGCAAGACCGCCTCAGGACCAAGCGTATCTCCAAAACCAAGGCGGTACTGTCAATTATGAATAATCCACTTCCCGCGGGAAACATCCATATCGGACCTTCGGACTATGTCCCCTGGCAGAAGGACAATAAAGTCTGCTTCATCAGAATTGAGGGGCGAAAGTTCGGGGGCATACCCTTCAATCTGGAACTGAGGCTGTCGGTGGAGGACTCCCCCAACAGCGCCGGGGTGGTCATCGATGCCATCAGGTGCTGCAAGCTTGCCCGGGACAGGGGAACTGGGGGAGGGTTGACCTCCATTTCTGCTTACACCATGAAGCATCCACCAGTGCAGTATCCCGATTCCGAAGGAAAACGAATGGTTCAGGAGTTTATCGAGGGGAAGAGAGAGCGGTAATCCCCCCTTTTTAATGATAAGAAAATGCAAGGGTGAAAGTCTAACATGAGAGCGGTTATCCTGGCAGCGGGACAGGGATACAGGATAAGGCTCCTCTCCAAGGGGAAGCCTAAATGCCTCATTCGTCTATTGGGATTGACCATACTGGAGCGTATTGTGTATGCCTGCCGAGCGGCTGGAGTAAGAGAGTTTTTGATTGTTCTCGGTTTTGAGGGAGAGAAGATAAGAAGGTTCCTCGGCGATGGCAGCCGTCAGGGCGTGAAGATAACCTACCTTCCCTGTCCCCATTGGGAGAAGGGCAACGGAGTATCCCTTCATGCGGCAAAGAGGCACATCCGCAGAGGGGAGAAGTTTCTGGTGCTCATGTCCGACCACCTGGTCCAGCCGGAGCTCCTTCAGAGGTTTGTGGAAGAAGCTGCGGATTGCCCGCACTCTCTTATGGCTTACGATGACAGAATGAGCGAATTGCCTAATGCCAACGAGGCTACCAAGGTTCGCATCGGTTCCCGGGGAGATATTCTGAAGGTGGGCAAGGGGCTCCGCCGTTACCAGGGAGCGGACTGCGGGGTATTCGCCTTCACCCCTCTGATCTTCAAGTGCCTGGAAGAGGCATTTGCCATCAGCAGGTTTACCTTATCCGATGGTCTCGATTTCCTCATTCGCCGCAGAGCAATCAGAGGTTTCCATATAGGAAATTTCTACTGGCAGGATATCGACTCCCGCTTCGACCTGTCCATAGCACGGTATAAAATCCTCAGCCGTTTGAATACCGGAAAGGAAGGCTGGGTTTCCCGGGTGATTAATCGCCGCTTCTCCAATCAGATTACCAAGCGACTGATAAATTACAACATCACCCCCAATATGGTCTCCATAAGCTCATTCCTGGTAGCCATAGTATCGGCTATTCTGTTTATTGTTAAGATGCCCTTTTCCGCCGGGCTTATCGCCCAGTTCAGCTCGATTCTCGATGGGGTAGACGGGGAGTTAGCGCGGGCGAAGTTTCATGTCTCCCCCTTTGGTGGATATATGGATTCTATACTTGACCGTTATGCCGACCTGTTTCTAATCTTCGGGATGAGCGCCTATGTCTATTCCCGGCAGCCTACAGGGACGGTGCTTCTCATCTCCTTCATCGCACTTATGGGAGCTCCTATGTCCATGCTATGTAAAGAAAAGTTTTACAGCGCCTTTGGGGTCCCTTTCATCCCCGACCAGATGGACGGCTGGACCAGACATCTGCCGGCAAACCGGGATGGTCGGTTGTTTATAATCATGGTGAGCGGCATTCTAGACCAGGTGCTATACGGGCTGTTAGCCCTGGGAATTATAACCAATTTTCAGACCCTTTATCGACTATTTTCGGTAAAGAGAATGAAACTGAAGACCACGGATTGACCAATCCTTAAAATACTATTCAGACGATGAGTGTAATAGAATCAGTAGATGAAAGATGCAAGAGCTGTTACTCCTGCCTGAGAGCCTGTCCGGTGAAGGCTATCAAGGTGGAGGAGGCGAAAGCTAAGGTAATCGATAATAAGTGCATCTATTGCGGCAGCTGTGTGAAGCATTGCCCCACCCAGGCCAAGTTTGCTAAAAGCAGCATAGAGACCACCAGGGCATTCTTCCAGCAGGGGGAAAGGGTTATTGCCTGTCTAGACCCCACCTTTCCAGCGGCTTTTGAGAGCATAACTCCTCAACAATTGGTAGCAGCGCTCAAGAAGATAGGCTTTACCGAGGTGATGGAGGGGGCGTTTGGAGGGGAGCTGGTCATCCAGCAATACCAGAAGCTCCTCCAGGAAGGGAATGAAAAGCCGATTATCAGCTCCATCTGCCCGGCAGTGGTGTCTTATGTTGAGAAGTATGTGCCCTCCCTGATTCCTTACTTAGCTCCCATTGTCTCCCCCATGATTGCTATGGGGAGGATGATTAAGGGTAAGTATGCTCCCGAGGCTAAAGTGGTCTATATCGGTCCCTGTATCGCTAACAAATGGGAGGTGCAGGATGAAGAGGTGGCAGGGGCGGTGGATGCGGTGTTGACCTTCGCAGAGCTACAGACCATGCTGAGCGAGTCAGAGATTGACCCTACCACACTTCCCCCGGCTGAGTTTGACGGTCCTCAACCCCTGAAAGCCAGTTTGCTTCCCCTGCCGGGGAGCTTGGTCAAGAGCCTGTCTTTGCCTTATGATATACTGAATCCAGAGAGCCTGGTGGTCACCGGTAAGGAGGGGATGAAAACCATCCTCCGAGACCTTGAAAACAACAATCTGAGGGTGAAGTTCCTGGAGCTCCTCTACTGTAATGGGTGCACTCAGGGACCCCGGGTGTTCAATGAGCTCACCCGCTACGAACGCAGGGAATTGCTTATGGACTATGTTATCCGTGCCTTTGCCAACCACGATGATGCTTCGTTTAATCGATGGATGGAGAAATACGGCTCGGTGGACCTGAGCCGAGGTTTCAACGACCGGTTCATGGAGATAGAGATGCCGACAGAGAAGGAGATCAAATGGATTTTGCGGAAGATGGGAAAACGCCGTCCCGAGGATGAGCTCAACTGCGGGGTATGCGGCTACGATTCCTGCCGCAGCAAGGCTATTGCTGTCTGCCAGGGGTTTGCAGAGCTGGAGATGTGTCTTCCCTACCTGGCCAAAAAGTGCCAGGAGCGATTTACTGCCTTGCAGCGGTCACATCATAAGCTGAAGGAAGCCCAGGAGCAGCTCATCCAGTCGGAGAAGCTCATCTCCATGGGGAAGCTGGCAGCCAGTGTTGCCCACGAGATCAACAACCCCATATCCGGGGTTTTGACTTACATCAAGCTTATGCTGAAGAAGGTCGACGGCAAGCCACTGGCTGGCAAGGACTTAGCCAGTTTCCGCAAATATCTGAACATAGTGGCAAAAGAGACCAGCCGCTGCGGCAGTATTGTGCGTAGTCTGCTTGAATTTGCCCGCCAATCGGAGCTAAAAATCCAGAACTTGGATGTCAATTCGGTTCTGAAAAAGACCATCGCCCTGTTAGAGCATCAGATGACCCTGCAGGAAATTAAGCTTACCAAAAACTTCAAACCCTTGCCCGAGATACTGGCTGACTCCAGCCAGCTGCAGCAGGTCTTTTTGAACATAATACTCAATGCAGTTCAGGTAATGCCCGACGGAGGAGAGATAACCGTCTCCACCGCTGAGGGGAAAGATGGCTTCATTGAGGTGAGAATAGCCGATACCGGATGCGGCATTCCCAGGGAGAATCTCCCCAAGTTGTTCGACCCCTTTTTCACTACTAAAAAGGGAGGAAAGGGGATAGGACTTGGGCTGTCGGTAGTTTACGGCATTATCAACAGACATAGAGGTAAGATTGAAGTAGAGAGCGAGGTAGGGAAAGGCTCTACCTTCATTATCAAACTTCCTCGGAGAGGGGCAGCTTCTGGTAGCTCTTATCGGAGTCCTCCCGAATAAAAAGCTGTCCAGGGGAAATTTATCATCTTATCTACTAAGAAGGAGATAAGATGAAATATATTGATATCTTACCTATGGGAAGCATTAAGCCTGATATCCTGGACATTCTTTCCCAGCACCTGGCAAAGCTATTTCCCTATGGGATAAGAACTTTGAAGCCCTTGAAAGAACCCATTTATGCCTTTAATTTCATCCGGAACCAATACTTTTCCTCCAAGATATTGAGTGAGATTGTGAACCACGCCTCCTCGGAGACGGTGAAAATTCTGGGAGTGGTGGATGTCGATTTGTATATCCCCATCTTCTGCTTTGTTTTTGGAGAGGCTCAGCTCAGGGGTAAGGCGGCGGTCATCTCTCTCCACCGATTGCGCCCTGAGTTTTACGGTCTGGAGCCCAATAGAGAGTTGCTCCGTGAGAGGGTGATAAAGGAGTCTATCCATGAGCTCGGGCACAACTTTGGGCTGACCCACTGCCTCGATGAGAACTGCGTAATGTATTTTTCTCACAGCATCTGGCATACCGATGCAAAAAAGAGCTGCTTTTGTGAAGAGTGTCATCGGATAATCAACCATCGCTTTGTGTTACAGGAGGAAGCATGAAACCCCCGGCCCGCATCCTTATAGTAGACGATGAGGCTATTATGCGCGACTCCCTCAACGACTGGCTCATGGAAGATGGCTATGAGCCGGTGACCGTGGAGGATGGTCAGAAGGCAATTGACATGGTTCGCTCCCAATCCTTTAATGTTGTCCTCTGCGACCTGAAGATGCCCGGGATGGACGGCATAGAAACTATGAGTAAAATCAGGGAGATTAACAAAGACCTTCCGGTGATAATCATAACCGCCTACGCCACGGTAAACACAGCAGTGGAATCGATGAAGAAGGGGGCTTACGACTATATCGTTAAGCCTTTTGACCCCGAGGAAGTGAGCCACATCATAAGGAAGATAATCTCCCATCAGCAGCTCCTTCAAGAGAACATTATCCTGCGACAGGAGCTGAAGAGGGTTTATCAATTCCGAGATATCGTGGGTAAGAACTACAAGATGCAGGAGATATTTGAGCTCATCAGAACCGTAGCCGATAGCGATGCCTCGGTCCTCATCCTGGGGGAGAGCGGAACCGGGAAGGAGCTCATTGCCCGCGCTATCCATTACAGCAGTCGCCGGGCGGAGAAGCCTTTTGTCTCTGTTTCCTGCTCCGCCCTGCCGGAAAGCCTCCTGGAGAGCGAGCTCTTCGGGTATGAAAAAGGTGCTTTTACTGGAGCAGTAAGAGATAAACCGGGGCGCTTTGAAGAGGCCAATGGGGGGACCCTCTTCCTCGATGAGGTTGGTGAAATGAAGCCTGAAACCCAGCTCCACCTCCTGAGAGTCCTTCAGGAGAGGGAGATAAGAAGGCTGGGAGGGACGGGAGTTATAAAGGTTGATGTCCGCATCATCGCCGCCACCAATAAAGACCTGGAGCGCGCGGTCAAGGAAGGCAGCTTCAGGGAAGACCTCTATTATCGCCTCAATGTGGTTACTGTACAGCTCCCGCCGCTGCGAGAACGAGAGGATGATATCCCCCTGTTAGCTGAGCGGTTTCTCATGAAATATAATATAAAAAACAACAGAAACCTGGAGGGCATCTCCCCCAAGGCGATTGCGCTGCTGGTACAATACGATTGGCCCGGCAATGTGCGAGAGCTGGAGAATGTCATAGAACGGGCAGTGGTCATCACCAAGCACACAATTATCCAGCTCGAAGATCTCCCCCCGCATATCCAGAGCTTTCAGGAGAGCAAAGGTGTAAGACCCAGAAAACTTAAAGAGGTAGAAAAAGAGCACATCCAACACACCCTGGAAGAGAATAAATGGAACGTCAGCAAGACCTCAAAGGTTCTGGGGATTGACCGCTCCACCCTTTACAAGAAAATCCGTAATTACGGATTATCCCCTTCTTAAGCCCACCACCCCTGGTGGATTTGTCCTAAAGTGTAGTTTTTAGCTACAACGGGATTAAGTCCTTAATAAGAAAAGAGTTAAGTTCATTCTGCCCTCACCTGAAGAGCCCTCACCGTAGGAATATCCTACACTCCCTCCTTTGTTACCGCTAAGATGAAAAACAGGGGATTTTTTCTCTTTATAACTCTTTATTTTTCAATAGGTTACAAGTGCACATTTTTGATATTCTGGCACGCCCATTGCTAATCTTTATAAATGAAAGCAAGAAAGAGAGGTAATGAAAATGAGATGCCCATTTTTAGAAAGCATCGTGGTTCATTATTGCAAGGCATATCCTAAGAGAGTAATGATTCCGGAGGGTGCTTCAGATGAGCCCTGCTACTGCTTCGGAGGGAATTATCATGAGTGCGCAGTGCTTAAGGAGCTGGCTCATAAAGACCAACCGGAGGTGCTATCAAAGATACATAATAAAAAGGAGGAAATAGACATGGCTACCAACAAAAACACCGCGAAATCAGATGAGAAGCAGTGCATCTGGATGAAGGCTGGGGTAGTCTCCTATCGGATTTGCACGAATGATTACAATTGCGCCACCTGCGACTTTAATCAGATGCTCATGGATTCTGCCGCTCCAGGTGCGCAAGCTGGTGATGTGGCTGGCTTTACCGCTCTGCTGTCAAAACTGCGCAAGCTGCCTGGTGACCAGAGGCCGTGCCGCTATATGCTGCAGGGTGCGGTGAGCCATAAACTCTGCGCCAGAAATTACGAATGTGGCACCTGTCCCTACGACCAGATGATGCAGGATATGCTTGACTACCATCTGGTAAGGGAGAGACCCCGGGTCAAAGTTTCCGACCTCAAGAAAAGAACCAAGGTGGAGGGCTACTCTGTACCCATCGACCTTCATTATCACAAGGGACATACCTGGATGCGGAACGAGGGTGAAGGGCTGTGGAGAGTTGGCTTAGACGATTTTGCCCAGCAGCTGGTGGGAGAGATCAAAGAGGTAACCCTGCCGCAGGAGGGTGAGAAGATAGATTCGGGAGCGCCGGAAATAAAAGTGAAAACCAGCTTCGGTATCGCCAAGTTAAAAGCCCCCGTCAGTGGAAAAGTGGTGCAGGTGAATACCAAGTTAGCAAAGGAGCCTTCTTTAGCGAATTCAGACACCTATGGTTCTGGTTGGGCATTCACCATAAAGCCCTCGGAGCTGGACGCTGAGCTGTCTCAGCTTCTCAAAGATGAAGAAGCTCGCAATTGGATGCGCGAAGAGGCCAAGAAGCTCGAGGAGATCCGCAAGTTTGAGTCTGCGCCCACACCATCGTTGCCCGACGGTGGAGTTCCCTTAGGAGAAGAAGAAGAGAAAACCCGGAAGCAATGGTGGAATACCCTGATCGAGACCTTCTCGCTCGTCGGGGAGAAGTAAGCATACTCATATAGCTCGACTGAAGAAAGCCTTCAGGCGGATTGAGCGGGGAGTTTCAAGGAGACCCCCTCAATTCGCCATTTTTTTATCCCTTCGCCTCAGCACATAACCCGAAAGCGCGCCGCTATGCTTCCCCTCGGAGACAACCACCTTGCCATTGACAATAACATAGGTTATCCCTTCGGGGTACTGATGGGGTCTCTCCCAGGTGGCTTTGTCAATCACTCTTTGAGGGTCAAGGATAGTTATATCAGCATAAGCTCCCTCCCTGAGCACCCCCCTGTCAATCAGTCGCAAGGTCTGAGCGGGCAAAGAGGTCATCTTCCGGATGGCATCCTCCAGCGTGAGGACCCCTTTCTCCCGCACATAATAACCGAGCACCCTGGGGAAGGTGCCGTAGTTGCGGGGGTGAACCACCCCTCGCCCAAAGAGTGTTATCCCTCCATCGGAGCCGACCATGGTACCGCAGTATTTCATTATCCGCTCGATATCCTCATCATTCAGGCAGTGATAGATGGCGCGCCCGCCCCCTTTCAGTTGTATATCCATGACAATCTCCGCCCCGTTTAACGGAGTAGGCTTCAAGCCCCGCAGGAGGGCTATCTCCGCCAGGCTCTTTCCCTCCAATGAGCGGTCAGGCTTGAAGTAGGTAACGGTGATATTGCCGATATCACTCCCTCCTCTATCGTGGACGATGTTGTGGGCGATAGCCTCTTTTATCCTCTGACGGGTCTCCGGATGGCTCAGTTTTTCTTTAAGCTCGTCGTCACCACCGACGAGGGACCAGGGAGGGAAGAGGACGTCCAAATCGGTGCTGGTAGCTGGATAAGGATACTGGTCGAGGGTTACTTCCACTCCACGTGAGCGCGCCTCTTCTATCAGGCGAATGGTTTCCTTGCTGGCACCCCACAAGTCGGCGCTGACTACCTTATGGTGGGAAATCTGCACCGGCAGCCCTGCCTTTTCCCCAATCAGGATGGCTTCTTTTACCGCCTCAATGACTCCCAGTCCCTCCTCCCGCATGTGGGTAGCGTAGATGCCGTGATATCTTGCGGCGCCCTTTGCCAGCTCAATCACTTCGGCGGTGGTAGCATAGGCTCCAGGGACATATTTCAGCCCGGTGGAGAGACCCAGGGCTCCCTCCGTCATTCCCTGCTCTACCATCCGTTTCATCTCCCCCAGCTCCTCTGCGGTGGGAGGAGTATCCTTCATACCCATAACCTTGCTTCTTATGGTGTTATGCCCGACCAGGGTAGCGAAGTTGAGGCTGACGCCCTGCTTTTGCAGTTTTTCCAGATGCTCGCCTATGGGAAACGGGGAGCTTCCGCAGTTTCCCCCCACGACAGTGGTGACACCCTGGAAGAGATAATTCTCTGCCCGGGGATTGGCAATTAGCCCGGGGTCGCTATGGGTGTGAATGTCGATGAAGCCCGGTGACACAACCAGCCCCTCCCCCCTTATTGCTTCCGAAGCTTCATTTGACGGAATGATACCAATGTGCGTAATCCTTTCCCCTTTAATCCCTACATCTGCTCGAAACCAGGGATTTCCAGTTCCGTCAACCACCATACCACCGATGATAGCCAGGTCATAGGGGAGGGTTGGTAGAAAGAGTAGATAAAGCACCAGGAGAAGAAGCCCTATTATGCCTGCTGCCAAGAAAAATCTCAGGATACCTTTCATAATATTCTTTACCTCCCATGTTTTTGGCATTGACAACTATAAACAACATTATTCCACCTACTTTAGCGGTTGTCAATAATCTATCTTTTTTATGGTGAAAAACTTATTAATTTCTTGACTAATGGCTTCATCTCTGATATATAATTAAATAATCTATTCTGATGAGAGAGGATAAAAGATTAGGGAGGATTTGCCCATCGAAATATCAGGAGGTAATAGTATGAAGAAACGTTCTGTGCTGCTGGCTTTCTTTCTGCTACTCATTTTATTTCTAAGCTTATTTGCTTTGCCTCAGCCCGGTCCTAATAATTTTAAGGTCTATATCTCCGCAGATATAGAGGGAATTGGAGGAGTGGTCTCGCGGATGCAGACCTCCTGGGAGGGAGAGGAATATCAGCGTTTCCGCCGCTTTATGACCCAGGAGGTTAACGCAGCCATCGAGGGTGCACTTGACGCTGGGGCAACAGAAGTTGTGGTGAGCGACTCCCACGGCAGCGGTCAGAACATTCTTATTGAGGAGCTGAACAAAGAGGTTAAGCTCATCAGAGATTGGCCCCGTCCTTTGATAATGATGGAGGGGATTGACGAGACTTTCGATGCGGTGTTCTTCATCGGCTACCATGCCAGGGAGGGCTCCAGGGATGCTACCCTGGCTCATACCATGTCGGGCTCCAGGATTTTTGACATCAAGCTAAATGGAATCTCAGTTCCCGAGGCGGGTTTCAATGCTGCCATCGCCGGGCATTTCGGGGTGCCGGTGGCGCTTATCTCAGGCGACCAGACCATAGTTGCTCAAGCTAAAGAGCTGCTGGGGGATGTAGAAGGGGTGGTTGTCAAAGAGGGGATAGGAACCATTGCCAAGACCATCCATCCGGAGAAAGCCCAGAAGCTTATTAAGGAAGGGGCTATCAGAGCTCTCAAGAGGCTGAAGGATTTTCAGCCTTTCAAGCTCCAGACTCCTGTCACCATGGAAATCACCTTCAAGGACGAGGTCTATGCTTCTCTGGTGGGGATGCTTCCCGGTGTGAAGCAGTTGGATGGGAGGACCATCTCCTTTACCGGCGAGGATATGGTTGAAGTGAGTAAGTTCCTCTCCGCCATTCTCTTTCTGTAGCCGGGGTACTTTGCCAGAGGAGGATAACTCTCCCGGGTGCGTCCATATTTATATATGACGATAAGAGGGGGACGGGAATAGAATAGTGGAGCAGACTCCGTTAAGAAAGGAGGTGAGGAATAAATGATAGGAATGAGTTTTCTGGCGTGCGTGGCGTTGGTCATCATTGCTATTGTGATCGCCGCCATTATGTACGCGGTGAATATCAGAATCGGCAAGGGTATGTACGGCTTTGCCGCTGAGGTGGCGGTCGGTTGGGTAGGCGGCTGGTTAGGATGGATATGGGGACATTGGTGGTTCACGTGGTGGGATGTATATGTACTTCCGGCTATTATTGGGTCAGCCGCTACTATCTTGATTGTTGCAACTCTGTATCCACCAAAAGAAGACTAACAGAAACAATATCGCAGCTCATTATTTTTTTCTATTCCCGTTCCTCATTTATGAGCTTTTAATTGCTTCCTTGCCTCAGAGACTATTTTCCCCACATCCTCCAGCATGGTGGGAGCATGGTAAACAAAACCATCTTTGATGGTCCATTTTATGCCCCCTCGAGTAATTACTTTCCCTTCCTCAACTTCAAGAACCCCTGTAGGATAGAGATACTTTAGATTTTCTAAAGGATTTTCATCGATAATGATAAGGTCGGCAAGATATCCCTGGCGCACACGACCTAATTTATCTTCCATCCCTAAAATCCTGGCATTGTTGCCGGTGGCATGTTGGATGACATCGATGGGATGGAAACCTGCCTCCTGATGAAGTTCTAACTCTCGGATGAGGCTAAACCCATACATCATATAGATAAAACCAGCATCCTCACCGACACCAACCACTCCGCCCATTCGCGCAAAATCCTGGACTGCATCCATCCATAGCGTATAATTTTCTCGCCAGAAGACTTCGTCTGTGGTGCTCCAGTTCCAGTGATAGGAGCCATGATGTGCTGGATTGGGTTTGAAATATTCCTCCAGGGTGGGGTGGAGGTAGTCTTTAAACCAGGGCTGGCTCATAGCTCTGAGCAAATCCCTGTTGGCTTCGTAGATGACAAAGGTAGGACACCAGGCAACCCCCTTTTCCGCCAGTCGCTGAAGAACTTTTTTGAGCTTCTTTTGGTCGGCTTCGCGCCATAAATGACCTGCATAGCGGAAGCGGTCGTTTTCATTGGAGAAATTGTACCAGTAGGGGAAATTCTGCGAGCCATGGAGAGCAGCGTCAGGGACTCCATACCAGTGCTCAATGCTGGTTACCCCAAATTCGGCATCATCCCAGGCATCGGTCTCCTCCACTCCTGTATGATGCGCTACTCTAAGCCCCAGTTTATGAGATTCGTCCAGGGTAGCTTTCATAATATCGCGGTCCATACCAAAAATTTTTACCCCATCTCCTCCTCTCTTTTTTACCTCTTGAACTTTCTGGTGAGCTTCTTCAGGATTCCTTGCCCACACTGACATATAGAGGAATATGCGGGGGGCGGCAATCAAACCTTGCAGGCTCTTGCGGCGCTCCTCGAGAGTCTTGTCATAGTTGCTGCCCACATCCCGCACCGAAGTAATACCGCAGGCCAGACAGAGTTTGTAAAAATATTCAAACGGGATGGGCAAGCTTCCCCTGCTGTCGTGGAGATGGCCATGTATGTTGATGAGACCGGGAAGGAGATACATTCCGGTTCCATCAAGGACATGCTGTTCGCTCTCATAGGCTTTTTCATCACGGCTGGCGCGCTGAACAGAACTTATTTTGTTCCCCTCAATGATAATATCAACCGGACCACTTGGAGGAGTTCCGTTGCCATCAATGATGACCACATTTCTTATGACCAGGCGGTCGTATCTCTGTCCGTTCTCGACCCCTCTCGTCTCACCAAACAATCCCTGAGTTATCAAGATGCCAAACAAAACAAGCGAGATAATCTTAACGAATATGGTTACATTTTTCATAAAAGCCCTCCCTGATTATCACTCCTTTTTATTTCTATGCTGGATATCCTTGATGTTTAGGCTTCTAAAAAAATAAAGACTCAACATTTTTGCTGAGCATTTAATGTATATACTAAATAAAAATAAAAGTCAATATAAAGGGCGGGTAAAATTCGGCAATTTCTGAAAATTCGTCTCCCATACATTTTCTTTAAGCTATTATGAGTATAGTCTCTCTCTTCGGCTTTCAAAAGCAAAAAGTGATTTGTTTTGCCCTTGGCGAGGTTTATAGCCTGAAGCTCTTATTTTTAGGGAGGGAGACTATGATTACTTTTTCCTTATCGCACATCGTAGCGGATAAAGGCAACATAAGTAACCAGGAAGAGCAGAACTGTAAGGAACAACAGCACTCCACAGCTGCGGACAATGGTGGGGAGCCTCGCTTTCAGCGAGAGAGGTGCGAGCTGAAAGCGGGGAATGGTGTTGAAGTCTACCGGTAGCCGGGAGATGGTATTCCGGTGCCAGGCGTTGAGCAGGTGGGGACTTTTGGTATCGGAGGCGTCTTTCCTAAGGATAAAATCCCTCAAGCTCTCCTCGTAGTGTTTTAGCGATTGATAAAAATGCTCAAATTGACTTAGCCCGGTTCCCACCACTTCCTCCGATGCCATCCGATAGAACATGGTAGGCGATGCCATTATGATTCTCTGTGCCCGTCTCACCTGCAGGCGCAACTGCTGGATGTAGTCATCGAAAATCTTCGCCTGGCGCTCGGTGATGCTGTTAATCATTTTGCTCCGATTGGGGACATTAGGCGCCCATGGGTCACCAGTCCACCGGCGTGGGTTCAGCTCTGGCGGTATATCAGAAGGGACATTATTCCATACTTCCTCATGAGCTTGGCGATAGCGGATTTCAATCTCCCCTTTAGTCGGCACCCGGGCAGTAAGGTCGGCGACCACCCTTCCCAGTGAAGGTATAACCACCACCACCAGTGTCCACAGCAGCAGGAGGATGACCATCGATGTTTCCGACCGGGAGACAAGGGTGGAGACCAGCAGACCCAGACTCAGAAAGACGGCGATTAGAAGAAGAGAGAGGAGGCAGAAGAGCATAATTCTACCTGTATTTCCCTCGGAGAATGGGCTCTCTCCCCATAAAGAAAAGAGCACCAGATTAAGCAGCAGCCCTCCTATAAGCCCGGAGCCCAGCAATAGAAAATTGACCACAAACTTGGAGATGATAAAATGAGCTCTGGGCAAGGGATTAGACATCTGGAGGCTGAGCGTCCCTTCGTTTTTCTCTCTACAAACCGCATCGTAGGTAAGAATTAGTGCCAGAAAAGTGAACACATAGGTCACCAGAAAGGAGAAATCAAAGCTTAAAGGCTTCTTTTGCAAAGGATTGTGGCGGCTCTTGAGGTTGGGGAAATCTATCTTAAAGACATCGCTCTGAAAGCTGTTGGGAAGGTATTGGTTGTTCCCTGCAGCGAAGTATTCCAGTAAAGATGGGGGGCGGTAGAGATTCTGCTTCAGGAAAGCGACCTGGCTGAGACTGCTGGCAGCTTTCATTAAAAAGGCGTCGTTTTCCGCCACATCGGTGTGGAAATCTTGCCGTCGGAGGCGGTAGTCCTCCATGAAGCTCCAGCCGCTGAATACTATCAGCAGAAACACCAGCAGAAAGGAGATAGTGAATCGGGGGCTCTGTATCTGATTAAGAAGCTCTTTCTTAATCAATAGCCTGAGCATGACTACATCCTCATTTATCGGACATCATAACGGGAGAAGCAGACGAAAGTAATGGAGAATAGAATGAGGTTTATAATTACCAGATAAGCAACGCCTCCCAGACATCTCTTGATAATGTGTGAAAGGTTCTCCTTCTGATAGAAATAGCGGGGTATTTCCGCTGGATTAATGGGGACAAACAATGCGCGCACATCCTTTATCTCCATTCCGCTCCCCTGCCACTCCCTTCTCAGTCGGACAAGCTCCTGGTCGCTTTTGGGTGCCGTCTGTTTGGTGTAGGCGCTAAACCAACGATAAGAGTGGAAAGCCCCCTTATCCCGATAGAAAGAGAGGATTTGCTCCCGATGCATGCGGGCGCTTTTCAGAAATTCCTGGTAAGAGTGGCTGTCTGTATTAGCTAAGGCATCAGTGAGCTCCTCATAGGGACCGACCGGCGAGAAGTAAGAGAGAAGACGCTCCAGCCCTATCACTCCCTGCACCTGATTAAGGTAATTCTCCTCCAGTCTCCATATATCCTGGGCTTCCTGAAGTTCCTGGGGTACCACAAATTCCCAGGTTTTAAGATGGTATTCCATAATGTGCGGAGAGGATAACCAGACCACATTGTCCCATTCGAAATTTGTCCCTCCTGGTGGCCAGGGATTTCTCCGATACCAGTCACGAAACTGACGATAGTATTTATCTTGCACGAGCTGTATCTGACGGTCAACAGTACTCCGTGGCGGCAGATTCTTTATCTTCGCCGCCAGTATAGGAGCGCCGTTGGGAATGATTATCACTATAAAAAGCCAGCAAAAAAGAGCCAGCAGCAGTGTGATGAAAGAGCGGTGTGTCAAAGAGGAAAGAAGCAAGCCGAGGAGCAGGAAGATGGAGAGTAAGAGAAAGGAGAAGATGGTAAGAAAGAGGAGTCGAATACCCTCCTCCATTGAGATTGAGAGACCTCCCGCGGTGGTGATAAAAACCAGAGCGGCAAGCAAGGAAAGAAGCAAGGCGAGGGTAAAGCTGATGGCGCCCGCCAAATATTTTCCCAGTAGGATGTCAGAGCGGGAGATACCGTTTGCCAGCATCAAACTCAGGGTTCCCGACTCCTTCTCCCCCGATATGGCATTATAGGTGAACATAAGAGCCAGCAGAGTGAGGATTACCTTGAAAATAAGGATTAAATCTATATGGGGAAAATATGCCAGCAGGGGATTGGGCGAACGATAAGCTTTCGCTTCTGCCGGGATGCTCTGATAGTTTACTACCACCTCTCCCCCTACCTCTTTGTCCACTCCCTGAGAGAAGAGCCCCAGCAGCTGGGGTGGCTTGTAAACCTTCACCTCCAGGTTCTGGTAAGCCATTATGTCGGAGAGAGCATTCTCATTAGATGCGATGGCATCTGAGTAAGTTTTAACCGCAGATTTGAAATCGTGAGCCAATACAATAGTGATTAGCAACACCAGAGCCAGACAGGTGAGGCATCCTACTATGAAGCGGAGATTGGTAAGATTACTATGGAGTTCTTTTATAAGTATCTGCCGTATCATCGTCCCCCTTCCCCGTTGAAAATGACGACTTTATTATCAATAAGACGCTAAAGAGAGGGAAAAGGTTCCACTCAAGAGAAAAAAAGAGCCAGCTGATAGTCGATGCTCCCCGTCTCGCTTTTCAGGGAAGCTCTATTATTTTATGGAGGATTTCAATGACCTTTCCCTCCTGAAGAGTCAACAAAAGGAAGCCCGGCGGAAAGGAGATGTTCAGGTGAGGAGTGAAAATATCATTATCCCCACCCCACACGCAGAGAGCACCGGGGCAGTAAAAGCTGAGTCTCTTCTGCCTGCCAGTAAGGACTACTTCCTCAAAAAGGTGGAAATGACCAGAGATAAAGGTGATATCCCTGAAGGGTCCCAGCAGGGAGAACCACTGGTCGAGGTTGGCTACATACCTCACTCCCACTTGGTATCCTTGATACTCATGCGTTGAGGAGGGGTACTTGTGTAAGAAATCCCGATATAGAGAAGGGAGGGAAGAAACGAGAGGTATGTGGGTAAGCATAATTAGAGGTGTTTCATGAGAAAGGGAAGAGAGGTCCTCCTGCAACCACTTCTGCTGTTTTTCATCCAGCCAGCCAAAGTAGTCCCACCTGTCAGGCAGCTTCTTCCCGCCGAGGACATCTAACACTATCAAATGAAAGCCAGCTATGTTCAGGGAATAAAAGCGGGGACCCATAAGTTTCTCGTACATAAGCTTCCCGAAAAGGGGGTTCTTCGAGGGACTATCTCCTTCGGCAGACCAACCGAAGATGTCGTGGTTCCCAAGGGCACAATAGCTGGGGACAAGGAGTTTTTCCCTGAACTGATTGACCTCGTTGAAGATTCTCTCCGCCCGGAGGGCTTCGGCACTGTTTGCCTCGCTGTTGAGGTCACCGAGGATAAAGACTGCATGGGGCTGGGAACTCCGGATAGCTTCTATCACCGTCTCCACCTGAGATAAGACGGAGGGGTCGTCGCTGAGGTGGAGGTCGGAGGTAAACGCCACTCGAACCGTATCTTGTTTGCCCTCTTCGGCGGGGATTAAACCGAAGTGGTACTCGGTGCGCGAGGACTCCACCGGGAGAAAGAAGCTCTTTACCGGCTGGTAGCCCTGGGGGGATGATATCCAGATGTTCATCGCTCTGGTTGAGGAGAGCCGGAAGTTCCCCTCAGCGTCTGTCCGCTTGAAGTCCTCCCCATTGGTGACCACAACGCCCTCTATGCCCATCTCTTCGGGGTCTGGAAGATTGTTTCCATTCAGGTCGAGGAAGACCTTCCCCGTAATTTCAGGGGATAGCCTTTGGCACACACCCATGAGGGGGGAGATTACCAGAGCAAGAAACAAGAGAGCTATTAGCCGGGCAGCAATTGCTCTTTCCCTCCACAAGCCGTTTGAAGTATTGGTTTTCATAAAACCTCCCTTTCCTGGAATCGGAAGTTTCGAGGGCTGCTCATTAAGCTATAATGGCTGTATTGATATAGGCCAGGAGGAGCTTATATGAGATTCGTCATACCCCAACAGATAGCGGTCATCAAACCGCTCTTATTTTAAGTATCATAATGAGCATATAAAATACAGAGCTGACTCTTAAGCACAGGCTAATAGAAAACTCACCCACTCCTGCTCGCGAGAGCCCTGCAAAGGGTCACTCTTTTTTTTACCTATGAATGAGGATCAGGTTTAAATCCCTCCGATGGTCAGTTGTTTTACACGAAAAGTGGGGCAGGCGATGGAGCGGTCTAATTCGAGGTCGTTACCTACGGCATCAATCCCCTTTAAGATGTCGAACATATTGCCGGCCAGGGTGATATTAGCCACTGGAGTGGTCTTTTTCCCCTCCGATATCCACAGACCGATAGCACCGGTGGAGAAGTTTCCGTTCACCGGATTGGCACCGCCGCCCTGGGTTCCCAGGACATAAAGTCCCTCTTTTATCTCCTTTACCATATCGTCGGGATTGGTCTCACCGGCGAGCATAAAGAAGTTGTGTGGTCCGATGCTTGGAAGACTGGAGTATCCCCCTCGGGTGGCATTGCCGGTGGAGGTTGTCCCCGCCTTAGCAGCCGAGTAAGTGTTGTAGAGGTAGCCCTTCAAGACCCCTTTGTCCACTATCAGTTTTCGGCTGGTGGCTACTCCCTCGCCGTCTACCGGTCGGCTGTTGAGCCCCCTGGGCAGAGTCCCATCGTCTATGATGGTAATCAGCTCCGAGGCGATGGGCTTGTTAATCATATTCTGCAAGAAGGAAGCCTTCTGATAGACCCGCTCTCCGTTAATGGCTGATAATATGCCGTAGAGAAAAGTCCTCCCCGCCCTTCTATCAAAGACCACGGAAGCGGTCTGTGATTTTACCGGTTTGCCGTTCCACAGGCTGACCGCAAGCTCACCCGCTATGCCGGCTACCTCTTCTGGGGTCTTAAGCTCGCTGAAGAATCTGGATGAAGATGAATTCCAGCCGGGCTGCATAATACCTTTGTCCTCGGCGATGACCTCCACTCCGAAAGAGCAATAGCTCTCCTTGTAGTTTACCGATATGCCCTGGGAGTTGGCGATATACACAGTGCTCTCCCCATCGAAATAGTTGCTCCCCCCCGACTTCTTGAGCAGCTGGTGATATTCTAAGGCCAGTTTTTCTACTTTTTTCGCCAGATTGACCTTATCCTCGAGCGGTATTTTTGAGATTGAAGGGTCGTAGATGGGTATGGAAGCTATTTTTGGTCCGGGTTTGGGCAGAATATTATACTTGTCATAGCTGGTCTGTTGGGAGAGAGCGACCCCCTTTTCCACCAGTGAGTCGAGGGCTTGAGGGGTGAGGTTGGAGCTGTCGACGAAAGCCATCTTCCCCTGCGAGAAGACCCGCAGCCCCACTCCTTTGGCGGTCGCCTGCTGCATGGACTCTATGTCACCATCCCGCACCCGCATCTGAAGCGTCCGACCCTCTTCCAGAAATGCCTCGGCAGCGGTAGCCCCCTTCTTTTGAATTTGCTTAATCAGATAATTGACTATCTCTTGGTAATCCATTTTTTGACCTCCCTATCTCAGGAATCCTTTGCGCAGAAAGGGATTTTCGCGGCTTAACGGGCTCTGGTGCCCCCCACCATTACCCGTTTGGCGATACGGATGGTGGGCTGACCGGCGGTTACCTCGGCTGCTTGCCCCTTGCCGCAGATGCCCGGACCAAAGGCGAGGTCGTTTCCCACCATATCAATGTTCTCCAATACATCAAATCCTCTGCCAATAAGGGTGGCATCCCTCACAGGGTAGGTCTTCTTCCCATCCTCTATCATATATGCCTCGCGGACATCGAAGTTGAACTGCCCGGTGGTGGTGTTCACCGACCCTCCTGATAGGCTCTGGATAAATATACCCTTCTTGGTAGCTCGGATGATCTCCTCGGGAGTGTGAGGACCGTTGTCCATAAAGGTGTTGGTCATTCGTGGTATGGGATAGTAGCGGAACGACTCCCGACGCCCGTTGCCGGTGGGCTTCATGTCAAGAAGCTTAGCGGAGAGGAGGTCGTGCATGTAGCCTTTGAGGACACCCTTCTCAACCAGCACCGTCCGGTTACCCGGGGTTCCTTCATCGTCACAGTTGGTGGTTCCTCTGAAGTTGGGGAGTGTGCCGTCATCAATAAGGGTGACCACCGGGGTGGCTACCTTCTCTCCCACCTTGCCGGCGTAGATAGAATCCTGGCGATAGATTCCATCACCTTCCATTCCGTGCCCAACCGCTTCGTGCACTAGCACTCCGCCCCAGCCATTTCCGATGACCACCGGCATCTCGCCCGCCGGCGCCTCTTGGGCTTCCAGCATGGCTATTGCCTCACGGGCTGCTTCCCGGGCGGTGTCGGCAACCTTATACTTGTCGAAAAACTCAAATCCACTGTGTTCGCTCAGCCTCTTTCTCCCCAGGTGTCGCTTTCCCTGGTGGGAGGAGAGTGCTTGAACCACAAACCATAGCAGGGGGAGCTCGCTCCGCACCCAGAGCCCTTCGGAATTGGCGATAGTTCGGTGGCGAACCTCATCGTAATAGGTGACATAAACCTGGCTGATGCGCTTATCGTAGGAGCGGGCTGCCTGGTCGGCTTCCTGGAGAAGCTTCAACTTCTTCTCCTCGGCTATCGATTCCAGCGGGATTTTCACCGTAATGTAAGAGGGGAGCTTCGCGGGGGAGATATTGACCTTGCGTGGAGAGGGAGCACCGCTGGTGGCGATGTAGGATGCCACCTGAGCCGCCTCTTCCAGCTTGGAGAATGTGAAATCATCGGAGTAGGCATAGCCGGTTTTGTTACCCGCAATGACCCTGACCCCTACCCCCTGAGAGATGCCCAGATGGGCGCTTTTGACCTTTGACTCTTCCAGCAGGATGTTGGCTGACTGTCGGTTTTCAATGTAGACCTCTGAGAAGTCGCCCCCTTTCTCCAGGGCTATCCTGAGGAGTTTTTCTATCTCCTCTTTTTCCAGCGCAGCGGTAGCTATCTGCCCGGAAGTGGAGCTATTCCGGAGATGTGGGAGTCTGTCCATCAGAAAGGGAGTGATAGCCAGTAGGGCTCCACCCTTCACCCCCTGCTGAAGGAAGCTCCTTCGGGAAAGCGGAGTATGCCATAGGCTTTTTTTATCCATCATGACCTCCTTAGGTTGAAGTATAAGATTTTTACTCCTCCTGTTATGAAATAATAATGTGTGAAAAATAATAACATATTTTTAGAATCTTTGCCATAATGAATTTTCATTGGCAAGCGGTGGGGAGAAAAAATTGGGTTTTTTCTAAAAAGCTCTTGTTGAATTTGGTCTCCCTTTCTGATAGTATCTATCAGAATGAGAGCTTACCATAGGGACGGCAGAATGATGTTCCGACCTATAGCATGGGATTTTTTCTTTCGTACCATACCCTTTTCCACCGGGTAAATGACATAAGTTTGGGAGCTGGGAAAAAGGATTAGCTATTTCATAAAAAGAGCAGAGTAGGATGAGCAGAAAAAAGTTAGCGTTTCTGATAGTGTTGGTGTGCTTTCTCATGCTTTTTTTTACCCACTGGGCTACTTGTTATCCGCTCGTTGAAAGCGCTTTCGCAGGGACTGAGGAAGAGAAGGAGGTTCCTGAGGAGCGGAAGCTCGAGTTCTTTGGCGACTTCAGAATCAGATACGAGGGGTTCTTTCAGCAAGGCGAACCTACCCGAAACCGCGACCGCCTGAGGCTCCGCTTCGGTCTGCGGGGCTCTGCACAGAACTTCAGCTACGGATTGCGCATCGCCACCGGAGACCCCAGGAATCCTATCTCTGCCAATCAGACATTCACCGAATTTTTTAGCAAGAAAAGCTTTTATATCGATAGAGCCTACATAGAGTTTGCACCGAAGAACCTGCCCTTTGCCTCCATCTTCGGCAAGTTCAGTCCTCAGCATCTAACCACCTCGCTGGTATGGGACAGCGATGTGGGTCCCGAGGGTGCCTGTCAGAGCTTCAGCTACTCCAGCGGGAAGCTGATTAAAAACTTCCGTATTCATGTGATGGAATTCGTGCTTAACGAACAAAGCAAGAGGGAGGATGCCTGGATGATAGGTGTGCAGGGGGTGGCGGAGTTCAGGGTCTCGGATGCCTCCTCATTCACCTTAGCTGCAGGTGATTACCATTACATCAATGAGGACCAGATTGCCCTGGCTTCTGACCGGGGCGACCTGACAAGCCATGCAACCAACAGCCTGAGATACGAGGACGATGTGCTGGTGGGCTACCTCACCGAGTTTCATCTGGTGGAACTGTTTATGAAATATTCTCACAGCCTTTCTCGCAGGTGGCCCATGAGCTTTATGGTGCAATATGTGAGAAATGTGGAGGCAGACCAGGCAAATCAGGCTACCCTTGCCGAGTTATTACTGGGTACTAATAGCCGTCCCGGTGAGTGGTTTTTGCGATGGACCTACTGGCGCCCGGAGAAAGACTCCGTGTTGTCAGTTTATACAGAGAACGATTTCCCGGGGACGGGATTCCATTCCCATCGCCTGCGGTTCTCGGTGGGGACTTTCAGGAACCAGAACTTTATGTGCTCCATCTATCTGACCAGGAAGTTAGAAGATGAGAGCTATCGTCTGCTTAAAAGGGTGCAGGTAGATTACAATCTGAGATTCTAAGGAAAGGTGAGGGTAGGTCAGGCTGTCTCTGCTTGTGCTTACCGCTGGTATCTTATGCGGGGGTCTAAGACGGTGTACAGCAGGTCGGTGGCCAGGTTGACCAGTATGTAGGTGAGCGATATCATGAGGATGCACCCCTGCACCAGTGGGTAGTCGCGTCGACTGATGGACTGGATGGTGAGCCTTCCAAGCCCGGGCCAGGCAAAGATGGTCTCGGTGATAATAGCCCCGGTGAGCAGGGTTCCGAACTGAAGCCCCACGATGGTCACCACCGGTATCAGGGCGTTCTTCAAAGCGTGCTTATAGATTACCACCCGCTCAGGCAGCCCCTTTGCCCGGGCGGTTCTGATGTAGTCCTGCCCCATCACCTCCAGCATACTGGCGCGCACCATCCGTGTCAATAGAGCGGTCATGGCGGTTCCCAGAGTGATAGCAGGAAGGATAAGGTGGCTCAATCCTCCACTGCCGGAAACGGGAAGGAGATTTAACTTTATAGAGAAAAGGATTATCAGCAGAGGCCCCAGCCAGAAGTTGGGCATAGAGATCCCCAGAAGGGCGAGGATCATGGAGAAATGATCCACAGGAGAGTTGCGTTTGGTGGCAGAGAGGACTCCCAGAGGTATAGATATTATCAGTGCCAGGAGAAGGCTGGCGAGGGCCAATTCGATGGTGGCAGGGTAGCGCTGGATTATGGTCCTGAGCACCGGCTTACCTGTGTGGAGAGAAACTCCCAGGTCCCCTTGCACAAGCTTGGCGAGATAGCGGAAGTACTGCACATGCAAGGGGTCGTTCAGACCGAGCTGCTGCCTCAGCCTGGCGATATCGGCTGGCTGGGCGTTCTCTCCCACCATGGCCAACACCGGGTCACCGGGTACCAGGTGGATGAAAGAGAACACCACCGTGACCACTCCCCACACCACCGGCACCAATAACAACAATCTTCTTTGAATATAGCCTGGCATACCTCTATTCATGGTTGAAAACCTCAAAATTTACCCTATTATGGCAGAGAATGGATGAGATTGTCAATAAAGCAAGGAGTATTCTCCAGAGGGAGATGTGAAAAAATATGTGCATCCTATTGGTTGACAAAAATGAGGTTTTAAAATATAATTGTTAAAAACAATGAGATAATTAGGTATTATGCATGAAAAAAAGAGAATATTGTCTCTTTATCTTACTGGTAAGCGCGATATACTTTATAGGCGCTCGTCCCCCATCTAAGGTTATTCTGGTTAAGTTAGAGGATAATATTCATTCTGTATCCGCCCAGTTTATTACCCAGTCGATTGATAAAGCCGATAGTGATAGGGCTGAGCTGGTGGTAGTGCAGCTTCACACTCCCGGTGGGCTGGACCAGGCGATGAGGGATATTATTACCAAGATATTGAACTCCTCAACCCCGGTAGCGGTCTATGTAGCCCCCAGTGGCGCTCGAGCGGCTTCGGCTGGCTTTTTCATAGTGGTAGCCAGTGATATCGCGGCTATGGCTCCTGGGACTAATACCGGAGCGGCTCACCCCGTGCCTGCTCTTCCTTTTGTGAAAGTGGAAGAGACCGAAATGGATAAGGTGATTAAAGATGTCGTAGCCTACATGAGCAGTATTGTGGCTAAGAGGGGGAGGAATGTAGAACTGGTGGAGAAGGCGATAACAGAAAGCAGGTCTTACACCCCTGAGGAAGCTCTCCAGGGGGGTTTAATTGACTATATCAGCGGCGATATGCAAGAGCTGCTGAAGGTGCTTAACGGAAAAAAGGTTACCAAGTTTAATGGTCAGGAGGTCACCCTGAACCTCGATTCATATGTCATTGAGGAGATGGAGATGACCATTCGCCAGAGGGTATTGAGCGCCATATCCCAGCCTTTTATTACTTTTATCTTGTTAGCCATAGGATTAATCGGTCTCTATTACGAGCTCACCCATCCCGGTCTGGTGCTGCCCGGGGTGCTGGGGGCCATCTGTCTGGTGCTGGCTTTTTTCGCCTTTCAGATTCTCCCGGTCAACTATGCGGGGTTGGTGCTTATCTTTCTGGCCATCATATTTTTCATTCTGGAGGTCAAAGTGACCAGCTATGGCATGCTCACGGTGGCGGGGATAATATCCATGATTTTCGGCTCTTTGATGCTTATAAGCGGTCCTATTCCGGAGATGAGAATCCCCCTGAAGCTCATCATACCAATATCGCTGGCGATAGCCTTTATCACTACTTTTCTTCTCCGATTGGTAGTAGTAGCTCATCGTAAACGGGTCACCACGGGGGATGCAGGATTGATTGGCGAGATAGGAATGGTAACCCAGGAGCTGAAGCCCGAAGGAAAGGTCTTCGTCCATGGAGAAACATGGAAAGCGGTGGTCAACAAGGGGGGGTCGCTCCCCAAGGGGAGCAAGGTTAAGGTGGTAAGAGTTAAGGGACTGACCATTGAGGTAGAGGGATGGAGCGAAAGCTCTCGTCCTTCACCTTGAAAGAGAGGATATAAAAGGAAAGTCTCTTAAAACCATATAAAAGGCTCTCTTAAAAAGGAGGGTGATATGCCGTTCGGATTAACAGTTGCCATAGTGATTGTAGTTTTGTATCTTCTATCGGCGATAAAAATTCTCGCCGAATATGAAAGGGGGGTCATCTTCCGTTTAGGGAGGCTGCTTCCCAAGCCCAAAGGACCGGGGTTGATATTTGTCTTTGCCCCGATAGACCGTATGGTGAGAATCAGCTTGAGGACGGTGGTTATGGATGTCCCTTCACAGGATGTAATTACCAAAGACAATGTTTCGGTTAAGGTCAATGCGGTGGTCTACTTCAGGGTCCTCGAACCCACCAAGTCGGTGGTAGAGGTGGAGAATTATAAGTATGCCACATCCCAGCTATCTCAGACCACCTTGAGGAGCATTCTGGGGCAGGCAGAACTCGATGAGCTCCTCAGCGAGCGGGAGAAGCTGAACGAACGCCTGGCGGAGATAATAGATTTGCACAGCGACCCCTGGGGAGTCAAGGTCTCCTTGGTGGAAGTCAAGCATGTGGACCTTCCATCGGAGATGCAGCGAGCAATGGCTAAACAGGCAGAAGCAGAGAGGGAGAAGCGGGCTAAGATTATCCATGCTGATGGGGAGTTTATGGCCTCAAAGCGGCTGGCAGATGCTGGCTCCATATTGAGCAAGCAGCCGGTGACCATACAGCTCAGGTTCTTGCAGACCCTTACGGAGATTGCTACCGAGCAGAACTCCACCATCCTCTTCCCCATCCCCATTGACCTGTTAAAGGGGATTGTTGGTTCTGCATCTTCTAAAAAATAGGGTTTGGTCTTTATGGCTAAGGCTCACATATTGGTAGTGGACGACGACCCACTGGTGCGCTCTTTCATACTGGAGGCGTTGGAAAAAGAAGGGATAGAGGTCGACCAGGCGGAGGACGGTGCCTCGGCTTTGAGGCTGTTGAGGTCTGAGACGTACGACCTGGTAGTGCTCGATTTTGTCCTCCCCGATGCGCAGGGGGTCTCTTTCTTAAAAGAGGTGAAGAACGCCCTGGGGTCAGGCGCTGATGTCATCTCTATTGGCGAGGATAGGGTGGACGAAGCAGTCAAGGCGATAAAGAATGGTGCTTACTATTACTTTGCCAAGCCGCTGATTAAAGACGAATTTTTGGTGGCCTTGCACAATTGTCTGGAAAAGATACACCTTTCTCTCGAGAATATCTCTCTCCAGAGAAAAGCCAACCTGTTTGATATTATTAAAAGCATAGCCCTGACGTTGGACTTAGACAAATTGGTCACCCTGTTGATGGATTCGGCAGTAGAGCTCACCAGCGCTGACTTCGGTTTGTTAGCCTTGTTTGAAAAAGAACCCGGTCCTCTGCGGATATATGCCCTCAGGGGGGTGAGCTTGAGGAACCTCGGAGGGGAATTTTTTGGTCTCAAGCCCGACCGCTTGCAAGAGATAATTAAAAAGGGTGAGGTCTCCTTTATTGAAGATGTGAGCAAGCATGAGGAACTCGTTCCCTGTCAGGCAGGTGAAAGAGACGTTTCTTCCCTTATCATACTCCCTGTCATTTCTAAGGGGCAGCACTTGGGAGTGGTCATTGTGGGAAAGACCACCGGCGGGGAGAAGGGCTTCCAGAAGGAGGATATCTCCATACTATCCAAGCTGATAGCGGAGACCTCCCTGGCAGTGGAAAATGCGCTACTCAGCCGCAAGAAAGAGGAGCTGATTATCAAGGATGATTTGACCAAAGCCTATAACCGTCGATTCTTCGAGATTTACTTCGACGAAGAAATACGCCGCAGCCAGAGATACAGTCTCCTGTTGTCCCTCATCTTTATGGACCTCAATGATTTTAAGCGGATAAATATCCTCTATGGTCACTTTGTTGGCAGTCAGGTATTGCAAGAAGTTGCCAGCAGGATTATTGGCAAGGTGAGGAATATTGATAAGGTGGTGCGGTATGGAGGCGATGAGTTTTGTATTGTACTGCCGGAGACCGGGCCTCAAGAGGCTTATCTGGTGGCCGAGAGGATTAGAGAGGAGATAGAGAGCAAACCCTATGAGTGCGCCGAGTCGAAATACTACTCCCTTACCGGTAGCTATGGGATAGCTTCTTTTCCCGAGCATGGGTCGACTAAAAGGGAGCTGGTCGATTCCGCTGATAAGGCTATGTTTGTTGCCAAAAACCCGAATCAGAAGTCAATAATAATTGCCAAAAGGACCAAAGGGTAGAGGGCTCCAGTCAGTCTTTCTGCGCCTTAAAGCTAACACAATGATAAAAAGGGAGATGGAGGATGCTACAAGATAGCAAGAGGAAACCTTATGAGATTCAGCTGGGTAACAAACAGCTGATTTTCATCTTTTTTATCGCTATAGTAATCTGCGGGCTGTTCTTTATGGTAGGGGTAAAAGTGGGGAAAGAGGCTAAAGAAGTGGAGCTAAAGGTGGCCCGCGATTATGCAACCCTTGGAGTGAAACCCTCTCCACAGGAGACTGGCGGTCAGGTTGTTACCAGTCCGGAGGAAATAACCTTACCCGAACCATATGAAAAGAAAACCGAGGCCCAACCAGCACCTCCCCAGATGGCAAAGCCATCCACTACCGGAGAAGAGGAACAGAAGAGACAGACAACCCCTTCGGTCAAAGAATTTTATACCATTCAGGTAATGGCAATAACCGACCGGGCAAAAGCTTTTTCCGTAAGGGATAACCTGAAGAACAGGGGCTACGCCGCCTATGTAGTTACCAGCACAGGTCCTGACGATAAAGTCACTTATAAGGTGCGAATTGGGCGCTTTGCCACCCGAGAGGAAGCCCAAATGGTGTCTCAACAGGTGAAAGAGAGGGAGAAATTGGACACCTGGATTACCCGTGTTGAGCAGTAAGATTCACAAAGCAACCCACCTCTGGGTGCTACCACCCGAGAAGATAAAGTGTTGTAGTTTTTAACAGGCTGTGATGGATATTTGGGGACGTTTATATCCCTATTTAGCTGCTCTCATAACCGGGGTGCTTTTAGTTTTGAGCATTCCCAAAATCGAACTTAGCTTCTTAGCCTGGATTTCCCTTTCTCCTCTCATATATATCGCTGTTAAAAAACCTCCTCTGACCTCTCTGTGGGCCGGAGGCTTAGCAGGCGTGGTCTTTCATGGCGGGTGTCTCTACTGGATTGCTCCGGTGATGCATCAGTATGGAAAACTCCCCTTGATTGTCAGCTGGCTGATCGCTCTGGTGCTTGTGCTTTATCTCTCCCTTTACTTTGCGCTCTTTACCTTTCTCCTGAGCAAGCTCACCAGCTCCCTGGGACCAAAGCTTCTGTTCACCGCTCCCTTCCTCTGGGTTAGTCTGGAATACATCAAGACCTTTCTTCTTACCGGCTTTCCATGGGAGCTCATCGGTTATTCTCAATATCGCAATCTCCCCCTCATTCAAATCGCATCCTTTACAGGTGTATATGGAGTTTCTTTCCTGATTATTTTAGCCAATTGTCTGATAATCTGGTGGGTTGCCGCTGGATTGAAAGGGAGATTTTCTCTAAAGATAACCGCCCTTTGCGGGATGATATTCGCCGCTGCCTTCTTATACGGCTACTGGCGTTTAAGGCAACCCTTCCCCACTGGGGAGGGCATTAAGGTCGCCTGCATTCAGGGGAATGTACCCCAGGATAAGAAGATGACTTTAAAGTATGTGGAGGAGATTTTCGAGGACCACTTCCTTATGACCAGGGAGGCTTCCCTGAGGGGTAATCAACTGATAATCTGGTCGGAGTCGGCAGTTCCTATCAGTTTCATGCGTTCCCATTCATATCAGGATGCGGTGAAGTATCTGGTTTCCTCTCATAATATCCACCTTCTTCTGGGCAGTGACGATGTAACCCCAGCTTCACCCTCTTCCCCGGAAAAATATTTCAACAGCGCCTTTTTGGTCACCCCGCAGGGGGAGGTAGCAGGGAAATACGATAAAATCCACCTGGTCCCCTTTGGAGAGTATGTCCCTCTGCGGAAGCTCTTCTTCTTTGCCGGGAAGCTGGTTCAGGAGTCATCGGACTTCTCGCCCGGGGAGTCTTATACCTTGCTACATTATGATAGCCACCCCATAGCGGTAGCCATCTGCTACGAGATAATCTTTCCTCAGCTTATCCGGGCTTTTATCAGCCGGGGAGCGGAGTTGATTACCACCATCACTAACGATGCCTGGTTTGGGCGCACCTCAGCCCCTTACCAGCACTTCTCCATGGCGGTGTTCCGGGCGGTAGAAAACCGACGCTATGTGGTCAGAGCTGCCAACACGGGGATAAGTGGTATTATCGACCCCTACGGAAAGATTCTCATCAGTTCTCCTATCTTCGTGAAGACCATTGTGGAGGGGGTAGTCTACCCTATGGAGGTGCGCAGCTTTTACCTCAAATATGGCGACCTCCTCTGCTGGCTTTCTCTGCTGCTCACCGCTATGGCTCTCCTCACCCTCATCTGGGCGAGAAAAATGAGGTTTACCTGAAGGGAAACTTCTGCTATGATAGGTATAATTTAGATAAGGGGAAGGTGATAAATATGCTGGAAGAGTGGGAGAGGAAATTTGCTGCCCTCAGAGAGAAGTGGGATAGACTGAGAGGCTATCTTTGACCTGGAAGGGACCAGGACTAAACTGGCTGACTATGAGAAAGAACTCTCCCGCCCCGACCTGTGGGACGACCCGGCTGCCGCCCAGATTCTCCTCAAGAAACGGAGTCAGCTTCAGCAGAAGCTGGAGAAATGGGATGGTATTTCCTGTCAGGTGGAGGATGTATCGGTGATGCTGGAGCTGGCAAGGGAAGGGGAGGAGGCTGACCTCACCGAGGAGCTGGAAAAGCTGGAAAAGGTTTTACTCCAAGGTGAACTTCAACTCATCCTCAGTGGTGAGCACGACCAGAACCACGCCATAGTCACCGTGCACCCGGGAGCCGGCGGGACCGAGTCTCAGGACTGGGCTTCTATGCTCCTCAGGATGTATCTCCGATGGGCAGAGAGCAATGGGTATCAGACTGAGATAGTCGATTACCTCGCAGGAGATGAAGCCGGTCTCAAGAGTGTCACCTTTCTGGTCAAGGGGGATTATGCTTACGGCTATCTGAAGTCAGAGAGCGGCGTCCATAGATTAGTGCGCATCTCACCCTTTGACGCCAATCGTCGGAGGCACACCTCCTTTGCCTCGGTCTTTGTTTATCCCGAGGTTGATGAAAATATAGAGGTGGAGATTAACGAGAAGGACCTTCGCATCGACACATTCCGCTCCAGCGGACCGGGAGGGCAGCATGTCAATGTCACCGACTCGGCAGTGAGGATAACCCATCTTCCCACCGGCATTGTCGTTCAGTGCCAGAACGAGCGCTCCCAGCATCGCAATAAAGAGACAGCCCTTATGGTCCTCCGTTCGCGATTGTATGAACGAGCCCTGAGCGATAGAAAGGAGCAGCAGGCTCAGCTTGAGGAGGGCAAGAAGGATATTGCCTGGGGTAACCAGATTCGCTCCTATGTGCTCCATCCTTATCGGATGGCAAAAGACCATCGCACTAATGTTGAGGTGGGAGATGTGGACCGCGTCTTAGATGGAGATATAGGTCCCTTTATCAAAGCTTTTTTAATGCACGGGAAAGATGCCACTCAAAAGCCGACTACCAGAAAGAGCGAGGACAAGAAATAGTCCTGCACCTTTGCTGATGGCCAAGGTCATCCACTGCTCGATTCTCCTCTTGTTTTTAGGAGCAAGCTTTCTGTTTCCCATCTCCTTGGCTCAGGGGGATGAAACGCAGTATTATATTCCTAAAGGTCCGCTGGAGAGCCGGAATCAGTATCCCATATACCTCCT
>CABWKN010000034.1 GCA_902505605.1 Candidatus Guanabacterium sedimentis
AAGCAGGAGCTCCAGCTGCGGGAGAGGCAGCGCTTCGACAACATCGTTGGAAAGAACAAGAAGATGGTCGCCATATACCGCCTCATCGAACAGATTGCCCCCACCAACACCACCGTCCTCATCTCCGGGGAAAGCGGCACCGGCAAGGAGCTCATCGCCCGGGCCATCCACTACCACAGCCCTCGCCGGGATAAGCAGTTTGTCTCCATCAACTGCGGCGCCCTGCCCGAAACCCTGCTGGAGAGCGAGCTCTTTGGCTATCTCAAAGGGGCGTTCACCGGAGCCACCAGCAATAAAAAAGGTCTCTTTGAGGTGGCTAACGGGGGGAGCATTCTGCTTGATGAGATAGGGGAGATGTCGCCCGCCATGCAGGTCAAGCTCCTCAGGGTGCTGCAGGATAAAATCATCCGCCGGCTGGGAGGGCTTCAGGAGATTAAGGTCGATGTGCGTATCATAACCTCTACCAATCAGGACCTGCAGCGCCTGGTGGAGGAAAAGAAGTTCCGGGAAGACCTCTTCTACCGTGTCAATGTCATGCAGATTCGCATACCGCCCCTGCGGGAGAGGAGGGACGATATTCTGCTGCTGGCCAATCACTTTCTCAAAATTTTTAGCCGGGAAACCGGAAAGAATATCCAGGGGTTCCACGAGCAGACCAAAGCCTATCTGGAGAGCTACGACTGGCCGGGCAATGTGAGGGAGCTGGAAAATGTGGTCGAGAGAGCGATGGCTCTGGAGACCACCAACCTCATCATGCCCGAAAGACTCCCCGAAAAGATATACCGGGACAAGATGCCCTCCCCGGATTCTCCATTTTACCTCCCCGATGAGGGCATGAACCTGGAAGAGCATATCGTGAATATAAGAAAAAAGTTCATGTCCTCCGCACTGGAGAAAGCAGGTGGGATGCAGAAGCGCGCCGCTGCCCTCTTGGGGATGACCTTCCGCTCATTCCGATATTTTATCAAGAAATATGGGCTCCGCTGAGCCCCTCATCAAGCCCTCATAGCTCCATCCCAGTGACAATATTTGTCAGATAAAGTGCCACTATTTGTCAGCAGAGGGCGGAGAGCAACAGAATGGTAAGCAAAATAAGGCAAAACCTCACTCAACCCTTTATTTTAGCAGAGTTGCGGAGATGAGGAGTAAGAAAGCAATAAGTCCTTTTCTGGCATATAAATTGCTCATTCTTATACTGAACTGATGAAGAAAACAATTTAAAAAAATAAAAAGGGAAAGGAGGTGAGTGAGGAAAATGCTTATCAAGCTGGCAAAGAAAAGAGAAGGGTTCACCCTGATTGAGCTGTTGATTGTGGTTGCTATAATCGGGATTATTGCCGCTATTGCGGTTCCGCAGCTTCTCAATGCCATCCAGAGAGCCAAGCAGAAGAGGACCATGGCCGACATGAGGTCTATCGGAGAGTCACTGGAGATTTATCAGATTGACTTCAATCGCTATCCCCCCACGATCGCAGACCTGAACCCCGACTATATGTTTAATCCCCCAGCTTATGATGCCTGGGGCACCGCATACCAGTACGATTTGGAATCAACAACTTATCAGTTGTATTCTGTCACCAGCTGGGGTCGAGATGGCGGTCAAACATCAACTGTAGCAGGTATCATCCACGATTTTGACGATGACATTATTTTCTCCATGGGGCAGTTTACACGATATCCAGAAGGCGTGCAGAGGTGAGCTAATCTCCTTTGGAAAGGCAGCCTCTGAAAAGGGGCTGCTTTTTTTATGTATCCGAAAACAAGGCGGGATTAGTGTATTTTATGTCTGTTCTTGACTTATAAGTGGCGGTCTGGCATCATATATATGGTAAATGAAAGCGGAAAGAACCGATTCCATTATTTTTTCTTTCCTCTGTCTGGCAATCTGTCTTAATTTAATCCTTCCCGGGGAGATATATATAACCACCCGCTATATCGCCAATCTCCTTATCTTCCTCCTCTTCTTCATAAAAGTATCTCAACTGCTGCAGAACGATAAGAATAAACTCTCCCTTTACCTACCCAAAAATAGGCTGGTAGGTGCTTTCTTACTGGTAGGGGTGGTCTCTACCTGGGGCAGCACCTATTACCACCACAGCCGGGGCTATGTGTGGCTGTTCCTCACCTACTTCCTCCTCTATTTTCTCCTGCAGAACCTCAGGCTGGGCGAGGGGGAGGCAGCCCTGTTTATCCGGGTTCTCCTTTTCCTCACCGTCGCCATAGTCCTCTATGGCTTTTATCAATATCTCTTTAACTTTGAGATTATCCAGAAGACGGTGGAGAAGCTCGATTATCTCAGCCCGGAACAAAAACAGATGATTCTGAGGAGGATTTTCTCCGGAAGAATCTTCTCCACCTTCGCCCTGCCCACCACCTTAGCGGGCTATGTGGGGATGGTGATTCCTCTCAATATATATTGCCTGGCCATAAGTCTGAAAAGGGCGGGGGCATTCATCCTCTATCTCATCCCTCTCATCTTCTCCCTTGTCGCCTTGATGATGACCGCCTCCTTTGGCGGGCTCGTCTCACTGGTGGGGGGCGTGATTCTGACCTACCTGGTGGTCTTTTATAAAAGGGATAAGCTTCGGTCTTTTTTGCTGAGAGTATTGATTGTGCTGATAATTCTGGCGGTGGGTCTGTGGGCTATCGGTCGGTTTCGGGGGTTTAATCTGTGGGACCTGTCAGCCGGGGAGAATCCCATCCGGCTGAGGCTGCTCAACTGGCAGGTGGGTTACGACATGGGTAAGGACCACTGGCTCAAAGGGGTAGGGCTGGGAAACTACGGGACCCTTTTCCCCCTGTATAAGGTCCCCGGAAGCCAGGACACGCAGTTCGCCCACAACTCCCTGGTACAGCTTTTCAGCGAGGCGGGTCTCCCTGGGGTGGTGGTGCTGCTGTTGGTTATTATTCCTTTGCTGTGGCGGATGGTGAGCAATGCCCGACGCAGCTATCATCAGGAAAGCCAGTGGGAGAGGAGGCTGCTTCCCCTGGGGCTGCTGACCTCCGTCTTTGTATTTCTCTTACACAATCTTATAGAGATCAACCTCTACTTTCCCAGCCTGGGGTTACTGGGGATTTTTCTTCTGGCTTTAGGAGCTCGCTGTGGAGTCTCAGGAGGAGATGATAAGATGCGCTCATGGTCTCTATCCGAGAGGGGAAAGAAGCTGTTATTATGGCTCCTGGTGGGAGTATTCATTTTTTATGCTGGCTGGATGACCCGTGATTATATTGGGCAAATCTACATCGATGCCGCACAAAGGGTGGCTCAAGAGGGAGACTATGAGTTAGCCCTGAAGAGGGCTTCGGCGGCTATTAGGTTTGACCCCACCAATTCGGAATACTATCACATCCAGGCCGGGTTTATTATGTCCGGTACTCCCCAACTTCCCCAGGTTGATGAAGCCATAGCAGCATACCAGAAAGCCATCACATTAGACCCCTTTACCCCTCATCTCCACTACGAGCTCAGCAAGCTCTATGTGATGAGGGGCATGCCGCTGAGGGGTTTTCTGGAAGCCAAGGAAGCGGAGAGGCTTTACCCGCTGAGCTCTACATATCGCCAGTTTGCCCGGGAGATGGAGGAGAATCTGAAAAGGTAGGGATAGATGAGACAGAGCAGCTACAGGCAAGGAAAAGGAATTGTAAAAGCAGCACGGCTTTCCTCTGAGGTGGCGCCCTATTTTATCCTGTTAGGGCTACTGTTTCTTTATCTTCCTTTCAACGAGGGAGGGATGACCAACCTGGCTGTGCTGGTCATCCAGTCTGCGGTTATCGCCGTTTCCGGGATGCTCCTGCTAAGCTACTGGAAGCGAGGAGAGCTAAGGCTGGGGATGGATTGGTTTGAGCTCTGCCTGGGATTGTTTTTCGCTGTGGGGCTTTTATCCCTGGTAAGGTCGCTTTATGTTTATTCTACCCTTATCGTGATAATTGACTTTCTGTTTCTGGGCATCCTTTATCTCATCCTGAAGTATCCCCCCTGCTGGCAGATTGACAGCAGCAGATTGAGATACATCATTGTCGGCAGCGCCGGGCTGGGCTCGGTTATTGGTTTTTATCAGTATTTTGTCCAAGGGGAGCAGCGGGTCAGGGGAGGGTTCCTCGACCCTAACTATCTGGCGACCTTCCTGAATATCGGCATTGCCCTGGTACTGGGGCTGTTATTTTTTAAGATGATGGGGTGGGCTAAGCGGCTGTTATGGCTCATTTTGCTGCTGATTCTGGCAGCTTCGCTGATGCTCACCAAATCAAGAGGAGGGATTCTCGGCTTTGTGGTGATTTTCATCTTAATCGCCATGCTGAAGAAAAAACGATATCTGCTGATACCCGTGGCTCTTATCGTGGTGCTTATGCTGGTTCCCAATCCCCTTCGGGACTATGTCATCCAGACGGCTCGCACCGATATATACGCCTTCCAGAGGCTTGATATATGGAAGATGTCCCTCCGCATGCTGGGAGACCATCCCTGGTTGGGGGTGAGCTTGGGGAATTTCGGTCTGCTTACCCCGTCATACAATTTTCCAGTGGAGCAGGCGGTGGGGAGGTATGCCAAGATTCCTGGCCAGGCTCATAATAGCCTGCTCCAGTGGGGGGTGGAGACCGGAGTCGGAGGAATCCTGGTGCTCACTGCCATTCTCCTCTTCCTCCTGTATTACTCGGTAAAGCTCATTAAGAAAAGGGAGAGCCTCCCCAATCCGTCTCTTATCATCGGCTGCATAGGGGGATTCTGGGGGGTGATGGTGCAGAGCCTGTTCTGCAACAACCTGCTGAACCGGGCTATCGGTTTCCACGCCATCTTTCTCATCTCGGTTATCCACAATTATTTCATCACCTATTGCCCCGAAGACCGCCTCTCGTGGACAAAGTGGGAGCTAAGACGCTCCTTTGCAGGGCACCGGCGGAGAATAGCTGTATATATATTAGCGGCATTGGTAATAGTTTTTTATCTGGTGGTCTTTATCCCTTATTACGGTCATCATCTTTACTCCAAGGGGACGGAGTATCTTGGGGCAGGGGACCTGGTCAACGGGGTCAACTATTTGCTGAAGGCGGTGAAAACTCTCCCCATACAGCCGCATTATCACGCCATCCTGGGGGACACTTACAGGAATTACTTCAAAAGGAAGGGGGACCTCAGCGCCTTTTATTATGCCGACTGGAAGTACAGGCAGGCGGTGGAGCTCGTCCCCCGGGAGCCGAGCCTTGTGCTGCGGAAGGCGGAGCTTTACTCTGCCCTGGCAGCAAAAGGGGTGACAGGTGAGGAGGTGTTTGAGGCAATAGAGCAGAGCCTGCTTGGAGGGCTTAGCCTCCGTCCGCTCGACCCTCTGCTCTGTTATAACCTGGCAAGTTTCTACCATGCCAGAGGGAAAGATGAGCAGGCAGAGCGATATCTCAAAAGAGCGGTTGAGCTGGAGCCGAACTTTATCCGGGCACACCACTCCCTGTGGGAGCTCTACATGAAGGCGTGCAGAGGTGAGCTAATCTCCTTTGGAAAGGCAGCCTCTGAAAAGGGGCTGCTTTTTTATGTATCCGAAAACAAGGCGGGATTAGTGTATTTTATGTCTGTTCTTGACT
>CABWKN010000035.1 GCA_902505605.1 Candidatus Guanabacterium sedimentis
AAGCCCTTGAGTCAGGGGACGCTTTTGTACAAGAGAACATCTCTCTCCTGCTGGAGATTTAGATTTGAGTCTCACCAATTCACACAGCACCTATTTGACTGTCCTGAAACCAACCTCATCCAGGATAATCACCCCTTTTGTCGTGCGGTCAAATATGAAGCGTATCGTCTTGAGGTCACTCGGCTGGAACTGCGCATTAGCTTCTACAAAAGCGGAGAGCGGGAGTTCGTAAGTTTGCAGCACGGGCTCTGTGGGATTCTTATATTGCTTCTTTTCCATATAATTCCACTTGGTAAATTGCACGGTCAGCGCAGGTGGGATAAGCGAAAACTGGCTCAAAGGTAAATGTGCTGTGAAGCCGTCTTCAGTAACCAGTTCAATGGCCAAATCCAATGGTTCTTTTTCTTCCTTTGCTTTCTTGTTCTTTTCGGGCTCTTCTTTTTCGTTTTCCTCCCCGGGTTTCTCTGGAGACTCGTTTGCATCGGCAAAGGTGCAAATGAGCAAAGTATCGGGATTAAACTGCCATTCCTGTGCCAGGCCGTCAGGAAGCGTGATGGAATAGTTCGCCATCTTATTCTCTGATTGCTCACCTTTATCGTCAGCATTCCAACCCAGATATACCGCATTGTTATTCTGCGCTCTATCTCCCCGAAAATTTAATCCCTGTTCACGCCAAACCGCCAGATTTTCTCCTTGCTGAACTCCCCCTGCCACAGTGGTTGTGGTAACATCGACATCTTCCTCGTAGTTGCTCACCACTCTTTGGCGGGAGTCCTCAAATTGGCTCACATATATGGTTTTCGGAAGCCACTCAGCAATAACTCGATGGTCACGAAAAAGAGGAATATACTCTTGTTTCTCATGAAGTGTCGCCTCAAGAAAGGCGGACATGTAAACCTTGCCTATCTGGCGCTGTTCTCCCCCTGTGAGAATGGGCTTTAAGTTCAGTAGCCAGCTCATTGGAGGGGAAAAATCTGTTCTTCCCCAGACAGTGTTGAACTGACCATGATTAGCCTGGTAAATATAAAGGGCTGATTTAAACCAGTACTGCTCATCAGTAAACTTCACCCGCTGGTATTGGCGAATTCCCAAGAATATGGATACATCACTATCGTGAGCTCCCTGCAGAACCAGATAATTAATATTCTTCAGCGACACTGGTTTGCTGGCAGGCTTAAATTGACCATCGCTTGGGGCAATTGCTATCAGCGACTTGATGGAAAAATTGAAGTCAAACAAGATGGTGGCATCGTCGGGATAGTGCGAGAGCCTGTTGAAAGCTCCGGCGATGGCCACTGCTTCTCCCCCGCGTGAATGCCCAATAAGGGCAATATTGTCCATATTCACTTTTCTGTAAAATAGATTGCCTTCCGCTTCGTTCCAGGAACGCCATACCTTGAGATGCTGGAGTAATATCCATCCGCGGGCGGAGTTTTCTTTCTTAAGACCGCCAGCCCATGAACTGTTTAAAAAATTCTCATCCACAGATACGGTGATAAATCCACGGCTGGCCAGTAGCTCTCCCAGGTAGGCATAACCGGGGTCAGAGAATTCTTCCATCTTGTGGTTTCCATGCACCACCAGCACCAACGGAAACGGACCATCCCCCGAAGGATACCATACTCGACCGTTAAGGGGAAAGTTCTTGGGTTCAAACTTCCAGTACCATTTTCTCGCTTTCGCTTTAAAGCCTTTCCACCCCTCGAGGAAAGGCGAAGCATCTACTGCATTAGTTTTCAAGTCCACAGACTCACCATATTCAGGGCGCCGTATGTCCGTTCCGCTTCCGTAGAACAGGGTGCGGACTTCATAAATGCCTCGCTCGGATGGATTAGGCGCACGGAGACTGGGTAAGCTTGAAGGAGCAGCAAAATCCTCCTTGACCAGATGAGAGTCGGTACCCGAGTAAGTAAGCCACCCGATTACGGCAATATTAAGGCACACTGCCAGAATCATCACCGCGATGGTAAATGCTTTCTTAACAGTTGACGCTTTCTTAAAGCCTTTGCCCACGGCGACTACAATTGTAGCCACGAGGAGAGCCTCCACCAGGACGATAACAGCTCCTATGAGAGGTGCTATCTCTTCGGGCGAGCCGAACATTGTGAGAAACACAGAAAAAACCGCAATAGCGGCGACCAGAGCTCCGGTGAAGAGCCTTGGCAATGCTCTGACTAAAGCTACCAAGCCTATGACTATTGCTCCAATCAAAGTAATAGCTATGACTCCAATGAGAGCAAAGATGAGGATATCTACCATAGAACCCAGCCCGCTCCCTAGGAACGAGCCTATAAAGGCTGTCAGGGCTGCAGCAAGGGCAGTGGCTCCAATAACCGCCGCCTTCCATGTGCGAGGTCTGGGTTTGAGCTTCTGCATAAAAGCCCTGATCTTAGCGGACAGTCTCTTGAGAAGTTTTTCTTTTTTCCGCTTCTCCTTTGGTGTATTTTGGGGATTGGCATCGGTGGTCATTTTATCCCTCCTTTATTAATAAAATAGTTTGAAATTTCATATTTTTTACTCATGTTAAGGCAGATTTGGTTTGATTATCCTGATAAAATGATATCCCAAGTTAGCTGCTCCCTTCTCTCAAATTCAATAGCGCTTATTTCTGTTTCTGCGCCTCTCTTTTATTGCAAGGCAGTGAGGTATAATTCTCTGTTTTTATCACCTGTATTCTATAACGCTCGGTGAATAAAAAAGTTCGCTGATAAGCGTATTCCACTAAGTGAACTGAGGCCTTTTATTTTCTGTTTAATGATTGAGCAAAAAAGACAGGTCACAAAGACCTGCATAATTGTATGGAGCGGTGACATCATTTTCTAAACTTTGACTAATCTTACAGCCCATAGTATTACGAAGAATCACTCGCGGCAGCGATAATATGAGGAGTACGAATCAATTCAGAGACAGAATCATGAGGATGTCTTGCTTTATACCCACGAACAGACCGTCTATTTCAGCTTCTTCTCTCAGGCTGTGTTTATAGCGGCAATAGGTGCGACCGAGATTTATGGATGGGATTCCTTGTTCAATGCCAGCATTGGCATCGGTGGAACCAAGGGGGTTAATTTCTAAATCTCTAACCTTGAGAAATTTAAGGATTTCTTCTGCTGTTCTGACCAGAGTGGAGTGACGGGCGCCGGGCAGTTGGTAAGCTCTGGCATTTTTATTCAGATTTATCTCCACCTCAACTCCCACTTCTTCTGCGACCTGGCGACAAATCTCCTCTATCTGGCGAGCTGCCTTTTCCAGCTCTGCCTGATTTGCGGAACGCAAATCAACGGTAAAAAACGATTCTTGAGAAACCGCATTATTCACCTTGCCCCCGCCTATCATACCCACATTATAGATGGCGAATTTTTCAGGCGGCTCAGCGGGAACGGAGATTTGGTATATTCGTTCAATGGCTTTAGCCACCGCTACATTGGGATTGGGAACACCCCGGCTCTGCATGGTGTGAGCACCGGGACCCCGGAATATGACACGACCACCTCCAAACCCCAACGCCCCATAACTCAGACTTCCGAGGTCTCCATCCAGAGCGATGAGCATATCAAATTTTTCTTTGCTGTTATCCAGGAACAGCCTCATTCCCCTGAATCCAATCTCCTCACCCACAGTCGCCACAAAATAATAATTATTCTTAGGTTTAAAACCAGCATTTTTCAGCGCTCTGATTGACCAGAGAAGGTTGATGCAACTGGAAGTATCATCCCCAATGCCCGGCGCTTTAAGAAGATTCTCTTCTCTTATTACCTTTATCTCCCACACTTCTTGAAAGACAGTGTCCATATGAGGGGCGAAGATAATGTTTTTCCCCTGAGAGGTGCCTCTCCAGATGCCGACCGCATTACCAAACTCATCAATGTAAGCCTCGTCCAAACCTGCGGCTTTAAATTGTGCTTCAATATATTTGGCTCTTTTCTCTTCGTGACCCGAAGGAGCGGGAATTTCGGTGAGATAAATCCACTCCTCAATAATGGCTTCTCTGTTCTTTTCTATAAAAGAAAAGATCTTTTGAGCCTGAGGAGATGAGGCTATTTCAGGTTTAAATAATGATTCCTCACCTTTTTGAGTGAAAGAAATAGTCGCCAGGAAAATGAAGGGAAAACATAAAAATAATGTAATGATTTTTTTCATAATGAACCTCCTCATTTTTTCTTACTCAAGGGATACATTTTTGTCTATTTTTGTCTAAAAGTCAACCATAATTTTAGTATCCATGACTTTATCATTTTTTGATAGGAATATAAAATCAGGCAAGAAATAAGAATCGGGAAAAAAAGGAGAGCAAATTATTTCAATCGTTTGAAAAGGCAACTAATTCATGGTCTACAAAGATTAAGCGTCATTTTTATTCAATGAATCCAGTTAATTAAGGTATACAGCGAAATCTTTGAATTCAATAAAGTCTTCCGCAAAGTCAATATGAGCTCACATATCGATTTTTCCTTTTCACATTGCTTTATTCTATGCTAATATTGATGTATGTTTAACATTAAATAATTTTAAGGAGGTCATCATGAGAAAAAGTCGGATTTTTGTCTTTTTATTGGGTATTGTAGTTCTGTTTTTGGGGGCTTATTTACAAGGGGACGAGCTTCAAAATCGCCTCACAGTGGACCTTTATCTTGACTGGGAATATGTGAGCAGCCCGCAGATTTCTCCCGATGGAACTCAAATAGTGTATGTGCGGAGAATAACGGATAAGATAAACGATAAATTTGAAAGCCACATCTGGATTATAAATTTCGATGGCTCCAGGAATCGACAGCTTATCAAAGGCTCATCGCCGCTCTGGTCGCCGGATGGGAAAAGGTTAGCTTACATCTCCTCAGTTGACAACCGCTCTCAAATCTTCGTCCGCTGGATGGATACGGGAGAAGCCACTCAGATAACCCATTTAGACCAGAGCCCCAGCAACTTAGCATGGTCGCCAGACGGGGAAAAAATAGCCTTTACCATGCTGGTTCCCTCATCTCCCCAGTCCTGGATCAAAATGCCTCCCAGGCCAAAGGGAGCCAAATGGGCTGACCCAGCTATGGTCGTTGACCGCCTTAGCTACCGTTACGATGGTCGCGGGAATAGACCGTTGGGATTCCGTCACATTTTTACAGTACCTGCTACGGGTGGAACTCCTCGACAGTTAACAAGCGGTGATTACGACCATGGAGCACCGCAGTGGAGCTTGGATGGGCAGACTATTATCTTCAGTGCCACCCGAAAGCCCGAAGCTGAGTATCTGCCCGGAGGCTCGGAGGTTTATGCTCTCCTTCTGAAAGACGGACAGATTCGCGCTCTGACCGACCGCGATGGACCCGACTCTAACCCTCAAGTTTCTCCTGATGGACGATTCATTGCCTATACTGGCTACGACCAGAAGAATTATAGCTACCATGTCAGCAAGCTCTATGTCATGGATTTTGATGGTCAAAACAAGCGCCTTCTCTCGGAGAAGCTGGACCGCTCAATCAGAGGCGTTATTTGGGCACCGGACAGCAGCGGAGTCTATTTCGCGGTAGGCGACAAGGGAACCTCCAACATTCATTTCGCGCCCGTAAGCGGAGGTATCAGGCAAATTACCCAGGGAACTCATATGCTTAGCTCTCTTTCCCTCGCTTCAAACAATCGGGCTGTGGGCATGCTCTCCGCACCCTGGGAGCCTGGCGACCTGGTAACCTTTTCTCTTAACCAGCCTACTCCTAAAAAGATTACCGCAGTGAATGATGACCTATTAGAAGGGATTAAACTGGGCGAGGTGGAGGAGATCTGGTACAAATCCTTTGATGACAAACCTATTCAGGGATGGATTATCAAACCCCCTGATTTCGACTCTGAGAAAAAGTATCCTCTGATTCTTTACATCCACGGCGGTCCTCACGCTATGTACAATGTCGCTTTTGATTTTGAATTCCAGAATCACGCAGCCCACGATTATGTTGTCCTCTATACCAATCCCAGGGGGAGCACCGGCTACGGTGAGGAATTTGGCAATGCCATATGGTACAGCTATCCCGGCGATGATTACCATGACCTGATGAAGGGAGTAGATGCCGTCCTTCAAAAGGGCTACATTGATGAAGAGAATCTCTTTGTCTGTGGGGGCAGCGGCGGCGGCGTGCTTACCTCATGGATTGTCGGTCACACAGACCGCTTCACAGCAGCGGTGGTGATGAAGCCGGTCACCAACTGGTACAGCTTTGTGGGCACCACCGACGGAGCCCACTGGTACCGCAGATTCAGGGAGATGCCCTGGGAAAATCCACAGGAGTATCTTGACCGTTCACCTATTGCTTATTCGGGGAATGTCACCACACCCACCATGGTGTTAACCGGGGAGTTAGACCTGCGCTGTCCTATGGAGCAGACTGAGCAGTATTACAGAGCCCTTAAGATTCAGAAGAAAGAGACCGTTATGATACGCATACCCGGAGAATACCACGGAATCGGTCGGAGGAATCCTACTCATAAGATTGCTCAGATACTCTACCTCAGGGAGTGGTTTGAAAAATATAAAAAATAACAAAAGAGAGAGTTTAAGGGCGCGCCTTACCTGTTAACAGCCTGACTATAAGGCGTTGAGGAGTGAGCTGCAACGAAAAAGGTTGGCTCTTTTATATCTCAAAAAAAGTTACCAGCTAAATTCCAAAAAAGGAGCTGCTTATGAAAAAGGCAGTGGTTATATTTTGTTCCTTTTTGCTTGCCACATTGAGTATAACAACAGCCATTTGTAAATCCGTCGTTAAGTCAGACAATGATTCACTATCAGAAAAAGTAGACTTATTATTCGCTAAATGGGATAAACCAGATTCGCCCGGTGCTGCATTGGCTATTATTAGAGATGGAAAGGTTGTTTTTCAGAGCGAATATGGTATGGCAAATCTGGAATATAATATTCCAATCACATCTTCTACTGTTTTTCATATTGGTTCGGTTTCTAAGCAATTTGTGGGATTCTCAATCTTATTACTGGAGGATGAGGGGAAATTATCGTTAGATGATGATATTCATAGATACTTACCCGAAGTACCCGACTTTGGAGAAACTATTAGAATCCGCCATTTAATTCACCATCTAAGCGGTTTGCGGGAACAAGAAACCTTGTTTCAGTTATCTGGGATTTCAAATGCTGATGTAATCAAAACAGAGCATATTCTTAAATTGGTTCGCCGTCAAAAGAAACTCAATTTCCGGCCAGGTGATGAGATCGAATATTGTAACACTGGCTATGTTTTGTTGGCGCAAATTGTGGAAAGAGTTACAGAAAAATCATTTCGAGAATGGACAGCAGAGAATATTTTTAAACCACTGCATATGAACAATACTCAATTTTATGATGATCATACAAGAATTGTTAAGAACAGAGCTTATCCTTATTGGGTGCCTGAAGGCACGGAATTAAGAAAAGGAACTCTCAATTATTCATATGTGGGTTCTACAAGTTTATTCACTACTTCAGACGACATGGTAAAGTGGCTTATTAACTTTGTGAATCCCAAGGTTGGAAATCAAAAAATAATGAGAAAAATGCAGTTTGAATCCGGTTCTCTCAATAGCGGTGAAGATTGTACATACGGATTTGGCATAGGAGTTACAAAATATAAAGGATTAAAAGTCATTTTGCATAGTGGACATGATGCTGGTTATAGAGCATATGATGCCTACTTTCCTGAGCAAAAATTCGGGATAGTAATTCTAAGTAATTTTTACTCAATAAATCCTTCGCTTTTGGGACAAAAGATAGCAGATATTTACCTTACAAATCAATTTTCACCTCCCGTGCCTGTTCAAGATGAAGGTTTTAAGGCAAATACAAGTTCGCCAGAAACAAAAAGAGAGATATTACTTACAGAGAAGCAATTAATGGAATATGTCGGGAAATACTACAGTGAAGAATTGGATACTCATTATCTGATTCTTTGTATTAATGGCAAATTATTTGTGAAACATTGGCGAAATGAAGATGTTATATTGACACCTGAGGATAAAGATCTGTTCTCCGGGAATCAATGGTGGTTCAAGAAGATAGTAGTTACTCGATTTAGCAATAATAAAGTTAATGGATTCAAATTAACTTCTAGTAGAGTGAGAAATCTGCTATTTGAGAAAATCCAGAATAGATTAAAATAGCTGCATAAAAGTTCATTATTTTCTTGAGCCTGCAAGAAAAGCGCCTGGTCAAAATTTTTTAATATTTTGCAAATTCCAAATTCGATGAACAGCTTTTTATAGGTGTAGCCTCTACATATTAGCGAACATCTATAATTGCTGCACCGTAGGGACAAAATCTACTTAATTGAAAGAGTTAAAACTCAAAACAACATCACTATGACTCACTGGAATTTTAGCAGACCTATTTTCTGCAGGTCTTCGGCAAAGTGAAGGATGAACTCTATATGCGTCTCATTGAATTCGCAGGATACAATGTGTCTGATGTCCAGGAGGCTAAGCGTGCCGTCCATGAGATTCACGATTTCATAAGTCTTGGAATCGTAGGCACCTCCAACCTTCTCTCTGTTCTTCGAATACCACAGGTAATCTTCTTCACCAAGTTTCTCCTGCAAGTAGTTCCAGGGAAGAGGACCCTGGAAAAGCCTCTGGGGCTTAAGGGATGAAGCCTTTTTATATAATTCTGTAGGCTGGAATTGCTCTTTGTTCACATTGTATTGACGGCTTAAGAGGTCATAAAACAGCTTTATTTTTTCCTTCTCGCTGGCAACCTGACGGTTTAAATCATTAGCTAACTCGTCAATAATCTTTTTGCTCGCTTCTCTTTCACAGAGCTCCATCACTTCCCTCAGGTTTGCCGACTCAATGCCAGCCTGAACCTGAGGATAGTTGCCGATATTAAAGTAAAGCTCAGCTAAGTACTTGCTCTTTTCTGCGTCGTTGGTGTATTGATGAAGGAGGCGTATAGATTTTTGGCTTCTCTTTGCCATTCTCATTCTTGCCTGGCTGTAAACCTCCCGAGCAATATTTATAGCATCCTCATCGTCAGCATTGGCTAATAGGAGGGCGGCTGCCAGTGATAGGCTGATTATCCTCTTCATCTCGGTAGGGTCGCACTTATCGGGAGTGTCCAGGCTGCTATGATGAAAGACATCGCCGTGACCCAGCATGGGCGTGGGAATGGAAAAAGCGGAGTCGTTGAACATGATGTGGTCCGAGCCACCACTGTAAGGGTTGATGCGGAAATTCAAGCGGTATCTGCTTCCCCGGGGAGAATAGAATGCGCTTCCATCCAGCCAACCCAGCAGGTTGATGAAAACATCGTTGATATAGCCAGGGACCGAATAGGGAGCGCAAGTCAGGTTGAAATTCGCCTGGCACAGGGCATAATCCTCGCCAATCATATCCAGATTCATGCCGGCAATGCCTTTATCCCTGAGGTCTTGATGCTCAGTAAGATAGGCTACTGCTCCATGTATTTCGGGAAGCCAGAGAAAGCGAAGGGTTCTTCTGGGAGGCGGAATCTCTCCCCTGTTGACCAGAGCTAAGATATTTCTCACCATCTCTACCATACCGGCTGAACCCGAGGCGTTGTCGTTGGCTCCGGGCTTATAATGGTCGAGGTGACCCATGATGATAATCTCCTGGGAGGGATGTTCGCTTCCGATTATCTTAGCTTCGAGCACCGGCATCTCGCCGTCAAAAAGCTCAGCGTCCACCCTGGCTCGCATGGTTACCTTTCTCCCTGCTTTAAAAAGAGAAACAAGCTCCTTTTCCTGTCTGCGGGAGAGGGCGAAGCCAAAGCCCGCCTTTTCCCTTTCCTCTCCGGTGGGTGAGAGGCGGTTGACCTCTATTAAATCGGAATACTGAAGACGGTCTTCTCTATCCGAAGGTCCGACAATGACACCTGAAGCTCCTCTGTTTAAGACAGCCTGACGATGGACCGCAGAGCCTCCGCCGCCGGTGGCGAAAACGAGCTTTCCTTTGACATCCTTATCTTTGTAATCAGAATCTGATTTCCCTCCGCCTACATAGATAACCTCGCTTTCTACTTCACCACCCTGAGAGTAAGGCATCAGGCTCACCGCCTGGTCGGAATAGCGTGCGATGAGCTTTGTATAGGGCTCCACAAGCCATAATTCGGCTTCCTTGACTCGCCAACCAACGAGGGAGTCCCACAGGAAATATTTTTTGAAGCCATCTGCTCTGTATCTTTTGATGGCGACCTCTTTAAGACCGATTTTTTTCAACTCATTGGCCAGATATTCCACGCAGCGGTTGTAATCAGAGCCCTCTCCCCCGCCCCGTATACGGTGAAAGCGGGATATCTTGGAAATCATATCCCAGGCTCGCTCCCCTGAAACCTCGTTTTGAATAGCTTCTAACAGCTTTTTATTAAGGAGATAGGGGTTGTCCTGAGGATAGATAATCAGAGAGCCAGAAAAAAAGAAGATGATTGTGAACAACAAAAGAGCTTTCTTGACCATTTCTAAACCTCCTCTAAAAAAGTTTTGTTGCCATTATCTTATTAATGTATCTCATTCTCCAATAAATTTCCAATTCTTGACTAACATAACCAAAGCGTATATCCCTGTCCAGAAAAGAACACAGTCTTCATATAGGTTTAATGCTCCTACGCATTTACCAAAGGCAGGAAGTGCCCATATTAAAAGTAATATATAGATTTTTCTATCAACCTTCGGTATCGCTGCTGCAAGCAACGCAAGGGCGAATACTGTTGTGGGGCAAGGCATTACCCCAAATATACAGGATTCTGGATAGAAATGACCAATAACAAATCCAATTAACGGATATAAGAAAGCGCAAAGAACCAGAAAGATAGTTAAATATTTTTGCCATCTCGTTTCGGGAAGGCTAAACTGGCTTTTATTTGCCAGTATATCCCAGGCAAAAAAAATTGCTGCAAGGATAAATAAAGGAGCTCCTAAAAATACACCGGGGAGTTTCCTACCGAAAATTAAGAAAAAGATTACCCCATTCCAGGCAAAAGTAAATGATAAATAAGCCTTCATTATTTTATTTATCCTGGCATATGGTCTTGCAAATAAAAGATAAGTCAATACAACGGCTACAGCTATGGTTATTATCTGCATCGGGAAGATGGCATTGTTATAGACTCCAATCTGGCTCCACCAGCTTTCTGCGCTCATCATGTATCACCTCATCTAAAGTGATACTTCTTTCGCAAAGCACCTGTTAACTCTGGTTGTGTATGATGGGATACTCTCCACTTCACTGACCATGTTGTTTCTCTATCAACTCACGAATAGCGGTAATTTCTTTCAAGATACGACCCATAGTGTCTGACTCGCCGATTTCCATGACCTCACCCTTCACTCCTTCAGGCCTGCTAATTATATAACCCTTAATCCCTTCCATAATAGCATCCTTCAATCCGCTGAGGTCCCTGACTCCCATCATTTTAAGTTCCGCTTTACCGCCTTCGGGGCCAGCAGCACCGGCGGTTTGGACATGTATCGTCCCAATGTTGAACATCCTTTGAACCGGTCCCTGTATAACATCTACATTGGTAATTTTAGGATAGGGAATGGTAACCTGCTTTCTCCAGAACACACCCTTTTTCATTCTCACAGAATCCCGGTTGATCGCGTATTCCAGAGAGCGGTAGAAGGCTGAGATCCAGAGAAGTTCGCATGCCATAACTATTACCCATCCGGCGGTGCAAATTCCGAAAATAAGCTTGTCAATGGTAAAGAGCAGAACTACACACAGCGCAAGAATAGGGATGAAAAGAACCATCCATATAATAAGCCAAATAGTTTTCTGCTCTTTTTCCGGTCTGGCAAGTATAGCGTTCATTTTAACTCCTTTCGGACAGGGCTTTAACTGATAAATGGTACAATATCATTGATCATTTTGCAGTGCTGTGGCGACTTTTTGTCACGCTTACCTGCTTCTCTTAAGCCTTAAATATTCCGGTTATCAAAAGCATCTTAACTGGCTGGTCAGGTGATTTTTTTAGTTTCTGCAGGAAATTTCTTATATTCCCCTGAGGTTAAGATTGCATCAATCGCGCTGAATAAGATATCTATTTCCTCGTCCCTGGTGTAGAAGTGAGGTCCGACCCTGATGACATCGGGCTCTTGATTCCCTCCTTTTCGGAAGTCAACTTTAATTCCTTTTTTCTCTAATGCTTGCTTGACAGGAAAAGCGTGCAGAAAGCCGAGGGAGATAGCTCCTCCCCTTAATTCATTGTCCTCCAGCGTGAAGAGGCTGAATCCTCTTTCTTTGGCTTTGTTAATAATAAGCTCAGTCTGATGAAGGGATTTTTGTCGTATCTGAGAAATTCCTATCTTATTGATAATATCCAGCCCAGCCAGCGCGGTATACAGACAGGGAACAGGCGGAGTCCCTGACATGAACCTATAGGAGCTCTGTGCATATTCCATCCTCTGGCCAAAGAGAAAGGGATGCCTATGGGCAAACCATCCTGTTAATTGAGGTTCAAGGCTGGAAGCCAGTTCTGGCCGAACATATAAAAAAGCATTCCCGGGACCACCGCAGAGCCACTTCAAACAGCCGCCAATGTAAAAATCGACATCAAGCCTTCTCACATCCACCGGAAGGGTGCCCGGTGCGTGATAGCCGTCAATGAGAGTCAATGCTCCCACCTGGCGTGCTCGGGCAGCAATTTGGGAAATATCCTGAACATAAGCTGATTTGAAATAGACATGCGAAGTGGCAACAAAAAGGGTCTTCTCATCTGTCCTTTTTACAATATCATTCACATCAATGCCCGGCTGCCCGTGACTTTTGATTACCTCAAGCTCCCATCCCATACATTGTGCAATTTGATGAACAGCATAAAGTATAGAGGGAAAATCGTGGTCGGTCATGATAATCTTGTTTCTTTTGTTGGCATTGAGCGAAAACATGGTTGATAGTACCACCCAATGGCTGACCGTGGCGTTGGTCATCATAGTCACTTCATCATCACCAGCGCCGATAAGAGAAGCCACCTGATTACCGACCCTGCCAGAAAGTTCCCACCATTCTCTCTCCCAGGCACCCACACCTTCTTCTGCCCACAACTGGTAATATCTTTTAAGTCCTTCCAGAGCCTGCCTGGGAACAGCGCCTAAAGAATTGCTAATGAGATAGACACTCCGGGCTAAGATTGGAAATTCATTCCGTATTAAATCTAAATCCCGGTTTAAGTCCCACATTGCTTATGTCCAAAAGTAACCTTGAGCAGTTAATAATCAGAAAATATAGGGGAATTTATCGTCAGTAAACAATAAGTTTATCCATTTGGTATTGATACCCATTCTCATCTCCGACAGTTTTACACTATATCACGGGAATAGTGGTATATCAAGTAAGCATTGTTGCATACAAGGGGTAGTGAATTAATTTCGCCACAATTAGAGAGAATTGATTATGCCGATATGCATTAATCACTTTTTAAGGAACACTCTAATTTTCAAAGAGGCTTTTCAAGATGTTTTCTCGCCCACAATTTAGATTGCGGACATCTATACCGCTATCAGTAATACTTTCTGGGAAAAAAATATCACCTGCTGCGTTTTTTGGTTCTCAAAGGTGATTTATCTTGCTATAATGTATTTTCAGCAAGGAGTTAAATGGTAAAAAAGAGACGAACGAGGATGATCATCTTATTGGCTTTCTTACTCCTCATCGCCATTGGAGTGGTATGGTTCCTGAGATGGACCAACCCCGACTTTGCCTCCAGCCTGAAAAGTGTCCAGCGCAACCAAGTTACCAAAAAGCTTATCATCTGTGTTGATGGGGTCCCCTGGAGAACTATAGACCAGTTGCGTCAAAAGAAGCATTTCAAAGCCTTCCACCGACCGAGCAAGGTGATAGTCTCCTTCCCCACTATGACCAATGTCACTTCCACCGTTATATGGAACGCCAGCAAGGTCGCCGGTTATGAGAGCGCCTACTTCGACAAGGATAAGAACCTTATGGTCGGCGGAGTCAGCAAGTATCTCCACAAAAGGGTTATCAAACCGGGAGACTTTCATCAACACTTCGACTATCTCGAGCCAGTCCCCTATGAATTCCTCATCTATGTGCTGCCCAGAAGAATCTGTAAATCCGATTTAAAGCGATTCTTAGAAGCTTACAGCAGCTCAGAAAAGGATAAATTCTGCACCTTTATAAAATCGACCGACGGCTTAATGCATATATTGGGCAAAGAGGGAGCGGAAGAAATTCTTCTCGCTCTGGATGACATCCTGCAGAAGATTTACTATTCCCGCAAGGGTGATATTGAAATAATGCTCTTCTCAGACCACGGCTTCAACTTTGGCAAAAGCCAAAGGGTGAAATTGAAGTCATTCCTTAAATCCAGCGGTTTCACTGTGAGAAATGACCTTCGGGATGAGAATAGTGTTATCCTTCTGAGCTTTGGGTTGGTTAGCTTTGCCGCCATTTACACAGGAGAGAATAACAAGAGAAAGATAGCCCAGCAGGTACCTGTTCTGGAAGGAGTAGATTTCTCCGCTTATCGTATGAACAATATTATTTATATCTTCGGCCAGGAAGGTGAGGCGAAAATACTCAAGAAAACGGTTAATAATACCGAGCTGTATAAATATGAGATAATTAGCGGGGACCCCTTGTCATACAAGGACATCTTAGAGAAGCTGACACACCTCGGAAAGGCTGATGGCGAGGGATATATTCCCGACTCCGATTGGTTTGAAGCAACCAAAGACCACCCCTATGTCGATGCCCTTAAACGCTTGTACCAGGCTTTCAGCGGTCAGGTGGAATCCGATGCTGACATCCTCATCTCCCTGAAGGATGGCTACTTTCACGGAAATGCCCTATTCTCCCGCATAGCTACCATCTTGGGAACCCACGGCAGCCTGCTGGATACGAATAGTGTGGGGTTCTTTATGAGCACCGCCCAAGATGTTCCCTCCCATATCAGGGATAATCAGCTTACTGATTATCTTAGGTAATACATATTGACCAAAAGAGCACCTACTCTGGGTTACAAAGCAGAGGCCAGAGAGAGGGTCAATCTGCTTATCCTCGGAGGGGATATGGTAGCTATCGATTCCTATTGCGGAAGAATAATGGAGCAATACTATGATACCTTTAAATTTAGGATAGTAGAGCCCTGCCTCTCTTATGCCGAAAGCCTCGGGCTGGGAACAGCGGACCTTAGTAAAGTGGAAATAATTGAACTGGAAACATGATGAGCGGGCTATCTGAAGAATTGAGAAAACAAAATTGCAAAATTAAAGGAGCTCATATTATGAGAAAGATTCAATTTGAAGTAATAACCCTTTTAGCAATGTTTCTTATTGTCCCGGCTGCTGTGCTTTGCGGAATGCAGGAAAAGAAAGCAGAAAATCTTCCCATTGAGGTGAAGATAAAAACCACTACCCCGATGAGCATCGCCTATCTGGAACATAAGGGACCTTACTCGGAACTGCAACCAGTCTTTAACGAAGTGATGAGCTACGCCTTTCAGAAAAAGCTGGAATTAGCGGGACCCCCGGCAGGAATTTACTACGACGACCCTGCTCAGGTGCCAGCCTCTGAATTACGCTGTGAGATCGGAGTCCAGATAAAGGGTGAGCCGCAGGTGGACCCCCCGTTCAGGGTAAAAGAGATACCCTCCCAGGAGGTAGGCTATGCATTGCTCAAGGGACCCTATGAGAAAATTGCCCTTCGCTATCCAGAAATCATCAGCTCCCTGATGGAACAAGGCTACAAGATAGTCGGTCCTATTATAGAAATATACCGTGTCAGTGGACCAAACATACAGCCTGAGGAATATCTGACCGAGGTCTGGTTCCCCATAGGAAAATAGAGCCTCCAATAGCGAGAACTACTTTCTCCCGTACACGGAGATAAAGCGGCTCAGAGAGCGATCGTAGGTTCGCTCTACATCGTCGGGAAAAAGGCAGGCGGGAAGCTCTCTCATTTGCCAGTGATACTGAATACACTGACAGCAGAATCCCTTGCGGCTGCAAGGCTCATAAGTGCAATTGCACCTCTTGAGGTTGGCCTGAAAATTATCGCACTCTCGTTGTCCCATAATCGGCTCCCTGCTTACTAATGCGGTTTACCTTATAATAGAAAAAGAAAGGAGGCAATTCACCACCTTATAACCGTCTTCACCATTCATTTTCCAACCTTCATATTATAAGGGTTAAATTGTGACAATGTCTACCAAGAAAACAGATTACCGCCCGGCAAGCACCTGTGAACGCTGCGGGAAATATCTCCATCCCGGAGGCCTGAAATATCGGGTGGATATAACCATCACCTCGGCGTTCAATGGCGTAATAGACGAGCACTACGAGGAAGGAGAAATGGAGAAACTGGCAGAAGAAATAAAGCGGATGGATCCCGAAGAACTGGAAAAAGAGGTCTACCAGGAGCTAACCATTACCCTGTGTAACCATTGTCGGAAGAAATTAATTAACTATCTCAGCGAAGGCGAAGAAATACATTAGCCCAGTTTCTTCCTCACCCAGGTTTTATCCTGCTCCAGTATGTGGACTACATTCCATCCTTTCTCCTCAAGTGCCTGGGCTATAAAGCGGCGATGACACCTCCAGGGCAACCGCTCGGCACACAGCAGAGCGGCGGTAAATCTACTCGCCCATCGCATCACTTCCTCAACTCCCGTTTGAAAACCAGTGGTCTGCGTATAGCTGTGATACCCTCCCCGGCGATAACCCCCCAGCTGCTCACCCATATAAAGATACTCAATCCCTGAAGCTTTAAGGAAGTGGGATAGATTGTCTCTATTGAAATGCTCCAGCTTGCTCACGGGAAAGCGGCGGACATCTATCACCAGTTGGATTTTATACGCCTTTATCAGCTCGAGAAACTCCTCCTCAGAGCGAAGGCTGCTTCCCAAAGTATAAATAATCTTATTAACCAATATATAGGCTCCTCGACAATTTTTTAATCAGCGGGCATTATAAAATGAGAGAACCAAAGACACCATCCTTTCTTAGATAATGGCGGGCAAGGATTCCTGCATGCTGAAATAATAAATATTCTCGCCGGCGAAGTGTCGGGATTTCCGGTAACGGAAGGGGCGATATTTACTCTAATTCAAAGAAGCTGAGCTGTTCCTCCTCATCAGATTTCAGCGGTATTATTTTATAGTCCTCTTCTGTTCGTTGATAACTCTTGATTTTCTCCACCAGCTCTGGGCTCCAGTTTCCCTCTTCAACCGCCTTGGCTAAAGCAGAAGTGCTGAGGTCGGAGACCTCCATCCACTTACCCTCCTGCTTCAGCAAATCCTCCAGAGCTTTTCTCTCCTGTGCCATGTCTTTGCCAGGGAATTTTGCCCTCTGGTAAATTTTCACCCGGAGTTTATTATTCTTTCCTCTGATTATCTCAATCCCCTCCCGCCTGGCGTAGGCGATGATAGCCTCTTTCAGCTTTTCCAGCTCAGCTTTAATCCTCCTCTTCTCAGCCACCAGTTCGGTGTAGAGGTTAACAAGCTGGTAGCCCTCTTCAGCGGAATACTTATCGGCGGGGAGGGCAATGAGATGGGCGAGGTGCTTCATCAAGGGGCAGAGGTCGGGGTAATGACACCAGTAGCACAATGGGCTCTCCACAGGGGGGAAGTCATCTAAAGCTTCAATCCTGCGGATCTGCTCCAATGTTTGATCTTTGAGCTTGGCAAGCTGAGCGGGTGAGCGGGTGGAACGAAGCTCCCGGTCGAATGCCAGGTAATGCCACACCAGGGCGAAATGGCGGGCATCCGGTAGCATCTCTGTCAGGGCGAGCTGGTAAAGACCGAGTTGCTGGTCGGAATCAACCTCCTGCTGGTGAGGAAGCTTGGAGGAGGTTTTGTAATCATGAATCTCGTAGATACCTTCTGAGGTCTGCGCCAGGCGGTCGATGTAGCCAATGAATTGATAGTCACCGGTCTCATCCAGGCAAAATCTTAATTCCTTCTCCAATCCAATAGTTAAAGAATCCTCAAACGGGGAATGGCGCTCATAATAGTTCTTGATGCACCTTCTACCCATCTCCTTGTAATGTTCTACCGTGTATTCCTTTTTGACAATGCGTACCAGAGGATGCCATTTTCGGCTCCATTGCTCTTCGTAAAACTCAATTAAGTCGGACAAGGAGTTCCGCTTGGTAAACATAAGGTCTTTGTAAAGCTTGCGCAAAGTATCATGAACCTGGCTCCCCATAAAAGCCTCAATGTTCTCCGTCTCCCTTTTAATTCTATCAATATAGTGGAGTTTGTATTGCAGAGGGCAGTTATCAAAGGTGGACAATTTTGAATAGGAGTAAACAGGCATAAGGAGAACCTCCCTTTTCGTCATTATATTAGCATACAACCATAGCCATTGCAAAAATTTTTACCCCCGACAATTTCTTCCTTCTAAAAAGCATCCCTTAATGGTATACTCATAAACGATTTTGTTGAGAGGAGGTAAGGGGTATGGAGGCACAAGAGATAAAGAAGGCATCTTTAACGTTTCATGGTGGGCTGGGAGGAGCAGTGTTTCCGTTCCTTATTGTAGTAGGGGGAGCTATCTACCTGGGGGTTGCCCGGGTTCCCGACATCTATGGCTACTGGCCGACCGTTGCTTTCGCTCTAGTGGCGGGGATGCTCTTGGCTAAGAACCGATATCGCTATACCGAAGTCCTCATCGAGGGGATGTCTCAGCCGATAGTCATGATAATGGTGGGCGCCTGGCTCTTCGCCTCTGTGATTGGCAATCTTATGTATGAGACCGGGCTGGTGGAGGCTCTCATCTGGATATGCTTAAAGATAGGGCTTACAGGAGGGCTTTTCACAGGAGCCACCTTCATTATAGCATGCCTGGTAGGCACCTCCACCGGAACCAGTGTGGGCACCATCATAACCTGCACCCCCATATTATACCCGGCAGGCTACCTGCTGGGAGCTCATCCAGTGGCTCTTATGGGGGCCATCCTCGGTGGAGGAGCTTTTGGGGACAACCTCTCACCCATCTCCGATACCACCATCGCCTCCGCTTTCACCCAGCGGACCGATATAGGAGGAGTGGTCAAAAGCAGGCTGAAATACGCCTTTCCTGCCGGAGGTATCGCTCTCATCTTCTATATACTATTCGGAAAAGGCAGCACTGCCATCCAGGAGGTAGATGCCATTGCTCAAACTGCCAGCCCCCGGGGATTGCCCATGCTTCTGGTGCCTGTGTTAATTGTCATCCTTTGCCTTAAGGGACGCCATCTGCTGGAAGCCCTTTTCTGGGGAATGCTTATCGGCTGCCTGACCGGATTACTCTTCAAACTGATAACCTTCAAAGACCTCTTCCGCCTGGAGAGAGCGTCGGGAAATGCCCAGGGGATAATTCTCGAAGGGATGAAAGGAGGGGTGGGTATATCTATTTTTACCATTCTCCTCATCGGACTGGTATATTCCCTGCAGGCGGCAGGGGTAATAGGCAGACTCATCTCCTGGGCGGAGAGGGTAATCGTGTCTGCCCGACAGGCTGAGTTTATAATGATGCTAAGCACATTCTTCACCAACCTCATTATGATCCAGAATACAGTCACCATAGTCTCTGTGGGAGAGTTTGCCCGCCAGACAGGCGAACGGTTCCAGATTCACCCCAATCGCCGGGCTAACATATTGGATGTCGCCGCCAATGTCTTCCAGCATATTGTCCCCTATATGGTGACCGTGCTCATCGCCTCGGCATACAGCCAATATGGAGAGAAATATGGAGCGGCGAAGCTGACCCCTATCGCCATCGGGCTCCATAACTACCATAGCTGGATGCTCCTGGCGGTGCTGACCTTTGCCGTATTAAGTGGCTACGGACAAAGGTTTTTAAAGGACGACCGTTAAAGGAAAGATAAACTCTGTCTTCCAGGTTAGAGAATTTCTTATTGACATCAGAGGAATTACTATATTAATATGAAAAAAATATTGGGCACCTCAGAAAAGGAGGTGGGTAACATTGGAAATCAGCCGACGAAGATTTCTCCAGGTAGGCGGGCTCTCAGCTTTAGCTATGGGGATGGCTTCATACCTCACAGAGACAAGACCTTCCACTAACCGCGTAGCCTCAGAGGAAAAGGGAGAGGATAGCTCTAATCAGCTCCTGTGGAACCATGGAAGCCCTTATATCGGCTGTTCAACCACTTATTTCAACAAACTGAATCCGACTGCTGAAGAGCAGTGGCTGGAGCTGGTTCACTTCCATATGTACCCCAAATGCAGGGATAGGTTTTTATTCCATCTATGATAAAAGACTCATTTAATTAAAAGGACTAATACCGCCAAGGAGGAGGATATTGAAGGAATTTACCGATTTAGCACTGGACACTGCCAGCCGTAAAGGGGCCTCCTATGCTGATATTCGCATCTGCTTTTACAAGGATCAGTATATCAGCACCAGGGACCAGATTGTTACCGGAGTAAGGGATTATGAAAATTCCGGGTTCGGTGTGCGTGCCTTTTACAATGGTGCCTGGGGTTTTGCCAGCAGCTCTGTTATCTCCAGGGAAGAGGTTCAGGCAGTAGCCGCCCTGGCAGTGGACATCGCCCGAGCCAGCGCCATGACCATTAAGGTTCCTTTAGAGCTTGCTCCAGAGCCAAAATATGTAGACCACTGGCAAACCCCCTTCATCAAAGACCCCTTCAAGATACCCAACGAGAAGAAGATAAATCTGCTGCTGAATATTAACAAAATAATGAGTAATGTAAAAGGAATCAAGAGGACCACCTCCTATACATCCTTCACCAGCGAACAAAAATACTTCGCCAGCACCATAGGCTCCTTTATCGAGCAGCTCATAATGAGGTCTTCGGCTGGTTACACCGCCGTAGCGGTGGGCAAGGAGGGATTTGAAAGCCGCAGCTTCCAGGATTTCCCGCTCAATAAGGGCTACGAGCACATTGAAGAACTCCCCTTAATAGAAAATGCCCAGCAGGTGGCGGAAGAGGCAGTGCAGCACCTCACCGCCAAGGAGTGCCTGGAAGGGGTAAAAGACCTTATCCTATCCCCTTCCCACATCTGCCTGACCATCCACGAGTCGGTGGGGCATGCCACCGAGCTCGACCGGGTGCTGGGGTGGGAAGCCGATTATGCCGGCACCAGCTTTGCCACTACCGATAAACTGGGAAAACTGAAATATGGCTCCCCGTTGGTCAATTTCACCGGCGACCGAACCCTTCCTCACGGTCGCTCCACCTGCGGTTACGATGATGATGGGGTCAAGACCAAAAAATGGGACCTTATCAAGGAGGGGATTTTAGTCGGCTACTCCACCACCCGTGATACCGCTCCTTATATTGGAGCCAAAGAGAGCAACGGCTGTAGCTATGCCGACAACTGGGGTAGCATTCCCATCTTGAGAATGCCCAATGTCTGCCTTGCGCCTGGTGGACAGGGAGCTCCCACTCCCGAAGAGCTCATTGCCGATACCAAAGACGGAATTTACATTGACGGGATGGGGAGTTTCAGCATCGACCACCAGCGCCGCAACTTCCAGTTCGGTGGGGACGCCTTCTGGGAGATTAAAGACGGAAAGAAGACTCAGATGCTCAAAAATGTTACCTATCAATCGACCACTCCCGAGTTCTGGGGCTCGGTGGATGCTGTCTGCAGTGAGGAAGATTGGAAACCATGGAGTATTGCCGACTGCGGAAAAGGTCAGCCCGGTCAGCGGGCACAGATGACCCACGGAAGCGCCACCATTCGAGCAAGAAGAATAAAAGTAGGAGGGGCGAGATTATGATTCTTACAGAAACCGAAGCGAAGGCAATTCTGGAGAAGGTTATCAGCTATTCCACCGCCGACGAGACGGTAGCTTATCTCACCGGGGGAAGCGGAGCCTTATCTCGCTTTGCCAATAATGCCATGACCCATAATATAGACAAGCGAGGCTTCTCGTTAAGTGTGACTGTGGCCTTCGGACAGAAGGAGGGTTCCTCAACAATTAATAAGTTTGATGATGAGTCCCTCAAACAGGTAGTCAAAAGGGCGGAGTCCATAGCCAGGCTCCTTCCAGATAATCCCGAACATATGCCCCCCCTACCCCCTCAGAAGTACCGAAAAATAGAATCCTACTTCCCGGAGACAGCGGAGTTTGGTCCTATGGACCGGGCAAAGGAGATTCTTAAAGTCATCCAGACCTGCGACCAAAAAGAGCTCATAACCGCCGGAACCTTCTCCAATGGTGATGGATTTAATAGTATCGCTAACTCCGAAGGATTGTTTGGCTATCATAAATCTACCAACTGTGGCTTCAGCGTCAGCGTGAGAACCCAGGACCGCACCGGTTCGGGCAGAGCGGAGCAGTCAAATGAAAGGAGAATAGGGGAGCTAAACCCCTCCCAATTAGCCGCCGAGGCGATAAGAACAGCCGAGATGTCCCGCAACCCCCACCCGCAGGAACCGGGGGATTATACGGTAATCCTAAAACCTACAGCTATGATGGAGTTCTTTATTTATCTCCTTTTCGGACTCAGTGCCCGTGAAGCAGACGAGGGGAGGAGCTTCCTGTCCGACCGCAAAACCGGCGGCAATAAGCTGGGGCAAAAGGTGTTCGGGGAAAACATCACCATCCGCAGCGCAGCTGCTCACCCAAAGCTCTTGGGTACCCCTTTTGGAGGGGATGGGCTTCCCGCCAAAGATATCACCTGGGTAGAGAAAGGGGTGGTTAAAAATCTCATCTACAGCAGGTATTGGGCAGCCCAGAAAGGGAAAGAGCCTACCTTTGCCATGAATTTTCTGATAGAAGGTGGTGACCATATCATAGACGAGCTGATAAAGGATACCGAAAAAGGGATATTGGTAAGCAGCTTCTGGTATATCCGCATGGTGGACCCCAACAACCTGTTGTGCACCGGGCTTACCAGGGATGGGACCTTCTGGGTAGAAAACGGTAAGATTCAATACCCTATTAACAACTTCCGATTCAACGAATCACCGGTGGTGCTCCTCAACAACATAGAGAAGATGACCAAACCTCAGAAGGTTGGCTTCGGCATCATGCCAGGGGTAAAAGCCCACAACTTTACTTTCTCCAGCGTATCGGAGGCAGTATAATACAGAAAGGGGAGGATTAATTCTGCAACAAACTTTTCTGAAACCAGATAATTATAATATTAAGGAGTGAGGGATATGCTACAGAAAAGGATAATTTTAATGGGGGTGCTGGCGATATTTATAGCCGGTACTCTGTCTCTGCTATTCGGTCAGGGGGTTAAGGTCGGGAGTTTCACTCTTCCCAGAGATGTGGAATACAGCGGAAAGACAATACCCCAAGGGGTATACCAGCTTTCTTTAGAGACCAAGGGTGAGGATACTTACATCTGCATCTGGAAAGATGAAGAGCAAATTTCCAAAGAGATGGCCATCATCCAGGAGGCTAAGAAGAACTATCCTGAACCTGTTATCACTGTTGATGTGATAACTCAGGATAAGGACCAGTTTGTCAGAATCAGCGTATTTATGGAACGGAAAGTATACAAAGCGTTCTATAAGTGCGTATAAGTCTGGAGAGGCTGTCCGCCATATCTTGCCCGCTAAAAAGAGGGTAAATTGGGGTGAGGTGAGTTTCTGCCGACAGAGGGATGTCCTTCCCTGTCATCATAATATAAGCAGATGGAAGCCAATATAAGATACCAGGAAAATGTGGTCATTGTGGATCTGAAAGGAAAGCTGGTCTGGGGGAGGGAAAGATTGGTTTTAAAGGAGACTATCACCCAGTTGCTGGAAGCGGATAAAAAAAATATTCTGCTCAACCTCTCCGAAGTAAAATATATGGACAGCAGTGGTATCGGGGAGCTGGTATCAAGCTATCGAGCGGTGAAACAGGCTGGTGGGCGGCTAAAAATTGTTCATTTGAGCAACAGAATCTATACCACACTGACAATTATGAGGTTATTGCCGATTTTTGAGGTCTTCTCGGATGAGAAAGAAGCGGTAATGAGCTTCGCCACTGAAGCGTAAAAAGCAAACTCCCCTTTGACCCGCGGCTACATAGCCTCCAGAACCCTCTTGAACCCGCAGCGCTGACATACACCCTCCTCCCAGGTGCACCAATCTTGATATATCTGAAGAAGCCCCTGCTGTCTCTGGGCGCTGTTAACAACCCTTTTTAGTCGATTCTCATAAGCAAAAAGCCTGTGTTCCATAAACTTCAGCAGGCTGTTCGAAGGCAACTTAGGATACCAATGGTAGAAGCGAGCCAGGAGGTTTTCCAGCTGTTTATGCTCTTTTTTTCGCGCATATAAAATCAGGGCTGGAATGATAACATTCACTATAATGGTAGCTGCTCTCCCAGGACCGATTAACCGGATGCTCTTTTTCAACGTTTTCCCTGCAAAAGTGTAGTGCCAGCTCCAGTAATTCTCTTCCTCTACCGAGCTAAAAAGCTCTTTCAACTCTTTGTTTATCTTTTTAAAGTGGGATTCTTGTGCGGAAATCCCCGGGGTGCAACATATCATCAGTAGCTTGTGAAGGGGGGTCAGGGGGAAGATTCGAATGAGGAAGTTACACATGCCAGCTAGCCGTCGAGCAGGGAAGTTAGCTGGTCGCATCCCTTTTTTCCATATATCCTGTGGTAGCACTTTATCCTGATATCGCCCTTTCAATCTCTCCCAGCTCTGCTCCAGCTCTCGTATATACTTGTCTTGGAAAACCGCCTGCTTGAACGGAAGCTCCTGCTGGCTGGGTAATATGCCAGCCTTCCCGAAGAGGAGCGCTTGCAGAGTTATTCCCCAAATGGATGGTTTGGTTGAAGACAACACCTCCCTTATCTCTTTCAAGCGAAGCTGACGGGCAAGCAGCAAAAACTGCTCCTTGTTCCGCTTATAGCCCAGCGCCTCCATTATCCTTTCGTATATAACCTGATTGTAATCCTCCTGGGAGAGCTCTTTGGCGAAGCGGTTGGCTTTGCTGACTATCCGAGCATCCCCGGCTAAGTCTAAAAGCGCACCTATTTTGCTTAATTCCTTGGCTTTAATGACCGAATAGCAGGGACCCTGGCTTGAAGGAGAAGCAAAGGGGTAAGCGGACGGGTTTATAGTATTAGACAGGGTTGTGAGTTTAGTATCTAAGGCATGATAAAGGGGAAGCTGGGGTATCTCCCTCCCCGCGGAATTGACTAGCTTCTTGTTTAACCCCAGATCGTCCCACATTATTACATGAAGGATAACATTATCATAATTTTTATCCTGATGATGATTGTGGGCAAACCAGTCGGAGGCTAACACATGGATTTCAATATCTCCTCTCAATACCTCTGCCGATGATATTTTTATCGCAGCCTGGATAAAATCAGGACCGGACTCCGAATTCCACTTCCCCGGAGAGAGAACCTCCACCTTTTCACCTGAGATTGTTCTAAGCTTATCTATGCGGAGACGCTGGTCGAACCATATACTCTGCACCAACCTCTCTGCAATCCGCTTTTCCAGCCCATATTCAGAAAAAGCAACCCGCCCTTCTCTTGTTATCCAATAGGGGGAGAGCTTTCTGAGGTAATCTATAAGGAAGCCTTCGCTATCTTCCCATTTTTTTTCTTGCCCATTCATCATAATGCTTCAAGTAGGCTTTTGCTACCTCCACGGGATTAAGTTGGAGGCATCTGGCATATTCTATGAGAAAACTCCTCAGATATGTCCGATATGGGAGAGCTTGGTAATTGTCTTTTTCTATGTTATTTAAAGTTTCCACGCTAATTTTGGTAACCCTGGAAATATCATTCAATTCTAACTGCTTGAATATTCTCATCCGCCTGAGAAAATCCCCTTTGTATATTTGCTCCTCCTGAGGAAAATACCTTCCGTCCTCGGTGACCTCCTCTTCTTGAAAAGCGACTTTCTGATCCCGTTCAGGAGCTGCCGTTGGTTTTTTCTGCAAGAGCTCCTCCGGCTTTAAGCGTCCCTGTTGGATCAATTCCTCATTGTATGCCTTCCTGCTCCTCTTATCCACCAAGATCTTGTACGCTTCATCCAATGCGCGGGAGGTTTTTTTCAGCTCCCCCTCGGAAAAGAGTGAGTAAATTGCCAGAGAGCCTGGCTGGTAGATGCTCTTCAGTCGCTTATAGGCCTCCTTTATCTCCTTTTCGGTAGCGGAAGGGGAAACTCCCAAGAGCTCATAATGGCTGAGTCTGGGTAGGTCTTCAGGGAAAAGCATGTATTGCCGCATCTTATCCTCTGATTCGTCGGTAATCACCTTTCATAACCGATAAGCAACCGATTGGTGATATTCCTGATAGCCCTAGTGACACTGGAATCGGGGTAATTGAGAAGGAGGGGCTTCCTTAACCTAGTCGATTCCTCCACTTGCAAGTCATTATCAATATAGCCCAGGTACCGGAGAGTAATGCCAATGGCATTCTCGCAGACCTTCTCTATGAAATATCCAAGTCTTCGGTGGTCAGCAGTGGTGGTCCAGTTCAATATTAACTTAACTGCAAAGCGGGGGAATTCCTCTTCAATTTTCTTTTTAACTTCTCCATCCAACATACCTTCCGCTTCACTGATTATTTCAGCCACCCTTTTTGCCCCCCATTCCCCTTCCTGGTCAAAGGATACCTCCCATCTCTTTCTTGTCATGAGGTCAGGGATAAGAGAGCTCAATCGCCGCCAAAGGGCGGTTTTGATGAATTGATAGAAATTCTCAATGGAAGCTGGCTCTGGTCGGGCAATCACTACTTTATGATGGGCTATGAGAAAAAAATCGAGGACATTAAAGGAGACTCCAGTCCCCAGGTCCAGGATGATAAAGTCTGCTGAAAGCCTCTTGATGGCCTTGAGGAACATTATCTTCTTCTTATAAACTATATTGGCTACCCCCAGAGGGGCTTTACCTCCGGGGATAAGCGAGAGATAGGGTACGTCTGTCTGAATGGTAACCGGGGCCAAATTGGACACCTTGCCCGAGATGAAATCGGAGAGAGTGAGCCCTTTGAGTGGGAGGTTTAGATAGGTATGAAGATTAGCGTTACCGAGGTCTGCGTCGACTAATATTACTTTCTTGGAAAGCCCGGCAATGTGGATTCCCATATTTGCAGCCAGAAAGCTCTTCCCCACCCCGCCCTTGCCGCTGCCAAAAGCTATAATTCTTCCTCCAGCCTGACTGCTGTCTAATATATCCCGGAGCATATCTCTCCACTCCTCATCCAGGGTAACTTATTAGCTAAGGAATCTCTTTGGCAGAGGTGTTGAGCACCTCGTTCAAGCTCCCTGTGCGGTATCCTTGCAAGTCTAAGGTTATATATTTGTATCCCAGACTTTTAATCTTTTTGATAGCTTTCTCGAGCACATGAGAATCAAGGAAGAGAGAAATTTCGGAAGAGAGCACCTCAATGCGTGCCAAATCCCCATGGTGACGCATACGAACCTGCTGGAAGCCAAGCTCCCTTAAAAAATCCTCTCCTTGTTCTACAGTTTTCAACTTCTCTTTGGTGAGGGTAGTGTGATAGGGGAATCGGCTCGCCAAGCAGGCTGACGAAGGGAGATCCCATGTCGACAGACCGACCTTTCGGGAGAGATAACGGACATCGTTCTTGGTAATTCCGACATCTATCAACGGGCTTAACACCTTAAGCTCCCGCAAAGCCTTCAATCCAGGACGGAAATCCGAAGTATCATCCAAATTGCTCCCCTCAATCACCACATTATAACCCTTCTCAGCTGCAATTTCTTTCAATCGGGTAAAAAGCCCAACCTTGCAATAATAGCAGCGGGAGGGGGAATTGGAGCGGAATCGGGGAGATGCCAGCTCATTAGTAGCGATAACTATATGAGCAATCCCGTAGCGGTGGGCGAAATCTTTCGCCCTGCTCAAATGGTGCTGAGGATAAAGGGGGCTCTGGGCGGTCACTGCCAGAACTTTATCCTTCAGGACTGACTGAGCTACATAGAGAAGATAGCTGCTATCCGCTCCCCCGCTGAAAGCCGCTACCACAGAACCGTAATCCCGCAACAGCCTCTTGAGCTGCTGCTCTTTTTCTTCGGGGGAAAGCCTTTCTTCTCTATATTTATTATTCATATTCTAAGAGTGATAATTATGGCTTTTTAACTATGCTAACAAAGGCGTGAGGATTAAGTCAAGCCATTTTCCACCAAGCTAAGAACAAAAAGTATTCCAGTTTAGCTCTTGATTAGTTTGACAAATCACCCTGTTTGAGCTATCTTTTTAAAAAAGGCAGAAAAAAAAGAGATGAGGTGATTGACCTGAAAAATTGGCGAAGGGACTCCACAGTTTTCTTGTTTACCATCTTTTGCCTTTTTCTCTCAATCTTGATAAGAGAAGACTATGCCAGGCAGGAGGAGAGAGGCGTGACATTCAGCAGGCTCTGGGAATTCCAGGTTGAGGAAACCACCAATCTCACAGCCTCCATAGCCATCCTCACTCAACCTATCTGTGATGCGGAGAGGGTTTATTTCGCCTCCGAAAACGGCACTTTTTATGCCCTGGATATTGCCAGTGGAGAAAAGGTATGGGAATTCACCGCCGGGAGCCCGGTTAGACAGAGTGGTACCCTGGGAGACGACAGCCTATTCGTGGCCACTTCGGGTATGGAAGCACTATCTCTGGACCTCCTTACTGGAAATCTCCGCTGGAGAAGGAAACTGGACGGCGAAATCTTTACCCCTTTAATCTTCGATAGGGGAGCTCTATATCTCGGCTTTTCCCGATATATCGCTTGCCTGAGAGCCTCTGACGGTGAAGAGATATGGAGATTTGAGACTGGTGGGGAAGTCCATGTCCCTCCACTTATTGAAGGCGAATATCTTTATGGCGGTTCGGACGACGGCTTCCTCTACGCTCTCACCCCCCGAGTGGGTAGGCTTCGGTGGAAGTTCTTCACCTCCGGGAAGATCGGAGGGGCTCCCCTGCTGTTTGATGGAACTCTCTTTGTGGGAAGCTACGACAACTACATCTATGCCTTACACCCCGATTCAGGAAAGCTGAAATGGAAGAAAATCACTGGAGGGGATGTGAATTGCCGCCCGATAGGATGGGAGAAGCGGGTGTTTGTTGCCTCGTTAGACAATTTTCTGTATTGCCTGCAGGTGAAAAATGGCTATCTCTCTTACAGGTTTAGCCTCCCCTACCGCCTTTACCACTCGCCGATAATTTCCAAAGACCTCCTGTTTCTGGTTCCCCTCTCTGACACCCTGATGGTTATAGACCCCAGAAATGGGGAGCAGGTCAGGGGCTTTACTGCTTCTTCCCTAATAACTTCCCCTCCCGGCATGTCCCCGGATGAAGGTAAACTGTTCCTCGGCACCAACAAGGGACTCCTCATCGCACTCAAGAAATGAAAAAATACCTTCTTTTCCAATTCAATTGAGGGTTTAGATAGAGGAGAAAATAGTCCTGAAAGATAGCTAAAGCCATACGATAAAACTTAAAGAAAAGAAGATATAAAGGGATTAAACCAGACCCTTTTCTTTAAGGTAGGCTTCGGCTGCTATGGCAGCCGTGGTGCCGTCGCTCATGGCATTGGTGATCTGCTTGGCTAACTGAAATCGAATATCTCCGGCAGCATAGACCCCCTCTACCGAGGTCGACATCCTATAGTCGGTCTTAATATAGCCTCTTTCGTCCAGTTGCAGATTCTTGTTGAAAAGATTGCTGTTGGGCACAAATCCAATGTAAACAAATACCCCACTGACCTCAAGGGGTCTATTTTTGCCTGTCTTCACATTCCTCAGCAAAAGTTTCTCCACTATCTCCTTTCCCTCTATATTTTCTACCACGCTATCCCAGATGACTTCTACCTTAGGATTCTTGAAAAGCTCCTCTTGCAGCTCCTTTTTAGCTCTTAAGTTCTTCCGGCGGTGAATAAGGTAAATCTTCTGGGCAAATTTACTCAAATATATAGCCTCTTGCACCGCGGCATCCCCTCCGCCGACCACGGCGACGGTCTGTTCGGCGAAAAAGGGTCCATCGCAAAGGGCGCAATAAGAAACTCCCTTGCCCAGAAACTCTTTTTCTCCTGAAACGTCAAGCCACCTTGGCTCGCCTCCCGCTGCCAGAATTACCGCCCCTGCATGGTAGGTATCTTTTGCCGTTTTTACCACCTTTGCATTCCTCTCACTGAGAATCTGCTTCACCTCTTCCAGCTTTATATTCGCTCCAAACTTTCGCGCATGTTGTTCCATTCGTTGGGCTAATTCAAGCCCGGAGATACTGTCAAACCCCGGACAGTTCTCAATCCTCTCGGTATTTAATATCTGACCTCCGGGCATCTTTTTCTCCAGCACCAGGGTATTGAGCTTTGCCCGGGCACAATACAGCGCAGCCGTAAGACCTGCTGGACCCCCTCCCACAATTATGATGTCGTATCTCTCCATCCTCTTCTCTCAAAAAGATTGAAAAAACCTATTTAGCTGCCTGACTTCGCCTTAACGAGGATCTCGTATCCCTCTATTTGGACCTCTTCTACTTTGCAATTCTCGCGGGATTCCCGTTGCAGCAAATTAGTCTCCTTGGTACACTTCAAGAAAGCCTCTGCGGGATTCGTGGCCACCACCAATCCCCAGCAGGGGTACTTCCCCAAATGGGAGACCACATAAAGTCTTAAGTCCGACATCTTTTCTCCCCTTATCTTTCCCGGAGCTGTTTTTAAATTTAATAAATGGTTAGATTCTATTCTGATTCCTTCACCTTCGATAAAATGATACCCTCTTGAGCCTGATATATCCCCTTTTTGTCCCGGTATGAGCGCTCGCACTCCTCATCAGCTTCAAAAAATATCACCTGAGCTATCCCCTCGTTGGCATACAACTTGGCTGGAGAGTGAGAATGATTGGATATCTCCATGGTGATAAAGCCCTCCCATTCGGGCTCCAGGGGGGTAATGTTCAAGAGGATTCCGCAGCGGGCATAAGTAGACTTGCCCACACAGAGGGTGAACACATTCCGAGGTATCCTGAAGTATTCAACCGACCTTCCCAGGACAAATGAGTGCGGTGGGATAATACACAATGTCCCTTCGAAGTCCTTGAAAAAACCGGGTTCTACCGCTTTAGGGTCAACCATTTGCTCCTTGTGGGGGGAGAAAAGCTTGAACTCATCTGCCAGTCGTATGTCGTATCCATAGGAGGAAAGACCGTAAGATATGACAGCTTGGCTCACCTGGGATGGTGCGAAAGGCTTGATCATATTCTGTTCCAGAGCCATTTTCTTAATCCAGCGGTCCGACTTTATCCCCATGCTCTTCCTTTCTGGCAAAAGGTCAGGAGGACACTCCCCTGCTATCTCTCACAGCAATGCGCCACACCTCGTCTATGGTGTCCACAAATTGGAATTCAAGCTCCTTTTTGATTGCTTCGGGTATCTCCTTCAGGTCTTTTTCGTTCCTGGAGGGGAGGATAATGGTTCTAATGCCCGCCCGCTTAGCCGCCAGCACCTTCTCTTTGATCCCTCCCACTGGCAGAACCTTTCCTCGGAGGGTTATTTCCCCGCTCATGGCAACATCTGGTCGCACGGGCTTATCCATCAACAGTGAAAAAAGGGAGGTGGCAATGGTAACCCCAGCGGAGGGACCGTCTTTGGGTATAGAGCCCGCAGGGATGTGGATGTGGAGGTCGTACTTATCAAAGAAGTCCTCAGCAATTCCCAGGCTATCAGCCCTGGAGCGTATGTAGCTGAGGGCAGCCTCGGCGGATTCCTTCATAACATCACCCAACTGCCCGGTGAGCTTGAGGGATTTTTTCCCTCGCATCCTGGTAGATTCCACAAATACAATATCCCCTCCGCTTGGAGTCCAGGCGACTCCAACAGCTACCCCGGGGACATTGGTTCGCTCGGCTGTTTCCGAGAAGAACCTTATCGGTCCCAGAAAATCGGAAACATTATCGGCGGTAATCCGTACCTTATCTACCTTGCCTATGGCTGCATTCTTGGCTATTTTGCGACAGATAGAAGCTATCTCCCGCTCCAGATTGCGGAGTCCTGCTTCGCGGGTGTAATCCCTTATTATGGCAATAACAGCTTCATCGCCGAACTCTATATGGTTGCTCTTCAGCCCATGGGCTTCCAGTTGTCTGGGTATGAGGAACTGCCTGGCTATCATCAGCTTCTCCTCCTGTGTATAACCCGGCAGCTCTGAGACTTCCATTCTGTCCCTGAGGGCGGGGGGAATGGGGTCTAGCAAATTAGCGGTAGTGATAAACAGCACCTTGGATAGGTTAAAGGGTACCTCCAGATAGTGGTCGGAGAAGGAGAAGTTCTGCTCCGGGTCGAGCACTTCCAAAAGGGCAGCCGCAGGGTCTCCGCGAAAGTCAGCTCCCAGTTTGTCAATCTCATCGAGCATGAAGACTGGATTGGAGGACTCCGCCTTTCTTATCCACTGAATAATCCTCCCCGGTAGGGCGCCGATGTATGTTCTGCGATGACCCCGAACTTCCGCTTCGTCTCTTATCCCTCCCAGAGAGAGGCGGATAAACTTCCTTCCCATAGCCCGGGCGATAGAACGTCCCAGGGAGGTCTTTCCGGTACCAGGGGGTCCCACAAAGCAGAGGATGGGTCCTTTCACATCTGGCTTCAGCTTTCTGACCGCCAGATACTCCAGAATTCTCTCCTTAACCTTTTCCAGATTGTAATGGTCCTCGTCCAGGACCTTCTGGGCCTGCTCGATATTGAGATTGTCCTCGGTAAAGACCGACCAGGGAAGAGAGACCAGCCAATCGAGATAGGTTCGCGACACAGTATACTCAGCAGAAGCGGGTGTCATCTTTTCCAACCGGCTAAGCTCCTTGATAACTTCGCTCTCCACCTCTGGGGGCATTTTCGCTTTCCTTATCTTCTTCTTGAACTCCTGAATCTCCATTGCTCGCTCATCTCCTACTCCAAGTTCCTTCTGGATAGCTTTTAGCTGCTGGCGGAGGAAAAACTCTCGCTGGGCTTGACTCACCTCGCTCTCGATCTGGGACTGGATGCGAGAGCCCATCTTGAGAATCTCCAGCTCTTTGCTGAGCAGGAGGGTCACCTTCTCCAGCCTTTCCTTCACCTCAGGGGTTTCCAGAACCACCTGCTTATCGGGGAGTTTGGATTCCAGATTGGATATCACAAAATCAGCCAGCCTACCCGGCTCTTTGATGTTAAGCACAGCAATCTTCGTTTCATCGGGGAGGCTGGGATTAAGTGAGATATAATTGGAGAACTGATTAACCACATTCTTCATCAGGGCTTCTAACTCGTCAGAGACGATTAAAATATCGTAAAAGGGCTCTACCTCAGCTGTCATATAGGGCTCGATCTGAAGAAACTTCTTGATTTTTATCCGCCTTAGCCCTTGAATAATTATCCTTTCCGTGTTGTCGGGAAATTTCAGCATCTTTAACACCACAGCAGCAGCACCCACCTGATAGAGGTCTTTGGGTTTCGGCTCTTCGATTTTGGGGTCTTTTTGAGCGACCACTCCCAGAAGCTTGTCCTTCACGAGGATATCGTCCAAGAGCTTGATCGAGCTTCGTCTGGAAATTATCAAGGGAAGAACAAGAAAAGGGTACACCACAACTTCCCTTAAAGGGAGTATGGGCAACACAGAGGGAATCTCTATCTGTTCGCCCTCCTTATCTCCATTTTTCATCTTTTCCAAGATGTCTTTCATTTCATCGCTCATAACACAGCTCCTCTGGGAAGCTCTGCATTAACATCCTGGTATAAGAGGTGTTCTGGTGGCGCCTCAATCTGTAATTATCTCTATCTTTTCATTCCTTCCCTTGCGCAGTTTAGTAAGGGTTATTTGCAAAAAGCCCCGCCGATACATGGCCGAAATCCTGTCCTTGTCAACCTGAACGGGGATGACAACCGACCGCTCAAAATTGCCAAAATCTATCTCCATCTGGTGCAATCGAACCTTGGGGGTGGAGGTCATATCCCGGCGAGTTCCCACTATGCGGAGGGAATCGCCGTCAAAAGTTACCTCAATCTCTTCCTTAGTAACGCCAGCGAGGTCTACCATAACTATGATCTCATTGGCAGTCTCATAAACGTCGACGGCGGGCTTCCATTTATTGCTCAAGGGAAGACGAAATAACCCAGGAGTAAGCCTTCTGGATGTGGATTCAAAGAAGTCTTCAAACTTCTTGTGAAGCTCCCAAAAATCTTCTTCAAATTTACCTTTCATAAGCCTTTTTACTTATCGGCAATCATCATGCTGAGAATTTAATTGTCGCTGAGGCTCTTGTATTTCAGCCTTAAAATCTACTCAAAAAGCTCAAAAGTATCGGGAGGTCTTCCTAAAAAATCTTCCCTCTTAAACTTAAAATTAATTGGGAAGAAAAATGGGTCACTTAGGCCCATTTTAAGAAAACCCCCCGGTTTATGGGCTTTTATTATCTACTTTTTGGTTTATACTTGGAATCCCTTCCTATGCCTGCTGGCTGAAATCTGCCAAAGTTGTATTTACCAGAACATCGGTCAGATTCTGCTGGGCTTTGCTCCAGACCTGCTTTATGCCACAACTGCTTTCGCATTCGCATTTATAATCATCGCTGAGACATCTATTAATAGCTAATGGACCGTTAATTGCTTCGAGAACATCTAAGAAATTGATCTCTCTGGCTGGCTTGGCGAGCAAGAACCCTCCCTGGGAACCCCGATGAGACCTCACCAGTCCTTCTTTCATCAGATGTAACAGAATTTTGGCTAAAAATTGCTTCGGAATTTTCGTTTTCTTGGAAATTTCCCGCAGAACCACAGGGCGATTTACTGGCTGAGAAGAGAGGTAGAGCAATGCTCGAAAGCCATATTCTACCTTTCTGGTTATTTTCATAGATGCTTCTCTATAGATAATCAGCTTTTTATCATTTATTTAGTAGACTTAGTGTTATCCTTTTTTATTTCCCTCTGACTGTCCATTTTTATAGAGCAGAACTTTCCGCACATGCTGCACACCTTATCTATGTATGTTTCACTCTGTCTCCTCATCTCACGGGCACGCTGCGGATCGATAGCCAGTTTATACATCCCTTCCCAGTCTAAGGCTTTTCTTTTTCCAGACATATCCTCGTCGAGCTCTTTTGCACCTTTTACCCCTTTGACCACATCGCCACAATGAGCGGCAATCCTGGCGGCAGTGACCCCCTCCCTCACATCTTCTACCGTTGGCAATCGCAGATGCTCTGCAGGGGTGACATAACAGAGGAAATCGGCTCCCGCCGCTGCAGCTATTGCTCCTCCGATAGCGGCGGTGATGTGGTCGTAGCCGGGGGCAATATCAATAGGCAAGGGACCCAACACATAGAATGGAGCCCCTCGGCATAGGGCTTTCTCCAGCTGTACATTAAGAACTATCTGATCCAGAGGGATGTGTCCGGGACCTTCAATCATCACCTGGACATCCTGGTCAAAGGCGTAGCGGGCTAATTCTCCCAGGGTCACCAGTTCCTGAACCTGGCAGCGGTCGGTGGCATCGGCTATCGCTCCCGGGCGAAGACCATCTCCCAGGCTCAAGGTCACATCATAGTTTCTGGCTATTTCCACCAGCCGCCCAAAATCCTGGTAGAGAGGATTTTCACGGTCGTGACGCTTCATCCAGTGGATAAGAAAAGCGCCACCCCGGCTGACTACACCTCCTATTCTTCCTTGTTTCTCCAGCCTCTCCACCGAGTCGCGGGTGACCCCGCAGTGGACGGTGATGAAGTCAACCCCCTGCTGAGCGTGCTTTTCTATTACGGAAAAGATGTCATTGGGGGTAATCTCACCATAGGGTTCCCCCCGGCAAGCAAACTCCACCATTACCTGATAAATAGGGACAGTCCCCACCATTAAGGGTGAGTGTTTCAATATCTCCTGTCGAATGGCATCGAGGTCTCCACCAGTGCTCAGGTCCATAACAGAATCTGCTTTGGCTTCTATCGCTGCTTTTAACTTTTCCAGTTCTTCTTCCATGAGGTTGTGGACTTCCGATGTTCCAAAATTGGCATTCACCTTGGTTTTCAAACCTTTGCCTATTCCTCGTGGGTTGAACTTGCGGTTAATGTTTTTGGGTATTACTATGCTCCCTTTGGCAACTCCTTCAGCTATTACTTCGGGCTCCAGATGCTCGTCCTCAGCAACCTGCCTCATTTCTTCGGTGATTATCGCTCTTTTAGCCTGAGCTAATTGAGTCATTATTCTCTCCTAAGCTAAATTTTCTCATAAATCAAATATAAAGCTCTTGAGGCATAAATTCAAGATAGTTTCCTCTTTTATTATAATGCAATCTTCCACCCTCTTCCAGTCAAAATATTTAACTCCTATAAGGGATTTACTTTATCGGCGGCAGGTAGCGCACGAGGTGAGAGAACAGGAATTGCAGCTATTACTGGGAGAAGAGGAGGTAAAGCCTTTATCGCTTTTAAAAGCAAACGTGGAGAGGAGCTTCTCTACTTTTCGGCTCCTGCATTTAGGACAGGAAATGGTAATCTCTCTTTTCAATACCAACTTCTCAAATTTATTTCCACAGGAAAGACAACTATATTCAAATATAGGCATAATAAGTTAAGCTCTCTCGTTTAAGGAGTAAAAAATCTTCTTTTTTTCTCTCCCTTAAATCTCTTCGCCCGCATCTTTCAGGAGCTGGTTCCATATCCGATCAACTTCGACCTGGATGCTTTCCAGCAGCTCCTCATTTTCGGGTCGGAGCAGATGCTTAAACCTCCCCTGATCTTTAAACCATTCTACCACGGGTATTTTCTTCCTGGGCTTATAGGTGATGCGCACCACGCCGCTTTCCACCTCATAAAGAGGCCAGAAGCAGCTGTCCACTGCTCGCTGGACAAACTCCAGCCCCCTTGCGGGGTCGGCATGCCAACCGGTGGGACAGTTGCACAGCACATTAATAAACGCAGGACCCTCTATCTCGAATGCCCGGTAAGCCTTCTTCATCAGGTCCAACCACTTGGAAGGAGCAGCCTGAGCTGTATAAGGGATATGGTGAGCTGCCATGATGCGGGTGAGGTCTTTGCGTAACTGTTGTTTCCCCTGAAGCACTTTCCCCACCTCGGATGTGGTTGTTCGGGCACCCGTAGGGGTTGCGCTGGAGCGCTGCCCACCGGTATTCATATACCCTTCGTTATCGAGGCAGACATAGACGATATTGTGTCCCCGCTCAGCCGCACCGGAAAGGGCCTGGAAGCCTATGTCGTAAGTTCCTCCATCACCCCCGAAGGCCAGGAACTTTATCTTCCTTTCCTTGGGTATCTCTCCTCTTCTTACCTTTGCCCGATACATACTCTCCAAACCAGCTATGGTGGAGGCTGCATTGGGGAACGCGGAGTGAATCCAGGGGACCTTCCAGGAGGATTGGGGAAAGGTTCCCGTGCATATCTCCAAACAACCAGTGGCATTGGCTATTACCACTGGCTCCTCAAAGGACGCCATTATCTGCCTGACAGTGAGGGCTATACCACAGCCTGGGCACATCTTATGCCCTTGAGCTAAACGCTCTTCTCTGGTGGCAATATCTTTCAATTTGAAGCTGACCATCTTATTTCTCCTTCCTTACTCTCTCAAGTTGAGGAAATCTACCAATTTTCCTCGTTCGCCGGTTCTGGCAATTTCACGGAGCCGAAGGTAAACATCCTTGATATGTTTTAAGGGCAAGTCTTTTCCGCCGAGACCATAGATGTAATTTATGACCTGGGGAGGAGACTTTTCTTCGTAAAGAGCAGTTCTCACTTCAAGAAAGAGGGGTCCACCCTGGGCTCCCCCGGTTCCACATCGGTCCAAAACAGCTACGCTTTTCGTCCGGGAGAGGCTCTTGGCTACCTCGTCAGCGGGGAAGGGGCGAAAAGCTCGAATCTTCAATAGACCAGCCGCTATACCTTCTTCTCTCAGCTGATCAATCGCACCTTTGACGCTGCCTGCAGTAGCGCTCATCACCACAATGGCATATTCAGTATCTTCCATCCGATATTCCTCTACCAGGCCATAATACCTTCCCGTGAGATCTCCATATTCCTTTCCTATTTGCGTGATCACCTCGGGGGCATTAATTATCCCCACTAACTGGCTTCTTTTGTGTTCCATATAATAATCGGGTCTATCGGCCGCTCCATAGAGGACCGGATTATCAATGTCAAGCATCGGATACGAGGGGATATGTTCGCCGATAAACTTTTTGACCAGCTTATCCGGCTCAACTATCAAGGTCTCCACCATATGGGAGGTCTGAAAGCCATCTATAGCTACCAGCACCGGGGTGCGAACATTGGGATTCTCCGCAATCCTGAATGCCTGAATGGTGTTATCATAAGCCTCCTGGCAGTTCTCGGAATAGAGATGGATCCACCCCATATCTCGCATGGCCATGGTGTCGCTGTGGTCTCCATGGATATTTAATGGTGAGTTCAGGGCTCGATTGGCAATTGCCATCACCAGAGGAAGCCGAAGCCCTGAAGCTACTCCCAGTACTTCGAACATATAAGCCAGCCCTTGCGAGCCGGTAACCGTCATCACTCTTCCACCTCCGGCAGCTGCTCCGACGCAGGCGCTCATGGCACTGTGCTCGCTCTCGGTGGCCACAAACTCGGTATCCACCAGCCCATCGGCAACAAAGCGAGCGAAGGCTTCCACGACCTGGGTGGAAGGAGTAATGGGATAAGCAGCTACCACATGGGGATTGATCTGGCGCATAGCCTCGGCGATGGCATCGTCTCCCATCAGGAAGACCCTCCTTTTCTTGGATTTCGTTTCTTCCATAGTTCCTTTTTCCATCGGTTATTCTCCAGCTTTTCGAAATTTAAGGTTAACAGCCCGGATTTTTCAATCCGAGCATTTCTGTTAGGCTACCTCCTCAGAGATAATTTCCAGCGATTTAGGCTTGGTGGGGCACACTTCTACGCAAATGCCGCAGACCTTGCAGTGATAATTATCTATCCCTATCACTTTGCTATCCTCAACCTTGATGGAAGCGTCGGGACAGTTAATCCAACACAGAAGACAATGAGTGCAGGTATCCTCATTCCATACCAAACGGTTGGGGTTCCAATCCCCGGTCTGGGTTTCTGACGAATTTCCCATATCCAGTATGAGCCCACCTATCGGTAGCTCCTGCCATTTCTTAAGCTTCTCTTTTTTCATGCTTGTTTCACCTCCTCGTAGCCCCGTTTGGCAGCTTTCAGGTTTCCTTCGATTATCTTAGAAGTGAATTTCTTACCCATTAGGGCTCGGAATTTTTCGTTAAAGTTATCAATATCAGCCAGATTGGTGACCTTCACCAGGGCACCTAACATAGGGGTATTAGGGATGTCTACTCCAATCTCGTCAAGGGCTATTTTGCTTCCGTCGAGGACATAAAACCTTCTTTCTCCTATATTAAGCTTCTGGCGCAATTCGTCCTGCTGGCGATTGGAATTGATGATAACAATGGCATTCGGGGGCGCCCCTTCGCACACATCCACCGTTCGGAGGAGTGTCTGGTCTAATACTAAGATCAGCTGAGGCTCCTCAATTCGGCTATGGATACGAATGGGACTATCGCTGATGCGGTCGAAAGCTTCCACCGGGGCTCCTCTCTTCTCGGCACCGTATTCGGGATACGCCTGGGTGTATTTTCCCAATTCGCCAAGAATCTGGGCCAAGTTGTTTGCCGCCATTACTGCCCCCTGTCCAGCACGGCCATGCCATCGAATTTCTAATACCTTACTCATATCTTCTCCTCCTGCCTTAATACCTGAAAATAACACTCAAAATAATAAAAGGGCATTAAAACCCTTTTCAGAACTCTTAACCACGCTTTTAATCAATACTTCAATTGTTTAAATAATAGCAGCCTCTTGCTCACACTATGCTCTAAAAAGCTTAATATTATAGCACAGATTTTTGCAACTGCCTAATAAATTAAAGCTGTCATAAAAATCTATATCATTCCCCTGAGTAAATTTATCTGCCGCTGGGGGGGTGTTCAGTTATTTTGAGCATTCTTCTCTTGACCAGCGGTCTTCTTTCGGAAGTCTTCGATGGCTGCCCTCAAGGCATCCTCTGCGAGAACAGAGCAGTGCATCTTTATCTTGGGGAGACCATCGAGAGCTTCGGCAACTGTTTTGTTGGTAATCTTCAATGCCTCTTCTATGGTTTTTCCTTTCACCATCTCGGTGACCATAGAGCTGGTAGCAATAGCAGCGCCACAGCCGAAGGTCTTGAATTTTGCATCCACAATACGACCGTTATCCACCTTTATGGTGAGTTTCATCACATCACCACAGGCGGGGTTCCCCACGGTGCCCTCACCACTGGGGTCCACAATCTCTCCCACATTGCGTGGGTTTTGGTAATGCTCCATCACTTTGGCGCTGTACTCTTCCAGATTATACATACTACACCTCTTTATACAGGGGGGACATCTCCCGAAGTCGAGCCACATTTTTGCTCAGCTCTTCTATCAAATAATCAACCTCCTCTTCAGTATTGGACCTGCCCAAACAGATTCTGAGCGAACAGTGGCTTAGTGCCTCGGGAACCTGCATAGCCAGCAGAACATAAGAAGACTCCAATGAGCTGGAAGTGCAGGCAGAGCCAGAGGAGATGGCAAAATTCTTCACGGATAGAATTAACGATTCCCCCTCAACAAACTCAAAGCTCAGATTCAAATTGCCCGGCAGCCTCTTCTCCGGGTGCCCGTTAAGGTAGACACGCTTTATTCGGTTCATAATCCCTTGGTAGAGACGGTTTCTCAGCTTGGTGAGCCTTTCGGCTTCCTCATCCATCACTCTGCCGGCTTTCTGGCAGGCTTTACCCAAACCTACTATGCCGGGGACATTCTCAGTGCCCGCCCTTAGGCCTCTCTCATGTCCGCCGCCATGCAGAAGAGGCTCTATCTTAACTCCCTTTTTCAGATAAAGCGCACCTATTCCCTTGGGACCGTACATCTTATGACCCGAGATGGCGAGGAGGTCGGTTTTCAACTTATCTACCTTTGTCTCTATTTTACCTGCTCCTTGAACGGCATCCGAATGGAACAACACCCCTTTCTCTCTGGCTATCTCCCCTATTTTCTCCACTGGCTCGATGGTGCCTACCTCGCTGTTCACGAACATGATAGAGATTAGTATGGTCCTGTCAGTAATAGTTCCCCTTACTTTTTCCGGGTCAACCATGCCATAGCGGTCCACGGGGAGGTAGGTTACCTTGAAGCCCTCTTTCTCTAAAAATTTGCAGGTTTCCAGCACCGCTTTATGCTCAATCTGGCTGGTGATGATATGGTTCCCTCGGTCTCGGTAAGCGTGAGCAACTCCTTTAATAGCAAGATTATCCGCTTCTGTAGCTCCACTGGTAAATACAATCTCTTCAGGATGAGCTCCGATGAGCTCTGCTACCTGACTCCGTGCCTCATCTACTGCTCGACGCGCTTCCCATCCATAGGCATGGGTGGAGCTGGAAGGGTTGCCAAACTTATTAGTCAGATAAGGCATCATAGCCTCCAGTATCTCAGCGTCCAGGGGTGTGGTTGCGTTGTGGTCCATATAAATAATCTTCATTCTCCTCGTTCCTCCTAATTATGACCAAAATAGTCTTCTTTTAAATATATTTCCTTCTCTGCATTTTGTCAATGAAAAAAATAAGGGGGGTTATTTCAATTTTTCTCAAAGGGTGCCCATACTACAAGGCTTTTAGGCAGTATAGAGACCTTCAGTTGGGGGGGCTCAATGAGGGGGTCGCCATCCATGTGAATGGGACCGGGCTTTTCTCTGAGAATCTCGGTTTGAGTTATCTGATGATAGTCCATCTGAGGTATAGAGTCTATCTTACCGGTGAACAGCTTGGGAAGATGGAGCAGTGCCTGGAATAGGCTTAAATTGCTCAGTATACATAGGTCAAGTAAACCATCGTCGATCTTTGCCCTGGGGGCTATTTGAGCTCCACTACCATATTGTTTGCAGTTGGCTATGGTTATCAACAAAGGGGAAATCTTGATATCATCTCTATCAATTCGCACCTGAATTGGCTCTGGCTGATAAAGAAAGAACTCTCTCATCCCGATGTAGAAATAGGGAAAGGCCCCTCGACGACGCCTCTTACCTCGCTGGTTGTATAGCAGGCCAACGCGGGCGTCGAATCCGAGACCGGCGGTGCTGAAAAAATACTTACCATTTATAACTCCGGTATCCACTTCCCTCCTGTTTCCTTCAAGGAGAGCTCGACACGCACCTTTGAGGTTCAGGGGAATGCGCAGGTCCCTTGCCAGACCGTTGCCGGAGCCGGATGGGATAATGCCCAGGGCTGCTCCGGTGTGGACCAATCCGCTGGCCACCTCTTTTACCGTACCATCTCCCCCTATGGCCACCACGAGCTCATAGCCCTGCTTAACCGCTTCTTGAGCTATATAGTAGCCGTGCCCACTCTGCTCGGTGAGGGCAATATCAAAATCCCATAAAGAACCACGAAGCTCTCGCCGCAATAGGTTAACAACCTTTCCGGGAGACCTCCTCATTCCGGCAACCGGATTTAGAACAAACTTAATCCTCATAACCTTCTTCCAAAGCGATCTAACAAACTTCCTAAATAAGTTATCACAAAACCCCTCATTTTTACAACCCTTTAAGGTATTAAGATATTTTATCTATTATAGGGTTTGGTGCGACTCTCGATGGTACAATAAGTTTATATTTAGCAATAGAATATAGTTGTAATATATATTCTTTTTTGGGAAGAATCAGGATAAGATAAAGAGGAAAGCGTTTAATTATTACCTGAAAACATACTCTAACAACCAGTTGATCCCTATAAACAGAATGGCGAGCGGGATAACAAGCCTCATCCACCAATAGAGAAAGAGCGGGAAGGGTCTTCCTGTCCCTTTTGATAGTTCTTTCAAAGCCTCTGATCTCTTGATACACCAGACTGTGGTGATTACAGCCAAAAGTGCCCCCAGGGTTTGCATACCTGAACCGAAGGTTAAATCCCAGGGAAAAAAGATTTTAAAATTGATTAAAGGAGGAATAGCTAACAAAAATACAATAGTGCAGATAAGCAATACCGCTCTTTTTCTATCCAGTTTGGTGTTATCCACTATCCCTCCGACCAGCACCTCGAAGGCTGCCACATCAGAAAGATAAGCGGCACCGAAGAGTCCGAGGAAAAAGATGAGACCAAACAACCAACCTGCTGGCATCATGGCGAAGGTTTTGGGTAAAGTGGAGAAGATCAGGCTGGGACCGGAGGCAGGCTCCAAACCTAAGGCAAACACCGCCGGGAAAATGGCGAATCCAGCAAGAAGCCCAGCCACAGTATCACCGATTCCAGTATATACAGCGTTTTTAGGGATATTATTTCCTTTATCAAGATAAGAGCCATAAATTACCATAAAAGTACCCCCAAGGGACATAGAGAATACTGCCTGTCCCAGGGCTGCTGCCATTACAGAACCTGTCAATTCCGTGAACCGGAAGCCGCTTATATACCACTTTATTCCCTCGCTGGCTCCCTCTAAAGTTATTGCCCGTATAATAAGGATAATCAAAATGACCAATAGTGTGGGCATAATAAATTTGCTGACCTTTTCTATTCCTTTTCGCAAGCCCTTCACGAGGATAATCCCGCAAGTAAAAATGACTATTGATGTCATCAGCAGCTGCAAGAAAAATGAGTGAAGATTGAAACCTGCATCGGGTGGAAGGATAGCCGCGGTGTTCAACTGTCTGCCAAAGGCTTTTATTATCTCACCCAGAGCATAATATGCCACCCATCCGAGGGTAACAGAGTAATATCCCGTAGCACAGATAACAATGAAGAAGAAAAATGCTCCCACATACTTCCCTCCGGGAAATCCGCCTTTCTGGAAGGCGCCCAGTGTGCCTCTCCGAGTGTAACGCCCCAGGGTCCACTCAGCCATAATCGCTGGAATACCGACAACAAAAACCGCCAACAAATAGAAGAAAACAAATGCCGCGCCTCCGAACTTCCCCACCATATAGGGAAACCGCCAGACATTGCCTAAGCCAACAGCCACTCCGATCATAGTCATTAAAAGACCGAAATTCGAGGCAAATGTCTCTCGCTTTGGACCTGAATCTGAAGCTTTCATATGAAGTGACCTAAAATTTCTCGCTCATACAGTTTTTTGTTAAACAGTATTCAGGGAAAAGCTACCATTGCCATTTGTGGATTTTGTAATACTCGTCCACCATTCTTTTAATATCTACTGTAGATCCTTTCGTTGGACCTTCATTTAATGGTTCTTTCAGGAACCTTTCCGGCAAAGTGTCGTCTTCTCGCCTTACGCCAAAGCTTCTATTTAGCTTAAATTCAATATCAAAAAAATCTCCCATTATTTTTTCCACATATTCAGGAGAATATTCTATCCCGGTAGCAGATTTTAAGAGGTCGGAAGCTCTTTCAAAATTTAAGATATCCATACAGAGACCGATATTCTTGCACATAGTCATGGAATCAGTAAGAAGAGCGATTTTTTCAGAATAGCTTACCAGGGCAGCTTTCCCCTCCTCTGCCAGCCGGTCTGCAGCTTTTTCTGTGCCGAAACGCTTTTTGGCTTCCTTTTTTCTGTTTGTTAATTCGAAGTACGGCTCGGCACGAAGATGGTCAGCACCCCTGGAGGCAATAGCATAAGTAAGACCATATCCTTTTATTCCTCTGGGGTCACCACAAATCATGTCCAATCCTTTTACTTGCATCACTAACTTTCTTGACTCTTCGCTAAAACTTTCTGCTAACTTTTTCGCTCCATTTGCCAGCTTATCTCCAATCCCACGCCGAAAAGCGATCATATTCACAATATCCCGTATCTTATCTACCTCACCCCAGGTGATACTGAGACCATCCAAATCATCTGGATGGATCAGCCCCTTCTCCTGGCATTCCATTATCCATCCAATCACCTCAGAGGTTGATATAGAATCCAGCCCCATCTGATTCAGGTACTCAGTCATTTCAAGGGCAAAGGGGAGACGAGAGTTTCCTATCCGTGAAGTGAAACTACAGAGAGTTTCAAATTCGGGTCCCTCGCATTCGAAATCTCCGACCACATAATAACGAGAACAATGGAGATTGCAGTTAAAGCATGCTTTATTTTTGACCTTATACCTGCTTTCCAGGCTTTGGCCGGAGATTTCATCAACATATGTACAAACCCCTTGCTGAAAATGTTTGGTAGGGAGAATGCCAATGCTGTTTAAATCTTTCATCAACATGGTAGTGCCCATCTGGTAGCGCTTCTTGTATTCTTTGTGACTTAAAATATCCTTCTCGATTTTCTCTACTTCCGATAAAAAAGCCAGAGGGTCTGCCACCTCCAGAGAATGTGAACCCCTCACCGCCAGGGCTTTTAAATTCTTCGACCCCATGACTGCTCCCATCCCGGTGCGTCCGTTTACCCTATTCCCACTAGAAACTATAGCTGAAAAGAGCACATGGTTCTCTCCTGCCGGTCCAATAGCAGCTACTTGGATTGAATAATCTTTTCTCTCACTTCTGATGTATTCTGTTACCTCTGTAATAGTTTTTCCTGCGTACTCTGGACAGTTCACAAGTTCTGCACCTGATTCCGTTACCATCAGATAGACCAGGCTATCAGCCCTACCCGCGATAATGATCTGATCGAATCCTGTGAGCTTCATCTCTGCGGCAAATTGCCCACCCGCCGCAGAGTCTCCTAAAATACCTGTGAGGGGTGATTTGGCGCTCACAGTATAATAAGCAGATGCGGGGAGGAGTGAACCTGTAAGAGGGCCGATGCCGAATATAAGGATATTATCAGGTCCCAGGGGGTCGCAGTCGGGGTTTAATTCTTCAAAAAGCCTCTTGGTATTGGCAGCTCGCCCGCCAATAACATCTCTGACCCAGAGAGGGTCTAACATCTCTATTTGAGATTTCCGCTCTGCAAGATTTATTCTCAGCACTCTTCCTCCGTAGCCAAATTTAAGCATATCCTTTCCTCCACTTCTTTCTTACCTCAGAGCCCTGCCTTTTGATATAAAAATGACGCTTCTGGCTGGGATTCATCTTGTCTGTTTGCTGCTTAAAAAATGCCAAAGATGGATAATCCTCTGCTTCAGTCTCATAGGTAATGGCTCCTTCTGTGCAAGCCTCAACGCACTTAGGTCTTCCCCCACAAAGATCACAAACATAGACTAAATCATCGAATATTTCTATAGCCCCAATAGGACAAGCCTCCTCACAGGCAGCACAGAGTGTGCACAAAGTGGGGGAAATGATTACTTGGCTGAGGGAACCTATGATTAGCGCATCATCTGGGCAGCACATACAATAGCGCTCATTGCATTGATTGCATACCACAGGACCATCAATACCAATTTCGTATAAGTTCATAACTTTTATCCTGGCTAAGCGATTGTTGATTTTTCCCGTCCGAAAGAAAGCGCAAACAGCCTCACATCTTTTGCATCCGGTACATTTGCTTATATCAACTCGGATCACCTTCACCACCTCCTGCTTGTCAAAAGTTAAGAACCAACTATATAATCTCTATTCTATAACCTCAAGGCGATATTGTACCAGTCCTTTTGGATCGGGGCAGGAAAAGGTTTTAACTTTTTTTACCCAATGATTATCTTCCAACCTGCTTCTCACAGTTAGAATGGGAAAGATAGGCATCATACTTTGTAAAGCCCATATACAAATATGTTTCCCTTCAGGAATATAAAGCTTGGAATCCTCAATATAGAAATAATCACCCACTTGCATAGGAAGGTTGCAGTAGCCATTAATCCTTTCTACGCTAACCCTTATTTTTGCCACTTTTATGCCTCCATTTATTGCTTTTTATATCACTAGTCTGTTCTTCAAATCCTAAAATATCCAAATGAATAAGATACTTTTTTCACTCATTTTACTTCCTATTTATTTTCGCGAAAGGCAGGCTCTGACATTTCAGCCACGGAAATCGTCAAGGCTGGGAGA
>CABWKN010000036.1 GCA_902505605.1 Candidatus Guanabacterium sedimentis
CCGAGAATATCATTAAACAGCTTAACAGAAAGCTAAAGGCGGCGGAGAGCTTTAAATCCAAAACCAGTGCCTACAGCTATATGAAATTGTGGTTCGCCTTTTACAAGTTCAAAAGGTTTAGGGCAAGCAATGATAGCTATCGCAATGGAAAAGCCCCTCTAGAGCTTGCTCTGGTCTCTTTGCCTGATAAACATTGGCTTGATTATTGCGTTAATTTATGAATGACAGACACATTTAACTTTACAGTCCCTGAAATTGCATTTTGATAATGAGTGAATTTTAAAAGACTGGTAGAAAATTATTTGTAAAGCAGCCTGATTGTGCACCAAGCAAAAATAGTCTCGCTTTTTACATTCCTATATCTCATGCTTTAAAAGTAGTTGACCTGCTAAGCAGCGGTGTAAACTTTGAGAAAGGTTAGGATAGCTTATGGGGGATGATGGGATACCTATCCCGGGGGCCACCCCATTCCCCTTCCTCCCAGCAGATGGAAGTGAAGGTGGAAGATGGACTGCCCCGCCCTCTCCTGACAGTTTAACACCAGCCGATAGCCCTCCTCCCCAATCCCTTCTTTTTCGGCGATAGAGCGGGCGACATCCAGCAGATAGCCGAGCAGCTCGTGGTCCTCTGTCTCTATCTCATTGAGACTGCTGATGTGCTTGGTGGGCACTATTACTATGTGGGTGGGAGCCTGGGGGTTGATGTCGCGGAAGGCTATCACTCTGGGGTCTTGGTAAATGATGGAGGCTTTTCTCTGCCCGGCTATTATCTGGCAAAAAGGGCATTCAGTCATCGTCTATCCGTTCGATTTGAGCACCCACTTTTTTAAGCTTCTCTTCAATCCTCTCATAACCTCGGTCGAGGTGATAGACTCTCTCCACCACCGTCTCCCCCGAGGCTACCAGCCCTCCGAGGATAAGAGAGGCGCTGGCTCTGAGGTCGGTGGCCATCACCCGAGCACCGCTTAGTCTGGTTCCCCCCATGATCACCGCGCTGTGGTTGTCGATCTTGATGTGAGCGCCCATCCGGTCCAGCTCAGCTACATGGAGGAACCTGTTCTCAAAGATAGTCTCGGTAATGATGCTCACCCCCTCAGCCTGGGTCATCAGGGTCATAAACTGAGCTTGCATATCGGTGGGGAAGCCCGGGTAGGGGGAGGTCTTCACATCCACAGGATTTAATTTATTCCCCCCTCTGACCCAGATGGAGCCACCCTTCGCACTGAGGTTCACCCCGGCTTGATTGAGCTTATCGGTCAAGGCGACCAGGTGCTGCGGATTGCATCCCTCTACTTCAAGCTCCCGCCCCGAAAGCGCCCCCGCCATGAGGTAAGTGCCTGCCTCTATCCGGTCGGGGATGATGGTATGAGCGGCGCTGTGAAGCCTATCCACCCCCCTGACCTTGAGGATGCTGGTCCCTATCCCCTCGATCTGCGCACCCATCTTTACCAGCAGATTCGCCAGGTCGGCGACCTCGGGCTCAAGGGCACAGTTCTTGAGCACGGTGTCCCCCTCAGCCCGGACGCAAGCCATCAGCAGATTCTCTGTGCCGGTCACGGTAACGGTATCCATATAGAGCTCCGCTCCCTTCAGTCTGCGGCAGGAGGCTTCCACATAGCCGTGCTTGAGCTCGATGCGAGCTCCCAGTTTTCTGAGGCCCTCGAGATGGAGGTCAATGGGGCGGGCGCCAATAGCGCATCCCCCGGGGAGGGATATCAGGGCATAGCCGTGGCGGCTGAGCAAGGGTCCCAGAACCAGAACCGAAGCCCTCATGGTTTTCACCATTTCGTAGGGGGCGATGTAGGATTTAGTCTGGGGAAGGGATATTTCAATGGTGCGAGGTGAGGTGAAGGTGGCGGTTGCCCCTAAGTGGCCGAGGAGCTTGAGCATGGTGGAGACATCGGTAACCTGAGGTATGTTGTGAAGGGTGAGCGGCTCATCAGTCAGCAGCGCGGCAGCCAAGCAGGGGAGGGCGGCGTTCTTGGCTCCGGCGATCTCCACCTTCCCCTCCAGGGGGGCTCCTCCGAGAATTTTTACCTTCTTCATCCTGGCGACTATCAGATTACTCTGTTAAATCTATCCCTTATGGAGTGGACAAAAGCGGGCTACTACCGCCCGCGGAATACCTCCGAGGTCGGCTCTTATATCAATGACTTTCCAATGACTTGTTTGCGTAAAAAGGGCTGCTATCTTCTGGTGTTGTCCTGCTCCGACCTCAACAGCCAGATGCCCTTCCTCTCGCAGAAAGCCCTCTGATTGTGAGATTATCCTCTGATATATGTGAAGCCCCCCTCCTGGCGCCCGGTAGGAGAGGGGGGGTTCGTATCTTTTAACCTCCGGCTGGAGGCTGTGCAACTGGCTCTCGGTTATGTAAGGAGGATTAGAGACCACCCAGTCTATCCTGTGATGCAGGCCTACATCCGCTAACGGAGCAAAGAAATCTCCCTCAAGAAATACAATTCGGTCGCTCACCCTATGTCTTTGGGCATTTCTCCTGGCCACTTTCAGGGCATGGGAGGATATATCCACTGCGTATATCTGGCAGCGGGGTATCTCAAAAGCCAGTGCGATGGCGATGTTTCCACAACCCGTGCCCAGGTCTACTATTACGGGATTAGACGAGGTGTTATGCTGGATTATCGATTCCACCAGCACTTCGGTATCGGGTCGGGGGATGAAGACACCGGGGCTTACCAGCAAGTCCAGCGACCAGAACTCCTGATGCCCGGTGAGGTATTGAAGGGGATAGTGGGTTCCTCGCCTCTCCAGCAGCCTATGAAACTCCCCTATGGAGACTTTTACTACCTCCTCGTCTATCCGCTGGTAGAGGCTAGCTCGGGCGCAATGTAATACCTTGGCCAGCAGGAGCTCTGCCGTAAGCCTGCCGGGATGGATACCCTTCTGGGAGAGTAAAGCCTCTCCCTCGGAGATGAGCTGACCTATTGAACGGGGGCTGAGGTTTTGCTGTGGGTTCAATGGTATCTTCCTGAGTGAAGTGGATAAATTCATAGGGCATACACAAGCCAAGGGTTAAGCCTCTACCTCTTTTTTCATCTTCTCTGTCTGAAAGTGGGTGGTCAGGGCTTCAATGAGGGGGTCGAGGTCCCCGTTGAGCACCTCCTCCATACGATGAAGGGTCAGACCTAAGCGGTGGTCAGTGATCCTTGTTTGGGGGAAGTTGTAAGTGCGAATTTTCTCGCTGCGGTCACCGGTGCCCACCTGATTTTTTCTCTCTTTGGCAATAGACTCCCTTTGCTCCTGGAGGGCGAGGTCAAACAGCCGTGAGCGAAGCACCCGCAGGGCGCGGGCTTTGTTTTTGTGCTGGGACCTCTCATCCTGACAGGTGACCACCAGCCCGGTGGGGATGTGGGTGATGCGCACGGCTGAATAGGTTGTGTTTACACTCTGACCGCCGGGACCCGAGGAGCAGAAGCGGTCTATCCGCAGTTGTTTCTCGTCGAGCTGGATATCGACATCCTCTGCTTCGGGGAGGACGGCTACGGTTACCGCCGAGGTGTGAATCCTCCCGCTTGCCTCAGTGATGGGAACCCGCTGCACCCGGTGCACTCCGCTTTCGTATTTAAGGCGGCTGTATGCTCCTTTTCCTTCGATTATTGCTATGACTTCCTTGAGCCCTCCTACACCGGTGGAGTGGAGGCAGGTCACCTCTACTTTCCACCCACGATTTTCCGCATAGCGGCTGTACATTCGGAAGATCTCCTGGGCGAACAGAGACGCTTCCTCACCACCGGTTCCCGCCCTGATCTCCATGATGACATTTTTCTTATCATTGGGGTCTGTGGGCATCAGCAGGAGTTTGAGCTCATTCATCAATTTTTCTTTTTTGCCCTCCAACTCCTCCAGCTCCTCCTCCGCCAGCTGCTGCAGCTCTTCATCTTCTTTAGCCTCTGCCAATATGTTTTTGTTCTCCTCGATGCTGCTTAATACCTTCTTATAGGTGCGGTATTTCTCAACGATGGGGGAGAGTTCGGCATGGAGCTTAGATGTCTCCTTGTATTTTTTGGAATTGGATATGACTTCTGGCTGAACCAGAAGACTGTCCAGCTCCTCAAGTCTCCTCTCCATTGAGTCTAGTCTGTCAAACATTGTCTATTGTCGCCCCCTTTTTGCCTCAGTAAGCTCTCTGACCCAGGAGCAACTCACTTTACCTTCAGCCGGTCAACCGAAGTCATTATTAAGAGAAGCCCCTTTGCCGGGATTGCTGGGGAACTTATTTCTTATCCTTCCCGGTCTTGGAGGCATATTTTTTCTGGAAGCGTTCCACCCTACCGCTGGAGTCGACCAGCTTCTGCTTCCCGGTGAAAAAGGGGTGGCACTTGGAGCATATCTCTACCTTAAGCTCCTTTTTAGTGGAGCGTGTTTTGAATGTCTCCCCACAGGCGCAGGTGACTGTGACCTCATAGTAAGGGGGATGAATATCTTTCTTCATCTCTCTCTCCTTGCAGTCCAAAGTAATGCCTGTTAATTATAGCATGAAGAGTAAGATAAATCAACAGCCTCTATCCGAAGATGCTCTTATTCAGAGGAGTGACAGTTATGAAAGGGCGTTCCCTGATATGCATTGAGCATAGCGCTTATGGTGATGCAGGTGATCGATTTTGGAAATAATATTCTTTGATAAGGGAGCTAATCAATTACCGAGGAGGTGGTACTCCAGAGGTCTGAAAAGTCAGTTTCAAAGGTCAGGGTCTCGACATTTTGATTGGGGATAATGTCTTTTATCATCTCTACGAACACTGGTATTATATGAGGGTCGAAGGCACCACCCCTTTGGCTGTTCATCTCCTCAATAGTAGCAGGAACGCTCCAGGCAGGACGGTAGGGACGGACGGTGGTCAGGGCATCGAAGAAGTCTGCGATACCGATGATGCGGGCTCCCAGAGGTATTTTTTCACCCTTGAGCCCGTTGGGGTAGCCAGTGCCATCGTATTTTTCATGATGATGAAGGATGAGGGGTTTTATATCCCAGGGGAAGTTGAGGGTATCTATCATCCGCACTCCCAGAGCCGAGTGTAGCTTAATAGCCTCGTATTCCAGGGGTGTGAGGCGGCCATTCTTCAGCAGAATCTTCCGCTTAATCTTTACCTTCCCCAGGTCGTGAAGGAACGCAGCAGTGAGAATAGCCTTTATCTGTGACAGGCTGAGATTCAGCCGCCGGCTCAATTGCAAGGCGTAGTAGGCAACCCTTTTGGAATGTCCGAAGGTGTAAGTGTCTTTTATTTCCACTGCCGCACCCATCGATTTAGCGGTATTGACGTATATCATTTCCAGCTCCTCTATCTTCTGGTTGACATCCCTTACATCTTTTCTCGCCTTGAGTTGGTGGAATAGCTCAAATGATTGCCCCAACAGTTCCAGGGCGTTGCGGTTGTCCTCCTGGTCTCTATATAACAGAGCCAGCTCACGATAGTCCTCAGCCAACACCTGCAGCCCATCGTATTGCTGACAGATTTTGATGCTTTCCTCAAAGTGCTTTTTCGATAAAGCGAACTTCTTCATCATGCGGTATATCTTACCGTAGTGTTGAAAAGCCTGTGCGATATCCAGCTGATCCTTCAGCTGGCTGGAAAACTCAAAAGCCTGGTCGCACAGTTCCCGGGCGAAATCCAGGTTGGCCATCTCCAGAGCCACTTCCGTCCAATTGAGGTAGATTTTGGATTGCAGATACACATCACCTAACTCCTGGGCAATCTCGAGGGTTTTGCGGTGGAATTCGTCCGATTTCTCAAAATCCCCCAGGTCGGCATGGCAGATGCTGATATTAAGATATGTTTCCCCCATACCTTTTTTATACCCCGCTTTCTCGTAGTAGAATAAGCTTCGCTGGTAGCGAGCAATGGCTTGCTGTATTAAACCTTGGAACATTGCCATTACACCTAAATTGTTGTAGATCATTCCCTCCATTTTGAAGTCGCGAATTCTTCGAGCAAGGGCTAACGATTTAAGGTAGTATTTTTTAGCCAGCTCCCATTCCCCTTTCTCCAGATATATGTTGCCAATGCTGTTCATGGAATAGGCGGTACCCCGGGATTCTTTGAGGCTTTGAAAGTGTTCCAGGCTTTTCTGGAAGCTATTAAGGGCATTGCCCCACTCATTCTTTTTGAATTGCATATTTCCCGTCAACCGCAAGGCTTCGGCTATGATATGTTTCTCCTCTTTGAGGCGGGCAAGCTTTATTGCTTGAGAATAAGCATCAATTGCCTCATCCCATCTTCCTTCAAGATCATACCTATTCCCCAGTTCAATAAGCTCCTCTGGAGTAGGCTCTTTCTCTACTGGTAAAGTCATATCTTTCCCCATTTTGATATTAAATATATCACAGAGATTCCGAAAAATCAATAAGATTCAACCTGGGTATAATATCCTCCTCTTTACAGAATAAAACCTTGCATTTCTCAGCAAGTTATCCTATAATAATAACAGAAATTGAATATAATGGGTAGAGGAGGGGAGTGGGACTTATTTTTCTTTATGATGACCATAGGGTATAGATTGACAAATTCTCCGCTTTATGTTATAAGATTATTCTTTTAATTGAGGAGGTCATAAAGGGTGTATGCGGTTGTAAGCTCGGGCGGTAAGCAGTATAAAATCTCTGTTGGTGATGTGGTCAAGTTAGAGAAACTGCCTCAAGGGGTGGGAGAAAAGGTTGAGTTCTCCGATGTCTTTATGGTATGCACCGATGATAAAGAGGTCAAGGTGGGGAATCCACTGGTGAAAAACGCCAAGGTTATCGGTTCTATCATAAATGAAGAGAAGGACAAGAAGGTTATTGTCTTCAAAAAAAAGCGACGCAAGGGTTATCGTCGGAAGAAAGGACATCGGCAGTGGCACAGCCTGGTTCGTATTGAACAGATTGTGACATAGCCTCCTTCTGGAAGGGGAATTTCCCTCCTTTGATAAGGACTTATAAGCTAAATATTAAAAGAAAGGAAGGCTTATGGCACACAAAAAAGGACAGGGGAGCAGCCGAAACGGTCGAGACAGCAACTCCAAGCGCCTGGGAGTGAAGTGCTTTGGAGGTCAGACAGTGACCGGAGGCTCAATTATTATCCGCCAGCGGGGAACCAAATTCAGACCAGGAATCAACACTTCACTGGGAAAAGACTATACCATCTTCGCGCTGACTGATGGAGTAGTTCAGTTCGAGACCAAGGGCAGTGGCAAAAAGTTTATCCATGTAGTACCGGTATAAGACTTGCCTGAAGCTACCCTCATCTTGCATATAATAAAAAGGACGAGGACGAGGCGCCGGAGTTGATGTTTGTTGATCGGCTGAAAGTTATGGTTAAAGCCGGACAGGGAGGCAATGGTTGCTTGAGTTTTCGCAAAGGAAAGCACCTTCCCCGTGGTGGACCCGATGGTGGAGATGGAGGCGAAGGGGGAAATGTTTTTTTTGAAAGCTCATCCGATGTTTACAATTTGAATCACCTCCTTTACACTCCCCAACTTTTAGCTAAGAAAGGGGGAACGGGACAAAAAAATAAGAAGCAGGGTAAGAAGGGAGAGGACTTGTTAGTGAAGGTCCCAGTGGGCACCCTTGTTATGGACGAACTCAGCAGTGAGATGATACACGACTTCCTGAGCGCTAAAGATAAGATTCTGGTAGCCAAAGGCGGGAGCGGAGGAAGGGGGAATGCAAGATTTGCCACCTCCACCAAACAGGCTCCGCGTTTTGCCGAGAAGGGGAAGCCGGGGGAAGAGAAATGGCTTATTTTGGAGTTGAGGCTGATTATCGATGTGGGGATAATTGGGCTACCCAATGCAGGTAAGAGTACTCTGATATCAAAGCTCACCTCCGCCAGCCCCCGAATAGCAGATTATCGCTTCACCACGCGCCACCCCACTCTTGGGGTAATAGAGCTGCCTGATTTTCGGCAGTTGATCGTGGCTGATATACCTGCTTTAATCAAGGGCTCCCATGAGGGTGCCGGACTTGGGAATAGGTTCTTACGACATCTGGAGCGTGCAAAAATTATCATTTTCCTTGTCGACCTCTCCCGGAATCAGTTAAGGGAGGATCTGGAAACCTTACAGGGGGAGCTTAGAAGTTTTAATCCTACTTTATTGGAGAAGAAGTGTCTGATAGTGGGGAATAAGGTGGAACTTATCTCCAACAGGGAGCATTTGCAGAGCTTTAACCGCCATTTAAAAGGCGAAGGGCTTGATTTTCTCATGGTATCAGCTCTCAGTAAAGAGGGGCTTCCGCAGCTCGTCGAGCAATTGGCAAAATATTCGGAGTCCGCTTAAAAGAGAGGGCTTTTTTTTAGAAAAAATCGTGGCTGAACAGAGGAGAAAAGCTGCAAACCGTTTGATCGGTGTATTGGGGGGCACCTTTGACCCCATTCATTACGGGCATCTCCTCACCGCCGAAGAGGTTAGGGAGATTTTTGGGCTGGAAAGGGTTTTCTTCATACCAGCCTATCTGCCTCCTCACAAAGACAAGGGGAAAGTGAGCAGCTCCATGCATCGATATCATATGGTGGTGCTGGCAACCCTGGATAACGAGCATTTCGATGTCTCCCCTATGGAGTTATTATCTAAAGGTGATTCTTACACCATAGATACCGTAACCAAGCTCAAGGGGCTCCTGCCGGCTGACTGCAGCCTCTTTTTTATTACCGGTATTGATTCATTCATGGAGATTGACACCTGGAAGGAACCCCTTAAGCTTCTGGAGAGCTGCCACTTTATCATCAACAGCCGACCGGGATATGACCTCTCGGTGATAAAAGAAACTCTCCCCCCCTCCCTGGCGGAAAAGGTGGTCAGCATCACCCCAGAAAATCCCTTTCAAGCCGACCTCCTCTCCACCCCGGAAGACCGGGAGTGGAAGACTTTCATTTTCCTGGTGGAGACTACTCCGATAAGTATAGCCTCTACAGAAATCCGTCAGAGAGTGAGAGAGAATTGGACCATTAAATATTTAGTGCCTGAATCGGTAGAAAGATATATAATAAAAAAAAGGCTTTATCGATAATTGACCCGAAAGGCAGGGGAGAAGATCAAGTTCAAAAGAGAAATATTAAACGCAGCGAAGGCGATTTGGGAGAAAAAGGGTTCCAATCTGGTGGTGCTCGATTTAAGGGGAATTAGCACTTTCACCGATTACTTCATCATCTGCGAAGGAAACTCCACCAGGCAAACTCAGGCTATCTCCGACGCCGTGCTTCAAGAGCTCAAAAAAGACCATATCGTCCCCTCTCACATAGAAGGCTACAGCCAGGGAATCTGGATATTGATTGACTATATAGAATTCATCGTCAACATTTTTTTGCCGCAGACCAGAAAGTTTTACGACCTCGAACGGCTATGGGGGGATGCGGCTGAGATAAAAATTGGGGATAAAAGTGGAGAACATGCTCCCCAAAAAAAATCACACGACAGAAGAGCCCCCTCTGTTTAGAAAATGGAGATGGAGATGAGTATTAAGACCTTCGTTTATCTTATAGTGATTTTCGGACTAATTGGCCTGTTCATCTATCTTGCCTACCTGAACCAGGCTTCCTTGCCCCTGCACTTTTTGTTTAACAAGGATATCACTGCCCCTGCCTGGTCTGTGATTTTCATCACCTTTCTCATAGGTTTCTTAACTGCGGCCATCTGGTTGTTTATAAGAAGTTCCAGCTGGAGATTTGCCAAGAGGAAGATAGAGAAAGGCATTCAGAAGGGTAGGGGTATCGAGGAGCTCTATTATCGCGGTCTGGAAGCTCAGGCTAAGGAGCAGCATGACCGAGCGTGGCAGTATTTTCAGCAGGTATTGAGAAAAGATAACAAACACCTCGGGGCTCTGTTGCGCGCCGGAGAGACCCTGAGAGCCAAAAAGAACTACGGGGAAGCCATCGGTTATCACCTTCGCGCCAAAACCCTGGCGGGGGACAATCCCGAGATTATCGACGCCCTGGCTGAAGACTACTTCGCCGCTGGCAATTTCAAAGAAGCCAACTCCCTCTATCAAACCCTTCTTACTCTCGCCCCCGAAGACAGCCTCTCTATCTACCGTAAATTGAGGCAGCTGTCTATAGAGCAGGGCAACTGGACCGAAGCCAGTCAGTGGCATCAGAAGATATTAAAGCTGGTCTCCAAAGAAGAGGAAGCAGCCGAGATAAATGCGGGCTACGGGCTCAGATATCAGCAGGGAGTTCAGCAGATGGAAAAGGGGGAGCTGAAGGAGGCGGAGTCTATCTTTCAGAAGTTGATCAAATCGAACAAGAGCTTTGCCCCTGCGTATATGAAGCTGGGGGAGGTTATGGTTTCCCGGGGGGATGAGGAAGAGGGAATTAACACCTGGCTGGAGGGATTCCAGGCTACCGGTCAGTTGATATTTCTCAATAAGATAGAGGATTACTACCTCAGCCACGATGCCCCCAATAAAGCCATCGAAGCTTACCGACGAGCCATATCCACCGCCCGTGACGAGCTGGTCACCCGCTTTATGCTGGGGCGCCTCTATTACCGGCTGGAGATGATTGACAAAGCCCTCGATGAATTTCTCGCATTAGAGAAGGCGGTATCCTATTCCCCCACACTTCAGTATTTCATCGCCAAGTGCTATCAAAAGAGGGATGAGGATAAGAAGGCAGCCGATATATTCAAAAACATAATTAAGCACTGTGAACCCTTGAATGTCATCTATCGGTGCACCGACTGCGGGACAGGACATACTTTCTGGCAAGACCGCTGCTCTCATTGCGGAAGGTGGAGCACCATACATGTAGACCTGCGAGGTGAGCTCACCTCCGAAGAGATAGTCGATTTCGTCTCCTCTCCCGTCTTCACCCCTCCATCGGAGAAAAAGACCAAGAAGGGGTCCTGAGAGTGGGCGACATCCCCCCCACTAGCTGACTCATCTCCGAGGCTTTTTATAAATTTATGCAGTCATTTATAAAAGGCATTATCTCTCTCCTTTATCCCTCTTATTGCTATGTGTGCGGAGTTTATATGCCTCCTCTCCCACCAGCTGCCCTCTGTCCTGCCTGCCGGCAGAGGGTCAGATTTATCACCCCTCCCTATTGCCCTCGCTGCGGCAGACCCTTCCTTGCTGGCCCGACGGAGGAGTCCGCTCATCTCTGTGAGCTCTGTATGTGGAAGCCTCCCCCCTTCATCTCTGCCAGGGCGCTGGCAGAGTATGGTCCTGAGGTGGGGTCTCTCATACACCAATTTAAGTATGGCAGAAAGAGGCACTTAGGATTTTTGCTGGCTGGTCTGGCTGCCACGCATAAACGCCTGCTACAAGAGCTCACTCCGGTAGATGCTATTGTGCCGGTTCCCCTGCACCCCCGGAGGAGAAGGCAGAGGGGGTTCAATCAAGCGGAGGCATTTGCCCGGTCACTCGCCCGCTATGTAAACGCACCGATGGTTGCCGACCAGTTGAGGAAGGTCAAAGATACCCCTCCCCAGACCGGTCTGTCGCGGGAGGCGAGGCTGAAAAATGTGCGGGGCGCCTTCAGGCTGGGCAGCCGCTGGCACCATGCCCGCCGCCACCTGAGGTCGGCTTATTCTGCCATCCGTAACCCTGCTGGCTATTGGCATCTTAGAAGGGCAGGGCGAAGGGCTAAAAAGCCTGAGCCGCCTATAGCCCTGCGGGGGAAGAGAGTGCTTCTGGTGGACGATGTTTATACCACCGGAGCCACGGTGTCCGAGTGTGCCAGGGTGCTCCGTCGGGGCGGGGTCAAGGAGGTTAAGGTGCTCACCCTGGCTCGAGTGGTGGATTAGCTCGCGAACTCCCACGCGAAGGGGAACTTTTCTGTGTCTGATATCGTTAAATATAAAAAGGGGTATCTAAGGGAATAATTTCAGGAGGATAGCAACGAAAGGAGAAATCATGTCAACTTTATGGCGAGCGATAATTTGTTTGGTGGGGCTTAGTTTTCTTTTTCTTATCCTTACTATATTCTTTAGAAGTGATTCTGCTGCTCTGAGTGCTCCAGGGGAGGAGCGCACCTTTAAGAAGTTTTACCATGAGACATTTGCTGCCCCGGAGGGGACGGAGGTCTATCTGGATGCCGATGGAAGGGTGGAGATTGAGGTATGGGATAGGCCCGAGGTGGATGTTACGGTCGATTACAATGTGCGGGAGAGATACCTGTGGAAGAGGAGCCGAGGAGGTAACCGGGATTTTGGGGTGGAGATGTATAAGAGTGGGAATCGCATTGTCATCAGAGCCAAACGCCCCAAAGTATTAAGTATCGGCTATTACAGTGTGCGGCGGGACAACCACTACCAGCTTAAAGTGCCTCCCTATGTTGAGCTTGACATTCATGGGGATGACGACCCGCTGAGCATCAGCGGAGTACAAGGTACGGTAGTGGTCGAAGTAGATGATGGCGAGTTGTGGCTCCAGAGGGTTGATTCCCCGCGCATCCGCATTCGGAGTGACGATGGGGATATAATTCTCAAGGATGTGACAGCCAAAGGCTCCCTGGACATCAGCAGTGATGACGGCGATATAGAGATTTACGATACCCGAGCTGAGGAGATTTCGGTCAGAAATGATGACGGCAACATTGAGTTCTCCAATGTGAAAGGGGAGATACGCCTGAACACCAATGATGGAAGGATAACCCTCAGCGATGCCGACACCTCCAAGCTGGAGATAGAGGGCGATGACGGCACGGTAAAGGTGGAGACCACCATATATCCCGGGGGGACCTATCGCATAAGGACCGATGACGGCTCTATCTATCTCACCATTCCCCGCGACTGCTCAGCCAAATTTGATGCCACTACCGATGGGAGTTTCAAGTTCGACCTCCCCATAAAAGCGGAGAGGATCTCCCGTGGTCATATGAGAGGGAACCTGGGGAAGGGAGAAGCTACCATCAGGCTGTGGTCGGAAGACGGAAATATAACCATCAGCGCCCGATAACCGCTTCCGGCTGCGGAGGGAGGCTTTATCCTTATTCTTTTTCCGCCTTTTTCCAATCCTCAATGAACTTCACCGCCGCCTTGACATAGGCCTCCACCTCCATCTTTCCTATCTCTGCGGTGGCATCTGCCGGGTTGCCGGTGGTGAATACTCCGGTGTTGGTCATCTCACGGGTGGAGGTATGTTTCCCGACGGCTTTGGGCAGGAAGGTGGAGACACCGAAGATACGATTGAGGTTGGGGCTTTCTTTCTCCATCTGCGAAATCTTGATAAGATGGGGAGGCAGAGTCAGCTCTGGCGGGCGTGCCTGGCTCATATCAATTAGGCTGGGGGTGAGATAGAGCATCAGCGCGGTTTCTCCTACTCCGGCGTGCCAGTCTAATGCGGGTGCTTTGGGGAGCTTGGTCTCCTCGGGAAGCGTCAGGCTGGTTATATCCACGGCGGTGGCTTCGGTCTCGTGGTTGATGCGGTGGACGGCGATGTTTACAGCGGTAGTATTGCCC
>CABWKN010000037.1 GCA_902505605.1 Candidatus Guanabacterium sedimentis
CGGTAAGGTTCAGCCTCTACCAGGGAGGGGATGCCGCCACCCCGGGCAGCGGCACCCTGTGCTACCAGGAGGATGCCTCGGTCACCCCGGATGACAACGGGGTGTTCAGCCATCTCATCGGCTCGGGGACGGTCATCTTCGGCACGCTGGATGCCACCGTGTTTCAGACCGCCGACCCGGTCTTTCTGGAGATAACCATTGACCCTGAAGGTGCCAATGAGACCCTGCTTCCCCGCAAGCAGATAGTCACCGTGGGCTACAGCTTCGTATCGGAACTGGCATACGATGCCGATACCGTGGATGGTAAGCATGCATCGGCTTTCTCCCCGGTGGGGCATCATCACGACGCCGATTATGTCAACGAGGGGCAGGCTGATTCTGTCAATAGCGCCATGATAGTGGATGGGACCATTATGGACGCTGATATTAATGCATCGGCAAACATCGCTGGCTCCAAAATCGACCCTACTGGTTTAGACGCCGACCTGCTGGATGGGAAGGATTCCGAAGATTTTGTGCTTACCACAGGTGATGATATGACCGGAACCCTTAATGTGAACACTGCAACTGAATACGCTTTATTTGCCACAACTTCATACTTCAACGGGCGGGGCGTTTATGGGATTGCGCCTACTTCCGTAGGCACCAATTACGGGGTATATGGTGAAAGCGCTAGCTACATCGGCTATGGCGTTTATGGGGAGGCTACTAGCACCTACGGTGCCAATTATGGGGTATATGGTAAAAGCAATAGCACCGACGGTAAGGGCGTTTATGGCGCAGCTCCTCATTATGGCCTTTTTGGAGAGGCCACTGCCACCAGCGGCGCCAATTACGGGGTATATGGTACAACCCCGAGCACCAGCGACCTTGCAAGTGGTGTTTATGGGTATTCATCTGGCACAAGCGGTAAAACTAGAGGGGTATATGGTAGAAGCGATAGCTCCAGCGGGGGGGGAGTTTATGGGTATGCCTCTGCCAACACCGGCACCACTTATGGTGTATATGGTCAAAGCGATAGCAGCAGCAACTTTGCAAGTGGCGTTTATGGGAAAGCCACTGCCACCAGCGGCTACACTTGGGGGGTATATGGTGAAAGCATGAGCACCAGCGGTCGTGGCGTTTATGGGCAGGCCACTGCCACCGAGGGCACCAATTATGGGGTATATGGTAGAAGCGATAGTATCAGCGGTAAGGGCGTTTATGGCTATGCCTATGCCACCAGCGGCTATGCTGATGGGGTATATGGCATAAGCAATAGCCCCAACGGCTCTGGCGTTTATGGGCAGGCGCCTACTTATGGCCTCTATGGGCAGGCCACTGCCACCGAGGGCACCAATTATGGTGTATATGGTAAAACCGCGAATACCATCGGTCGGGGCGTTTATGGAGAGGCCTTGGCCACCACCGGCGAAAATTATGGGGTATATGGTTTAAGCAATAGCACCGGCGGTAGGGGCGTTTATGGCCTGGCCTCTGCCACCAGCGGCAATGCTGATGGGGTACATGGCATAAGCAATAGCAGCCAAGGCTCTGGCGTTTATGGGCAAGGTTTTTATCATGGCGTTTATGGCACTGCTGGTAGCAACCAAGGGTATGGTGTTTATGGCGAGGCCACTTCCACCAGCGGCACCAATTATGGGGTATTTGGGGTAACCAGTAGCATGAACGGCTATGGGGGCTATTTTGTGGGCAGGGTTCATGTAACCGGAAACTTAACCGTGGAAGGCAGTAAGCCCTGCGTGCAGCCGACAGATAATGGCAAGAAGGTGCTCCTTTATGCCATGGAGAGCCCGGAGATATGGTTTGAGGACTTCGGCACCGCTAAGCTTAACAACGGACAGGCTGTGGTTCGGATTGAGAGTATTTTTGCCCAGACAGCCAACATCGAAATGGGCTACCTTATCTTCCTCACCCCTATCGGAGAGTGCCAGGGGTTATACATCTCCCGACAGGATAAAGACTCCTTTGAGGTGCGAGAGCTGGGAGGCGGCACCTCCAATATCAGCTTCTACTATCGCATTGTCGCCAAGCGAAGGGGGTATGAGGAGGTGAGGTTTGAGGAGTTCACCGAGCCTGAACAGACATCCGCAGAGCCAAATCTCCCCATAGAAAAAAAGTAAGCCAGGCTCAAGCAGCCCCAGCGACCATAGCATAAAATAATGTCTTGCATGAGATTAATAAAGCAGGTCGAGTAATATCCTTTTGCTTGTATAGTCCTGCTACCTTTAAAAAATTACACTTTAGTTATCAGCTTAAATTAACTTTCGTATCAAAAGTAGTTTTTCCAACAAATCAAAAATTATAGTATCTCGCTGCGTCGAGCCAAAAGAAAGGGTTGTCACCATAAAAGAAAATTGCTATAATTACATTGCAAGCTGGATGAAGGAATTTGTATGATTTTTTAAAGAGGTAGGTAGATTAAAATAATTAAGCTAAGAGCGGTCACTTTCAGAGAAGCCTTCCTTCTGGCGGTGGTGCTGCATCTCATTCTCCTGCTGTTGGTGAAGGTTCCCGAATATCGTGAGCTCGCCATCGCCCAGGCGAAGCTGCAAGCCCCGGAGGAGACTAAGCCCATGAAGTTTACCTTTGTGGATGTTCCCTTTGACCGGGAAGCAGAGCCCAAGCCCGAGACCGACCGCTATTCGGATAAAAACCGCCGGGCGGCGGGAGTCTCTCCTCTGAAAGAAGGGGAGGGAAAGTCCGACCTCCCTTATTCAGTAGGAAGGTCGCCCGAGTTCTCCATACCCTCCGATGTTGCTCCTCCAAAGGAAGTCTCTCCCCAAAAGGAGATTCCTCAAGCAGTTGATGAGCAGGCACTTAAAAAGGAGGAATCGCAACTGGCTCCCGGAGAAGAGGTAGAGCTGAAGAAGGGCGGTGAGAGCCCTCTTGCGGTGGGAATTCCCAAAGGGAAAGAGGCTACCCAGCCTCAGCCGCCGGAGGCTCAGCTTCCTTCCACTGCCCCTCGCACCACCCCTCTCAGGGATTCCCTGCTGAATCTTGACCGCTACATAGACTCCCAGGGTTTTGATAACCAGAATTCAACCCTTAATACCGACAGCTTCATATCCTTTGATACCAAAGAGTTTGATTTTGGACCCTATGCCTATATCATTCAAAAAATAGTCAAAAGAAACTGGTTTGTTCCCTATCAGGCGAGGGTTCTTGGTCTGAGGGGAGTGACGGTATTGTCCTTTCAGATTGAGAAGGACGGCAGAATTACTAATCTGAGTTTGCTGCAGTCTTCGGACATCCGCCCCTTCGATGCGGCGGCTCTGAATGCCTTACAGCTTTCCAATCCTTTTCCCCCCTTGCCACACGCATACCGCAAGGATAGAGTGGGGGTGAAGTTTGCCTTTTTCTATAATGTTCGTCCACCTGATTAAAGTCGATTATAAGGAGGAATTCCATCAGACCGGATTGAAAAAAGGAGTGACTGAATGACCCTGATAGAGTTCTTGAAAGCAGGGGGGGTAGTGATGATCCCCCTTATCTTTTGTTCATTGCTTGCGTTAGCCATCATAATTGAAAAGCTATTAAACCTGAGACCTGCCAAGATTATAGACAGCAAAAAGTTTGAAACAATAGTCACCCTGATAGAGGGTGGGATGGTGGCCAAGGCTGAAGAGGTTTGCCGCAAAAACCCGGAGATAATGGGCAATATGATAGGTGCAGTGCTGGAAAATAGGCACCTGGAAAGGGACGAGATTAAGGGTGTCGTCGCCGATGTTGGTAGACAGGAGGTCTCCAAGCTGGAGAAGCATCTGGGCATCCTGGGAACTGTAGCCGGAGTCTCACCCCTGCTGGGATTGTTAGGGACAGTTGCCGGGATGATCAGAGTTTTCAAGATAATAGCCGTCACTGGAGTGGGAGAGGCTGGGGCTCTTTCAGGTGGCATCTCCGAAGCCCTGATCACTACTGCCACCGGACTGAGCATTGCTATTCCAACTCTGGTGATGTATAACCTTTTTAACGACCGAGCTGAGAAGATTATTCTGGAATTGGAGAAATACTCTTTAAAAGTGATGCAGATTGTCAAAAAAAAGGAGGAGGAGAAAAGTCTCCTGCCTGCTGATAAGGCTATGGAGTAAAGGAACCGGAGTTTCTATAACCCAGCCCAAAAAGGCATATCCTCTAAAAAGGGACCAAAAGTGGAGCTTATCAAAAGGAGAAGCCAAAGGAGGGTGGGAATTGACATCCATCCTCTGATAGATGTAGTATTCCTTCTCCTCATATTCTTTATGGTAACCACCACTTTTTCCGAAAGACCGGGTATGAAGCTGGAGCTGCCAGCCTCGGAGACCGCTGAAGAACAGCCTATGCGAGAGCTGACCGTGGTACTCACTTACGACCAGAGGGTCTTTTTTCAGGGAAGAGAGATAGCGCTTGAGAATCTCCCCAATTTGCTGGAAAAGGCATTGGAAAGGTCGTCAGAAAAGATGGTCATTATCAGCGCTGACCAGAGAGTAGAGTACGGGAAGGTGGTGGCAGTTATGGACATTGCCAAGAAGAGCGGCGCCACCGGGTTGACCATTGCCACTCGACCTGTGAGCCAGAGGTAGAGTTTCTTGCAGCAGGAGAGGGCTGGATTCGAGCTAAAACATTTATTCCTATCTTAAAGATACCTGCATTGAGTAAACTGACCAAGCTACTGATTTTTGTCCTTCTAATTCTTTTACTCTCTTTTATAGAGTGTCGTCCTCCCGTTATTCTCCCCCCTCATCGGCTGTCTGCCAACCGTGCTCTGTGGGAAGTGCTGAGGACCTCCATGGAAGAGCCCACCATCAGGATTGGTCTCGAGCTGCCTGCAAAAACCGTTCGGGTTTCTTCTGAGGGGGGCGTTTATTTGATAAACAAACGAACTCGTAAATTCTTCAAAGTACGCGCTTTTTATCAAGAGGTAGCCGCTGCTCGGGTGGGTTACATCCAGGAGGAAGGCAAAAGCCTGTACGCAGTTCAGGTGGCTTCCTTCCAGAATGAGGAGAATGCCCGCAGGCTTAAAAAATCTCTTGAGGGAAAGCACTTTGAGCCGGTAAAAATCGAAGTTGACCCGGTCAAGGGGTGGTATCGGGTGAAGGTGGGAAGCTTCTCCTCCCGGGAAGAGGCGGAACAAATCTTCCCGCGGCTCACTTCGTTGGGATATGATGATTTCTGGGTAGTTGAGGAAAAAATTGCTTACCAAGGTAAGCTCAACATCAGAATAACCACCCCTCAATATGGAAAGCTGGTCACCACCTCCGACCCCGTTCTCTGCTTTCCCCGCAGGGACGAGTCCCCCTTAATGGTGAACGAGGCTCCTTACCGAGGTGCCGTAGAGCTTTTCATTGACGATTATGGAAAGCTTCAGGTAGTCAACGAGTTAAGCATGGAGGACTACCTTAAAGGTGTGGTTCCTTGTGAGTTGAGCCCCCAGTTATTTCCGGAGATTGAAGCCCTGAAAGCCCAGGCCATAGCTGCCCGCACCTATGCTTACAAAAATAAGGGAAAGTTCTCTGCTTTGGGGTATGACCTCTGTCCCACCGCTGCCTGTCAGGTGTATAAGGGCTACTCCGTGGAGAATCGCCTCAGCAGTCGGGCGGTGGAGGACACCAGGGGAATTATCATCACCTATCAAGGGGAGCCGATTAACGCCCTTTATACCTCCACATGTGGCGGTCATACCGAGGATGGGGAGAACATATTTACCGATGAGTTCTTCCCTTACCTGCGAGGTGTGGAATGCTATCCGGAGATGGTCTCTCAGGATGCCCCCCGCCATGGAATGGAAGAGGAAGAGCTCATCTACACAGAGGATGGGGAGTTGGCTAATAATGAGCTGGCTCAATCAGTGGTGGCTGGTATCCTGCCCAGAGATAACTTCAACAAAGAATTTCTGGAGGAGGATAGCACCTATGGTGATATACAAAGCTGGATTGCAGCTGCCTGCAGGTTTCTTAAAATAGAGCTTCCCGAAGGGCTACTGTATTATCGTCAGGAAGATGATGAGATTAGAGTTGCCGAGCTGATTAACTGGCTGATAAAAGCTTTTCAATGGGAAAAGAGAGCGGGATTTTTAGTTTCTGATAAAGATATTGCTTACCTTACTCGCTTCCCCGATTTAGCTTCTGCTACTCCCCTGACCAAGCGAAATATTGCTCTTCTTATGAGAGAAGGAGTAATATTACCCTTCAGTAATGATACCCTGCGTCTCACCCGTATCCCTTCGCGGGCTTTCGTTTTAAAAGTCATCTGCCGCATGCTCGTCCGCATTCAACCTTTTCCTCTTGCTCGCGGATATCTTCATCGTCTTCAACAAGGAGGCATTATCATCAGATATGAGGGGAGTTTGGTTTCGTATGGTTTGTCTGAGAATTGTTTTTATTTCAAATCCTTTGCCAGCAAAGTGCTGCCAACCCGAGGCATAGATTTTACACCCGGAGATGAGGTGGTTTTTCATCATTCTGGTGGCACGATAGATTATTTAAAAGTTATCACCGACCCTCGGGGGATATCTCACGACCGTTATTCACGATATTACTCTTGGGAGATCAGATACAGCCAGCAGGAGCTTAGCAGACGGGTTAACAGCTTCTTCGCCCTTGGAGATGTAGTTGACCTTCTACCCCTGAAGCTGGGTGTATCGGGTAGAGTGGTCAAGATTAAGATATTGGGGATGCAAGGGGATGTGGTCTTATCGGGACTGAAAATCAGGTCGGTATTAGGATTGAGGGAGAATCTTTTCATAATTGAGAGGAAGACTTCTCCAGAGGGCATCATTGAGGCGTTCACCTTTATCGGAAAGGGATGGGGGCATGGGGTAGGGCTGTGCCAGGTGGGGGCTTTTGGCATGGCACGCAAAGGGGCTGCCTATCAGGATATCCTCCAGCACTATTACTCCGGAGTGGATTTAATAAAAACATATTGAGAGAAAAGACAGATCGATGCTATCTTTAATTAACTTCGCCAAAAAAGAGCACTATACCTCAATTTGTCCTTGACAATTTAAGGCAATCTCTTATAAAATAAAAAAACTGTGTTGACCATCAAGTGTTCTCTGTTCTTGTAGATCAGGGGAGCTGTTTCTTACATCATCTAAATAGATAGAAAAAGGAGGTAGTTCAATGGCTTATAAGATTACCGAAGAGTGCATTTCCTGTGGTGCCTGCGAGCCTGAATGCCCGAATGAGGCGATAAGCGAAGCAGAAGACATCTATGTAATTGACCCCGAGAAGTGCACTGAATGCGTCGGCTACTTTGATGAGTCTCAGTGTGCCGCGGTATGTCCAGTAGATTGCTGCATTCCCGACCCCGACCATAAAGAGACCAAAGAGGAACTTTTGGAGAAGAAAAAGAGACTAAGCGGCGAATAAAACAGCAGAAAGCTTGCAAACTCTATACATTTAATTGCTCCATCATATGGCTGTAACTTAGGAATGGTAAGGAATATGTATTTATGTAGCAAAAAAGGAGAGTTAAATAATTTATTAAAAGGCAATGGGTTCTTCTTTTAATCGCCCAGACAGAGTATCGAAGCTTGAGCAATATAAAAATACGACAAGATTTTCACTACATCTCACGAAAGAGCAATTAAGAGCTTTTGTGGTCTTTTTGTGGCTGTTAATATTTATATTGTTCTTGAAAATAGTACTCCCCTCCATATTATAATTATTTAGATACTAACCCAAGCAGTGAGGTTATGAAAGGTAAGTGCATCATAATAATGGGGCCCACTGGGGTAGGGAAAAGCGCCCTGGCTCTATTTCTTGCCCCTCGTCTGGGTGGCGAGATTATTAGCGCTGATGCCATTCAGGTGTATAAAGGTCTTCAAATCGGCACCGCCAAGCCCTCATCCCGGGAATTTGCAGAGGTGCGCCATCATCTGATTGACATCCTTGAGCCGGACCAGAGGTTCTCAGCCGGTCAGTTTATGAAATTGGCTCTCACGGCGATTAAAGAGATAAGGGGGCAGGGTAAAGTTCCGATTATTGTGGGAGGAACAGGGCTTTACATTAAAGCCTTATTCAAAGGCATCTTTCAGCTTCCCCCCAGAGATATGGTATTGCGCAAGAGAATGGAGAGACTGTGCGATGAGAAAGGCTTAGCATACATTCGGAGGATATTGCAGAGGATTGACCCTGAATCCTATGGTCGTATAGGGGAGAGCGACAGGCAGCGGATATTAAGGGCACTTGAGATATATTTCACCACTAAAAAAACCATGTCACAGCACCTAAAAGAGAACCCATTCGCTGAGGACAAGCTACCGGCTATAAAGATAGGACTGATATTGCCCCGGATGGAACTCTATAAAAAGATTAACGAGCGAGTAGAAAGGATGCTTGGCAGCGGATGGATTGAAGAAGTGGAGGGCTTATTGCAGAGGGGCTGTTCATCCCAGTGCCACGCTTTTAAAGCTTTAGGCTACCGTGAGATTACAGGTTTTCTGAATGGTGAATACCCTATAGAAAGGCTTAAAGAGCTTATCCAGCGGAATACCAGAAGATATGCTAAGCGTCAGCTCACCTGGCTCAGAAAGGAGGAGGGATTAAATTGGTTTAGCATGGGAAAAAATCCAAAGGAGGTGTTTCAAACAATAGCAAGTTTTATTGAAAAGCGAATTGAGGAAGAAAAGAACGATCAATTAAAAGGGAAATTTTATGAACATGAGGCCCGAAAACTTACAGGATGCCTTCCTTAATCAATTAAGGAGAGAGAGAACAATAGTTACCATTCATCTGGTGAATGGCTTCCGTATTACAGGAAAGATAAAAGGGTTTGATAGGTTCGCCCTGCTAATTGAGAACAGTGGGCAGGAGCAGATGGTCTTTAAGCATGCTATATCCACCATCACCACCGCCAAGACTTTCCGCAATTATATAGATTTTAACCAACTGAAAAGAGAAGAGAACCGTTAACCAGACAAAATTCTTTTTTCAGGAGGACAGTTCATCATCGAATATCAGGAGAGAGCTTTATTAGTGGGGGTTTATTCCTCTCCCAGAGAGAGATGGGAGGCTAAGGATTTTCTGGAGGAGTTAGCCAGCCTCGCCCGGACAGCCGGGGCAGTGGTGCTGGAGAGTGTGGTTCAGTTCAAAGAGAAAAGAGACCCCCGATTTTATATCGGTAAAGGGAAGATTATAGAGCTGGCTGAGCTTTGCCAGAGAAAAGAAATAAACTTAGTTATATTTAACGAGTCTTTATCTCCTTCTCAGGTGCGTAACATCGAAGAAGCCATTGGTCAAAAGGTCATTGACCGAACTCAATTGATACTGGACATCTTTGCCCGCCGGGCAAGGAGTAAAGAGGGAAAGCTCCAGGTAGAATTGGCTCAGCTCAATTATCTTCTTCCCAGATTAGGAGGTAAGGGGCTTTACCTCTCACAATTGGGAGGCGGCATAGGTACCAGGGGACCCGGGGAGACCAAACTGGAATTCGACCGTAGGAAGATAAAAGACCGAATTGTTAAAATCAGAAGGCAGATACAAAGAATCGTCATTTTCAGGGAGCAACAGCGGAAACGAAGGGAATCTCGTCTCATTCCTTTGGCTTCACTGGTTGGATATACCAATGCCGGCAAGACCACCCTTTTTAATCTCCTTACCGATTCGGATGCTCCCACCAGCCACGACCTTTTCAATACCCTGGACCCCCTGATTCGGAGATTAAGACTCTCCGACGGTCAGCTCTGCCTCCTTTCGGATACCGTAGGCTTTATCCGTAAGCTCCCTCCCGAGCTTATCGCTGCCTTTCGAGCTACACTGGAGGAAGTGAGGAAAGCAGACCTGCTCATAAATGTCGTTGATATCTCCGCCCCTAACTCTTTAGAGCAGTATAAAGAAGTGATTAAAGTTCTGGAAAGCTTATCCATTACCCATTGCCCCATTTTAAATGTGCTGAATAAAATCGACCTGGTACCTATCCCCCTGCTCCCTGTTCAGGGTAAGATGATAGATAATCCCATTTATTTGTCTGCATTTACAGGTGATGGGAAGGATACCTTACTGCGAAGAATTGCTGCTCTGCTTTCGGAGCGAAGGGTTGCCGTTACTTTTGAAATCCCGCCTGCTGACGGAAAACTTCGCTCCCTGCTGCATCGAGAAGGACGAGTGCTGCGGGAGGTCTCCCAGGTGGAGAGTATGCTGGTCGAAGCAGAAGTCCCCAAAGCAATTGCACAGAAATATAGGAAATATCTTGTTGGTAGTGAGAAATAAGAGCAAAGTGACAACTTTCATAAAACCCCGTATATTTTCCCTTGACTTCGGGAAGAAGATAAGCTATTGTTTTTTGTGATTCATTTATTAAAAAAGTGGTGAAGGAGAAAGCATATGAGATTAACAAAAAGAAGTATTTCCCTTGCTTTAGCCTGTCTATTACTACTGGCTTTCAGCTCCTCAGGGTTCTCTCAGGCGAAACCCCGGGTTGCAGTAATAGATTTCGAAAATAAAAGCACTTGGTATTGGTGGGGTGAAAGGTTAGGGGAGGCAGCTGCCGATGTTTTTGTTACAGAACTGTTTCAATCAGGGAAATTCTCTGTGATCGAGCGGGAGAAGCTGAATGCTGTGCTCGCTGAACAGGGGCTGGGAGCTTCGGGAGCGGTAACTCCTCAAACAGCAGCTCAGATTGGTAGGTTATTGGGCGTTCAATACATCCTTACTGGCTCGGTCACCCAGTTCAGCATTAGCGATGTGGGTGGTGGGTTCCGGTCCCTGGGAGCTGAGATAACCACGGGCAAGGTGGTGCTTGATGCCCGGTTGGTTAACACTACCACCGGGGAGATCGTGGTTGCAGAGGAGGCTGAAAATAATAAGCGTATGGTGGGTGCGCGATTCCGCAGTGCCCGCTTCAAGCAAAGCTATGATTATGGTTTAGCTCACGAGGTTATGCATCCGGCGGTGGTTAAAATCACTGAGAAGATAGTTGAGTCTGCTTCCGGGCTGGCTGCACCAGCGGGGCAGGGGATGGTAGCCGATGTATCAGATAGTGAAGTCATCATCAATATTGGTGCCAATCACGGAGTCAAGGTGGGGGAAATTTTTTATGTCTTTCGCAAAGGAAAGACCGTTATCGACCCGGCAACCGGACAACCCCTAGTCACCAAAGAAAAGCAGGTAGGAGAGATAATAGTCACCGAGGTAGAGGCTACTTATTCCACTTGTTCCATAAAAAGCGGCGAGGTGAAAGCTGAAGATATCGTGAGGAAGAAGTAGAAGCATTCGTAGGCTGTGAAGGGAGGTTTCTTCCACCTTTTGATTCGATTTTCCATGCAAAATGGCAAACTCAGCATTCAATATCGCTAATCTGTTGACCATCAGCAGGTTGATCCTTATCCCGGTTTTTGTAATTCTAGTGACCTATTCTTACAAAGGGCTGGCGTTCTTTTTCTTTCTGGCAGCCGGTATTACCGACCTTCTGGATGGTATTATCGCACGAATTAAGAACATCAAAACCCCTGTAGGAACTTTCCTTGACCCCTTGGCGGATAAGCTCTTGTTAGTCTCTGCCTATTTTCTCCTCAGCCTTCCCCAGTTGAAGCTGGCTAACAGAGTCCCTGTGTGGATAACTATTATCATAATCTTCAGAGAGATTATCATAGTATTGGGAGCTTTCTCAGTGCAAACGGTTACCGGAAAGTTCCGCATTATCCCTTCTATTCCCGGAAAAATAACAACCGATGTTCAATTAGGAACCATGTTCCTCCTTCTGCTGTTCGACTACCTGGAGATAACCTCTTTTATAATTCTGTGGCTGCTTTATCTCACGGCAGCGCTGACCATAATTTCTGGACTCCATTACATTTATCGAGGAACTAAGTGGGCTGCTGAGATTACCTCCACAAGTGACACCCAATAATGGGAGCCCTATTTTTCGCAGTCTTGCAGTGTTATGACAAAGCCAGAGTCAAAAATCTATAATGGCCCCTTGAAAGTTATCCTCACCTGCTTTCTGGGATGGTGCCTACCAGGAGCAGGGCAATTGTTTATGAGAAAAAGGAGCAAAGGGCTGGTTTTTCTTGCCCTAATTCTGGCGATGTTCTTATTGGGGCTTGTGATGGATGGTAAGCTTTATTATATTGAGCGGGGACAACCATTAACCTACCTGGCAACTCTGGGAAACCTGGGGCTGGGCCCCCTTTATATCATTTTAAAAGGGGCTGGTTATGGTCAAGGAGATGTATATTCTCTGACTCACGAATATGGAAACACCTTCATCTTAGTAGCCAGCTTGCTTAATGTTCTGGTGATTCTGGATGCTTATGATGTCGCATCAGGAAAGAAAGATTAACCCGAAAGATAGCTAACAATGAGAGACCATTTGTTGACTTTGCTCCTTTTCTCTTTAATTGTCTCCATTCTATTCTCCCTCCTCTTCAAAAAGGAGAAAAAAGAGAGGATTAAATTTGGGATTATAGTGTTCCTCTCCTTTGTCCTTTTTGCACTGGTAATCTCCTGGGCTATGTACCCTTTCGCCCGCTGAGGAAAAGATTCTGTGAAGCAGGTGAAAATCCTTTTCTTTTTATGGCTTCCCCTTATCGGTTACATGATGGCTATATTCTTCCTATCAACGCAGGTACCAAGCAAGAAGATACCGTTCCCATTCCCATTTCCCAACTTTTTCCATATAGTTGAATACTTAATTCTTGCTTTGCTGATGTTCCGGGTGGTAAATGGAGGATTCCAGGAAAAAATAAGGGTTAAAACCTCCGCTCTTGTTGCCTGCTTTTCGCTCATTTATGCCATATCAGATGAGTTTCATCAGAGTTTTATCCCGGGAAGGAACGCTGATCCCTGGGATGTGTTAGCAGATTTTGCGGGGATAGTTGTTGGACTAATGGTCATCTTCGCACTTCAGAGGCGGAGAAAGCCTTCCTTATAGAAGATTATGCATGCAGAGGTTTTTCACCAAAAGCCGCAAATATAAAATATGATGACCACAGAAAGCTATATTAAGGAAGCCATCTTATGCCAATCTCTCACCGAAGGTAAAGTGCAATGCAACATTTGTCAGCGGAGATGCAAGATACCTCCAGGCAAAAGGGGGTACTGTTGGGACCGTCTGAACCTCGATGGAAAGCTTTACACATTAGCCTACGGTCAAGTGGCTACCAGCTGGATTGCTCCCATCGAGATAAAGCCTATGTTTCACTTCTTCCCCGGAAGCCGGGCGTTCTCTCTGGGAACTCTCGGATGCAACTTCCGCTGCCCCGGCTGCCAGAACTGGGATATTGCCCATCGCCAGATTCAAGAGGACACCCCTCTCACAGAGTACGTCGCTCCTGAAGTAGCGGTTGAGGCTGCCAAAAGCTCTGGCTGTCAGGGTATCTCCTGGACTTACAATGAACCAACTGTGTGGTTTGAGTACACTCTTGATTCGGCTAAGCTGGCTAAAAAGAACCACCTCTACACTAACTATGTCACCAATGGATTTATCTCCCAGGAGGCCATGGACCTTATCGGTCCTTATCTCGACTCTTACAGGGTTGACATTAAGGGTTTCAGTCGACGCTCTTATGGGAAAATAGCTCACATAAGCGATTTCACCCCAATCCTGGAGAATACCGTCAGGGCTAAAGAGAAGTGGCACATGCACGTGGAAGTAGTGACCAATGTGATTCCCGGATATAGTGATGATGAAAGCCAGATGAATAACCTGGCTACTTGGATTGTCGACCACTTAGGAGTAGAGACTCCCTGGCATGTGACCCGTTTTATCCCTCATCTGCGGCTTTCCCATCTCCCCGCTACTCCGGTGGCTACTCTGGAGCGGATCATTGAAATCGGAAAGAGCTGCGGTCTGCAGTATGTTTATATCGGCAATGTCCCTGGACACCCCCTTGAGAACACCTATTGTCCCTCCTGTGGGAAGCTCCTTATTCACAGGATGGGCTATTCAGTAAGCGAATGTAACCTTGAAGAAAATCGCTGTATATTTTGTGGAAAACCCATCCCTATAGTGGGAGAAGTGGTCAGCATATAGCGGACCTCGTCTATTGAAGAAAAATGCATGTATAAATTGCGGGAAAGAGGAGACCACCATCTCCTCCTTTCTCAGGCTCTGTTATCAGTGCTTGAGAAGTGAGTTTCCCCGGCTTCTCTCTCACATTCAGAAGCTCCACTCCGAGAGCCGGAGCAAATTTGGACTCCCCACGCATGCGCCCCGCACCGAAGATGGTGTAAGATGTAATATATGTACCAACCAGTGCCGCATAGGGATTGGGGAGAAAGGATTTTGCGGCATCAGAGAGAACAGAGAGGGGAAGCTCCGACCTATTTGGAGTCAGAGCAGAGCCGCCTCAGTGGACTGGTACTGGGACCCTTTACCCACTAACTGTGTCGCCGACTGGGTATGTCCTGGCGGAAGTAGCGCCGGCTATCCGGAGTTCTCTTATGCCGATGGTCCTGAGTATGGATATAAAAACCTGGCGGTATTTTATAACGCTTGCTCCTTTAACTGCCTCTTCTGCCAGAATTGGCACTACCGCCAGCGCCTGAGCCCAGCTTCGCCCACCACCGCCGAGGAGTTAGCCTCTCAGGTGGATGACCGAACCTCGTGTATCTGCTACTTTGGCGGTGACCCTACCCCTCAAATCGTCCACGCTCTGCAGGTCTCCAGAATCGCACGCTCCCGCGCACAGGGGAAGATAGTTCGTATATGCTGGGAGACCAACGGAAGCATGAATCCCCGCCTCCTCGACCGGGCGGCTGAATTGAGCCTTAGCAGTGGAGGGTGTGTGAAATTTGATTTAAAAGCCTGGGATGAAGGGGTTCACACAGCCCTGACCGGTGTCTCCAATAAGCAGACATTAGCCAACTTCCAAAGGCTGAGCTCGCTGATTGAGCAGAGACCAGACCCTCCGCTTCTCATTGCCAGCACCCTGATGGTTCCAGGATATGTGGACGAGGAGGAGGTCAGAAATATTGCCAGATTCATCAGCCAATGCGACCCTTCCATACCCTACGCCCTGCTTGCGTTTCATCCCCAGTTCTATTTCTCCGACCTCCCCCGCACCTCTCGTGCCCAGGCGGAACGCTGCCTTAAGGCAGCCCAGGAAATGGGACTCCAGCGGGTGAGAATCGGCAATGTCCATCTCTTATGGTAACAGAGAAAAGAATAAGCCTTTAAAAATATTGCTATCATTTTCAAAGATTTAAGCGCTGTTCGCAAATAATAGCAATTTTGGTTATAATGTTGAGAGATAAAAAGAAAGTGAAGATGCTTTACTTATTACCGATAGGTGAGGTAGAACCCTATGTTTTAAAGCATCTCATAACCGCTCTCTCCCGGACTTTCTCGCTTCCCTGTGCTTCGCTCAGGGCAGTGGGGATTCCCTCCGAGGCGTATCATACCAGGAGGAGGCAGTACAACTCCGAGGTAATCCTCCATCACCTGCAAAATTATCGTCCCTCCAAGGCAGAGAAGCTATTAGGGATAACCGAGGTAGATTTGTATGTCAGCCCCTTAAACTTTGTTTTTGGGCAGGCAGACCTTCCAGGCGGGGTAGCACTCATATCCCTCTGCCGGCTGCATCAGGAATACTATGGTCTTCCATCAGATAAAGCATTATTCTTATTGCGGACTACCAAGGAGGCAGTCCATGAACTGGGCCATACCTATGGTCTGAGGCATTGTCTTAATCCAAAATGCGTGATGCATTTTTCCAACAGCCTCAGGGATACCGATATTAAAAGCGAAAGCTTCTGCAAACGATGCCAGAGAGAGCTGGAAGATAATCTGCAGAGGCTGAGGTCTCCAAAGAAATGAATTGCTTGAACCTTTTTGGTAAATCGGACGTCAGGAAATGAGGGTAAAGGTTGGGTGCTGTGGGTTTCCCATCAAGCGGATTTCCTATGTCAAGCAGTTCAATGTGGTGGAAATCCAGCAGACCTTTTATCAACTCCCTCAGCATAAAACTGTGAAGAAATGGCGAGAGGAAGTCCCTCCCGAATTTGAGTTCACCCTCAAAGTGTGGCAGCTAATCACCCATCAGCCCTCCAGCCCCACTTATCGCCGACTGAAGAAACCCATTCCAGAGGCTTTGAAGAAAAATTACGGCTTCTTCAAACCGACCGATGAGGTGTATCAGGCATGGGAGGAGACCGAGGCAATAGCCGATATATTGCAAGCCAGGTTGATTGTCTTCCAGACCCCTCCCAGATTTACCCCTACTGCTGAGCACAAGGAGAACCTGCTGAGCTTTTTCCGGCAAATCGACCATAAGAGCTACCGCCTGGTCTGGGAGCCCCGGGGCGAATGGAAGAAAGCAGAGGTGAGGGCGATATGCCTGGAGCTGGACATAATCCCCTGCCTCGACCCCTTTATGGCAAAACCCGAAGCAGGGGAAATATGCTATCTTCGCCTGCACGGAAAGGGAGGATATAGCTATAGATATACTAATGAAGACCTCCTTATTCTCAAGGAGAACTGGACTTCTTCGGAGATAACCTACTTTCTTTTCAACAACTTATCGATGTATGAGGATGCTCTTCGCTTCCAAAATTACTACGCCATTCAATAATTATTACCACCTCCATTTAGCTGCGGATTATCTTGAGTTCTCCTCTTTTTTTCGTTAAAATAATAAAGCTTCTTTAGAATGACGGAAAGTCGGTGATAAAATGAGTATCAATAGCAGGAGGTGTGGATTTAGTGGCTCGTTTATATGAGTATCAAGGAAAAGAGCTTTTAAAGACCAGGAAGATACCCATACCCCGGGGAGGAGTAGCTTCTACTCCGCAGGAGGCAAAGGAGATTGCCGAAAAGCTCGGCTGCCCCACAGTGCTAAAAGCCCAGGCCTGGGTCACCGGAAGGGCAGCACTGGGGGGGATAAAATTTGCCTCATCTCCCCAGCAGGCACAGCAGTGTGCTGCCGATATTCTCGGCAGAAAGTTTAAAGGGGTCACCGTTGATAAGGTGCTGGTAGAGGAAAAGCTGGATATTGAGCGGGAATTCTTTGCCAGCATTATAATTGACGACCAGAAGAGAGGCCCTGTGGCTATCTTTAGCTCCAAAGGGGGAACCGGCATTGAGGAGATTGCCCGCCAATTCCCCTCGCAAATTGCCTTTCGGCAGATAGATGTAGTTAGCGGCCTACGGGACTATCAGGCGCGCAACCTGGTCAGGCAAACCGGTCTCACAGGGAGGCTTCAGCTTAAGGTGGGAACCATCTTAACCAGGTTATATCAATTAGCCAGGCAATATGAAGCCCGGTCGGCTGAGCTCAATCCCATAATAGTCAACAGGTCGGGCGATGTGATAGCCGCCGATTGCCGCATAGCAATCGATGACTACGCGGTATTCCGCCATCCGGAGCTTGGAATTGAAATTGCCCGAGAACTCGACCGACCCGCCACCCCGCTGGAGAAAATTGCCTATAAAGTTGAAGAAGGGGACTTTCGGGGAACCTTTTATTTTATTCAATTGACAGAGGACTTTAGCAAAGGCGAGGGATATATAGGATTCCATGGAGCTGGAGGTGGTGGCTCTATGATGTCCATGGATGCCTTGTTGAAGAGTGGTTATAAACTGGCTAATTTCTGCGACACCAGCGGCAATCCGCCAGCTTCCAAGGTATATCGGGCAGCCAAAATAATCCTCTCTCAACCCCATATCGATGGCTATTTCGCCTCGGGCTCAGGAGTAGCCAGCCAGGAGCAGTTTCATTCTGCTAGAGGGCTGGTGAAAGCCTTTCTTGAGGAAAACCTTTCCATTCCGGCGGTTATACGTCTGGGAGGAAACTCCGAGGAGAAAGCGATAGAGATTCTGGAAACTTACACTAAAGGTCTCAGCGCTCCGGTGGAAGGCTATGGAAGGGACGATACCCCCGATTTCTGCGTCTCTCGCCTTGAGGAGCTGCTGAGCAAGCATAAAGTCAAGCCCTCTCCCCCCGTGCCTCAGAGTAAAGAAGGGCGCCAGAAAGAGCTCTACTCGTTTGAAACCTTTACCGGCACTGTTCGCATTGACCACTCCCGATGCCCTACCTGCCAGACCAATGTCTGCGTCAAAGAATGTATTCCTAAAATTCTGAAGCTGGAAGAGGGGAAAGCAGTGTTAGCTATTACCACCGAGGAAGCGAGAAAAGGGGGATGTGTTGAGTGCCTGGCATGCGAGTTGGCGTGCCGGTTTCACGGAAACGAGGCTATTTCCATCCTGCTGCCCATTCCGGAGCTGGAAGATTATCGTAGGGAGAGGAAGTTCTAATGGCTATTTTAATAGATGAGCACAAAAAAGTATTGGTGCAAGGAATAACCGGTCGAGAGGGACAGGTGCGCACCAGGCTTATGCAGGAATACGGCACCAGGATTGTAGCCGGATGCACACCCGGTAAAGGGGGACAGGAGATTCAGGGAGTTCCGGTATATGATACTGTTGAGGAGGCTCTGGAAAAGGTAGGTCCGGTTGATGTGAGCGCTATTTTCGTCCCCGCTCCCCTGGTGAAAGGTGCAGCCCTGGAGGCGATGGAGGCAGGAATCAAGCTGTTGGTCATTGTGCCCGACCGCGTCCCTATATATGATGTTTTGGAGATTGACCAGGAGGCTAAAAGGCGGGGAGTAAGGGTTGTTGGTCCCAATACCCTCGGGCTGTGCAGTCCCGGAAAGGC
>CABWKN010000038.1 GCA_902505605.1 Candidatus Guanabacterium sedimentis
GATGTAACAGTATATTCTCTTTTCAGGTTCTGATAATCTATCGGCTTCCTCAAGCATCCTTTGGCTGAAATTTTCCTCTCTCTCAGGAGCGGCTAAAGCCCAGATGAGGATATAAAAGTTTTCTGGTTTGCTCATGGGTGCTTTTGGCTCTTTTAGAATCCATTTCTCTCGGAGCTTTTTTACCACCGCTTTAATGTCTGAATCTGTAGTCTTCAGTTTGTAGGGTAGGTGTGGTTTGGAGTCGGGATTTTCAAAAAGATATTCAATACCCGGCGGGTGCTTAAATTTGACATTCTCCCAATCATTAATCCTTGATGCTCCTATCAGAGTGACTTTAATCTTAGGGTAGCGGGCTAAATCGGAGAGAAATTCTTCGTATCGCCGGAGGCGGGCGATGTTATCAATGATGGCGAATAGGCGCTTTTTTCTCCACCTCCTTATGAGCTTTAGCTCATCATAAGGATTTTCTTGAGCAAACTTATAAGTGGCGTCTGCCAATAATACTATCTCTTTCCTATCCGCTAATTCCTTGGCAAAGCGGAGGAGTAGGGTGGACTTGCCCTCCTGGGGTGGAGCGATGATAGAAAGGTAAGAGTTTTTCTGGCTATTTTTAGTTTCCAAAATTTGGGGAAATAGCTTGTAATGTAGTTCCCGGATGACATCCCTATCTGAGCCTATATCCTCTTGTCTGGGAGATGAACCTCTATAAAAGTTAATATTGTCATCAACAGGAAAGGATTTTTTTCTTAACCTTTCAAAATGACGAAGTTTTCTTCGCGATAAAATACGATAAACAATCAATCCTGACGCAATACCAGCTATAATACCGTTTATCAGAGCTTCTATATAGTGGCTATATATGTATAGTAAGATTTCCTTTAATATATCCATCATCTGAAAAATTTGGTTAGGGCTTTAATTACCTGTTCTTTGGTCCCTTTGATGAGGCGGCAGGGGGGGAGGGAGTTAAGGAAGACCTCGCCGTAGCTCTTCTCCACAATGCGTTTGTCAAGGATGAGCACTGCTCCGCGGTCGGCTCGGGTACGGATGAGTCTGCCGAAGCCCTGCTTGAACTTGATCACTGCCTGGGGCACGGAGAACTCGGTGAAGGGATTTCCGCCCTGCTTCTGGATGTATTCCATGCGGGCTTCCAGCACGGGGTCGGTTGGCACCTTGAAGGGGAGTTTGACTAGGATGACGCATTCCAGTGCCTCACCCACCACATCCACCCCCTCCCAGAAGCTGCTGGTAGCAAAGAGCACCGAACTCTTATCCCGTTTGAACTCCTCAATGAGATTGTGGCGGGTGTCCTCCCCCTGTTTGAGGGGGCTGATGCCGAGGAGCTTCAGGGCTTCAGCCATCCTCATATGCGTTCCCTCCAGCATCCTGAAGGAGGTGAACAGGATGAACGCCTTCCCCCCGGTGATGGTGAGGGCTTTGAACAAGAGGCGGGAGATTTCGGGAACATACCCTTCGTGGCGCGGGTCGGGGAGGTCAATGGGGATGCCGATGATAGCCTGCTCCTGGTAATCGAAGGGGGAGGGGAGCATCAGTTCACTTCTGCGTTCAGGAGTGACCCTGTCCAGCCCTATGCGGCTATTGATGTAGTTGAAGTTCCCTTCGGTGGTCAGGGTGGCGGAGGTCAGCACTACGGTGTCAAACTGTGAATAGACGCTCTCCACCATCTCATCCGCCACCAGCAGCGGCGAGGAGTGCAGGCGGACGATTCTCCACCTTCCCTGGGGCTGGGTCTCCATCCACTGAACCTTATCCTCTTCCTCCTCCAGCAGAATGCTCTGCAGGAGAAAGGCGGCGTGCTCCAGCCTTTCTATGAGCACCTTGAACTCTATCAGCTGAGCTTCCAGCTTTTCCTTGAGATTTTTCCCCGAGTGGCTTAACTTCTTGCCCAGGCTTTTCAGCGCGGTGGCGTAACTGCGGAGTTCCAGGCAGAGTTCTTTTACCGGCAGCTCAATCTCCTCTTCCCATTGGGGGAGGTCTCTGATATGGGGGGTGATGCGGAGCTGGCGCTCGGGCTTATCGGTGTTCAATTGGGACTCCATGAAAGAGACAATCCCCTGGAAGACCTCCTCCCCCATTTCGGCAAGCCTCTCTTTACCGGGGATGAGCTCCTGGTCAATCTTTTTGATGAGAGACCCCAGTTGCTCCTCGCTGAGTTCCTTTCGGTTCTGAAACAGCTTTGTTTTTAAGAAGAGGAGAATCCCTCGCACCCCTTTCTTTCTCTCGTGATAGAATTTCCTCAGAAGTCGCAGCAACCCGATGCGGGTAATCTGCCCCCCGAAGTAGGAGGTAGCCACATCCTCAATATTATGAGCCTCGTCCAGCACCAGCTTGCGATAGGCGGGGAGGATGGAGAGTTCGCCGTAGTTGCCCAGCACCTTCCGCAGGGCTAAATCGGCGAAGAGGAGGTGATGGTTCACTATCAGCAGGTCAGCCGAAGCTGCTTCCCGACGAGCCCGGTTGACAAAGCACTGGTGGAAATGGGAGCATTTGCTCCGCAGACAGGCATCGGTCTCCGCCTTGACCTTCTCCCAGGTTTCCTCAGGGGGGACAAAGTTGAGGTCGGAGAGGCTGCCATCCTGGGAGCTGTGAGCCCATTTTATCAATGTGGTCAGGGTAGAGGCATCCTCTTCCTCGGCGTAGAACTGAAAATCCGCCTCCAGCGCGCTTACCTTTCTGAGGCAGGCGTAGTTCCCTCTCCCTTTCACCAGCGCAGCTTTGAATTTCTCCTTCAGAGCCTGCTTCAACAGGGGTATGTCCTTGTGAATGAGCTGCTCCTGGAGGTTGATGGTGTTGGTGGAGATGGCTACTCGTTCCTTGTTCTTTATCGCCCAGAAGATGGCGGGGAGCAGGTAAGCCATTGTCTTGCCGGTGCCGGTGCCCGCTTCAATGATGGCTATCTTGTTGTGGTTGAAAGCTTCCACAGTCTCCCGCACCATATCAACTTGCTGGGGACGATGCTCGTATTGGCGGAGCTGCCGGGAGATGACGCCTCCGGGCTCGATCAGCCTGGCTATCTGCTGAAAATCGAGAAGCTCTCGTTTGGGGAGTTCAAACGCCTCCACCACCACATAAACCTCGGTGAGGTCGTTGTTGACGATGTAGGAGGCGACTCCCGAGATGCCAAAGCGGGAAGCCAGCTCCACATCCGCCGGCGATGGAGTGAGGGGACCGGAGGGGTGATTGTGGATGACCACATCTCCGGGGGAGACCACCTGGGAGACAGCAGGGACCGAGAATTCGTTTCCCCGAGCGAGGACTCTGACTGATTTCACCCGGCGCTTTTCGTCAATCTCCCCCAGAAAGAAGACCTCGTTGTAATTAGCCTGGGCTATCTCATGGCGGATAATTTCCACCGCCTGGGGATGGAAAAGGTCTTCTATGGTTGACAATTCTCGCTCCCCTCCTCATTTCTTCGGAAACAGTGATGGGGGGAGACGGCGTCCGAATCTGGTGGAAAGGGAGAGGCGCCAGAAGTAGTCGTAAACCAGCCGGGAGACCTCGGCTATAGCTTTGGAGCCCTCTTCCCCGTTTATGAGATAGTTAGTCATAGCGCAGATGATATAGGGACGGTGGGGAAGATAGACGACCCCAATATCGCAGGCAACTCCTTCGATCCCACCGGGCTTATGGGCAACTTCTATTCCCGAAGGGAGGAGCTGACGGATACTGCCGCTTTTTCTTCGCTTCAAGATATCCAGGATAGCATCGCAGGAAGCGGGGTCAAGAACCTCGCGGCGGTAGATAAGCTCCAGGAGCTTGAGCATATCCATGGGGGTGGAGATGTTCTCTTTTTCCTCTGCAGCAGCCCGGTAGTCCATCATTTTTCGCTGGAGCCGGGTTTCGGTGAGCCCCAACTCGCTGAGGGTGAGGTTGACTTTTTCCATCCCCACCAGGTCTATCAGGATGTTGGTGGCGGTGTTGTCGCTTACAAGTATCATCAGGATAGCCACATCTTTTATCGTTAAAGATACCGTATGGTCTCCCAGCTCCTTGAGGATGCCGCTGCCTCCGACCTTGTCCTTCTTCTCAAGCCATAGTTGGTCCTGGAGGCTAAACTTCCCCTCCTTTGCTTGCTTGAAGACCTCCAGGAGGATAGCCACTTTTATGGAACTGCCCTGAGGGAAGATGAGGTTGTGGTTGAGAAGAAACTCCTCTCCGGTGGTCAGGTCTTTGACGGCTAATCCCATTACTCCGTCCAGCTTGGCAGCAATGTCGGTGATTCTGGCTACCACTTTATCCCGCAGGATGAGGGGTTCGCTTTCTTCGGTGTTAGCTAATCTTAAGGGATAAATGAGAAGCAAAGCTCCCAAAGCAAGGGATAAAGCCTTTAAATGAAAGCTATTTCCTCTTTTAAACTCTCTTTTTTGATGCGCTTGGGACATTTTTAGGTTTCCTCCATAAATTATATAATTTTATCCAGAAGGAAGCCGAGGCTGAGGAGCAGCCCCATGGAGAGGTGGGTAAGGATAGTGCCGGCGTTGGACGGCTTGAGGCGGGCTGATACATCATAGTGCTTCAGGGCGTTGAGGGCTATTTTCAAAGCCAGGGGAGCGGTAATAAAGGTGATGAGGGTCATGAGCGGGAAGAGCCGTATGAGAACAAGCGCCAGGATGATTAAATAGGTAGACAGGAGCAATATTGTATAAAGAATGGCAGACTTTCTCTTACCCAGGCGGACAACTAGATGGTTTTTACCCACCGCTTTATCGGCGTGCAAATCGGGAATTTCATTGATGATGAGAACCTCGGTTATCAGCAGTGCCAGAGGGAGGGAGGCTAAGAGGGCTTCCCAGGAGAAGCGCTGTGTCTGGACATAATAGGAGCCCAGGACACAGAGCACGCCGAAATTGAGCCCTATGAAAACCTCACCGATGCCCCGATGCGCCCATCGGAAGGGAGGTGCGGTATAAAAGTAGCCGCTTATCAGGCCTATGAGCCCTAATATGAGGATAAACCATCCCCGGCTCACCGCCAGGTATATCCCTATGGCGGAACCCAGAATGTAGGTGACTACGGCGATGGTGAGCATCTGCCTGGGAGTAACCACTCCTTCCTGGATGACCCGGCTCCCTCCGGTAAAGGGCGGGACGAAATCTTTGTTGATGACATCAGCCCCTGAGAGGTGGTCGAAGTAATCGTTGGCGGTGTTTGCCCCGGCATGAAAAAGTATGGCGGCGCACAAGGTCAGCCAGAAGTAGCCCCACATGAAGTAGCCTTGATGGTTCCAGGCAATAGCAGCACCCAGCAGAACCGGCGATATCACCCCGGTGAAAAAGGGAGCACGCAGTGACCGAATAAAAGTTTTTATGTTCATCTTACCTCCTCTGTATCGATTTTGAACTTTTAACT
>CABWKN010000039.1 GCA_902505605.1 Candidatus Guanabacterium sedimentis
TATGAGTATTTCCTATAAAGACCGGCAAGTATCTAATGAGTTCCTATCAGGCCAATATGAGATGACATCCCATGTTATAGCTTTGAGCCTGACCCTGAAATTTTAGTCATCCCTTCCCTATAGTTTGCCAGTGCAAGCATGGGGAAGCCTTGAAAAGAGGGGTGTTAATCTAAGACACAGTTCGCTCATCTTCACGCTATCCTCCGCTCTCTAAGGAAATTGAGATACAGGGAAATGCTTGAAAATCCTTCCTGAATGGGATAATATAACTTAAAAATAAAATCTACGCCGCAGTGGGGTTTTGTTTTCTGTTTACTCTTTTTGAATGTGGAAAATGGAACAAATTTTCAGTTTGCCTGGAAGAGATTGAGGAAGCGCAATGAATACCAAGGAGAAAGTTCAACGGCTGCAGGCTAATGTGGAAAAGGTCATCAAGGGCAAATCCGAGGTGGTGAAATTAGCCATCGTTGCCCTGCTGGCTAAAGGGCATCTGCTGATTGAGGATGTTCCCGGAGTGGGCAAGACCACCCTGGCACAGAGCCTGGCTCGCTCGCTTGATTGTAGCTTCCGTCGCATACAGTTCACCAGCGACCTTCTCCCCTCGGATATTCTCGGAGTATCTATATACGACCCCGAGAAGCGGGAGTTTGTCTTCAAATGCGGACCCATTTTTGCCAACATAGTTCTGGCTGATGAGATAAATCGTGCCACCCCCAAGACCCAGAGCTCCCTTCTTGAGGCGATGAACGAATTTCAGGTCTCCCTGGAAGGGAAGACCATCCCCTTGCCCCGCCCCTTTCTGGTGCTGGCAACACAGAACCCGATGGAATATTTTGGCACCTACCCCTTGCCCGAATCCCAGCTTGATCGCTTCATGATGAGAATAAGAATGGGCTATCCGTCTGTTTCCTGGGAGAAGAAGATTCTGCAGGGAGAGGATAGTGCGGTCACTCTGGAGAACCTCAAGCCTGCCTTGACGGCGGATGAGGTGCTGGAGCTGCAGCGGGAAGTGGAAGAGGTGAAGATGAAGCAGTCCCTGATTGACTATTTGATGGCGCTGGTGGTTGAGACGCGAAATTCCGAGTTTCTTGGTCTGGGAGTAAGTCCCAGAGGAGCTATATTTCTCCAGCGTGCCGCCCATGCTCTGGCTCTCATCGAGGGCAGGGACTATTGCATCCCCGACGATATAAAAAGCCTTGTCCTTCCGATTTTCTCCCATCGGGTGATACTCGACGCCCGCCTGGGCTCCTTCGGGAGGAGAGTGGAAGACGCCGAGGAGGTGATTAAAGAGATTTTGGAGAAGGTTCCTGTCCCTCTGTGAACCTTTCTGCAGGAGAGTATTGACTAAATGGAGCGGAAGAATGGGTTGTTTTCCTTCTTTCCTTACCAGCTTACTCCTCGGGGTAAGTTTCTACTGGGAATGACCCTGGCGCTTTTTTTAGCCGCTGTCAACACCGGCAATAATCTTCTTTATCTACTGGTTTCGCTCCTTATTAGCTCATATCTGCTTAGCCTTCCACTGTCAAGAGCAGTGCTGAGGGGAATTAGGGTTGATGTGAAGCTGCCTTCGCACATCTGGGCTGGCGAGCGATTCTTCATCACTTTAAAGATAATCAATACTAATCGGTACTTATCCTCCCAGCCCATCTTCCTCCGCTGGTGCGGAGATGTTCAGCTGAATGCCATCCCGATTATACCAGATATACCTCCAGGGGAAAGCGTCTCCCTGAAGGTTGAGCATGCCTTTGACCGCCGGGGCTGTTATCATCTGTCGCATATAGAGATAGGGGGTTTTTATCCCTTCGGTCTTATGGCGAGAAGGGAGAGATTGGTCACCCCAATAGAGATGGTGGTGTATCCTCCCATAGAACGATTAGGAGAGCTTGCTGAGAGCAAAGGCCTGGAAGAAGGGCTCATAGAGAGCATGATGAAGGGATGGGGGCACAGCCTTCACAGCCTGCGGGAATATTTGCCCGGCGATGAAGTTCGCTTTCTCCATTGGAAGGCATCGGCTAAGCTTTCCAGGCTGATGGTAAAGGAGTTTGCCCGTGAGGATGAGCGGAGGGTCACTTTGATTTTGGATATCTCCCCCGGGGATAGGGAAGAGAACGGGATTGACATTGAGTTTGAGAAGTGCGTCGGTTTGGCAGCTTCTTTAGCCTGGCATTTTATCACCAAGAATTACTCGGCGCAGCTGTTGAGCCCCCGGGGGGATATACCCTCTGGGTTTGGAATGCCCCACCTGTTCAGAATTTTAAAGTTTCTGGCTTTGGTTCAACCGTCAGCCGAGATAGGGGATAATCGGAAGAGGCAGCTGCTCTCTCGTGGGGAGCTGTCCAGAGGGCTGTGCTTCTGGATTTCGACCAGTGGCACGGCAACCTCCCCTTTCCCTCGAGGGACGATGGTGGCTTTTCCTCCGGGGTGAGGGGAGCTACCTCAGGAGTAAATATTAAGTTGCTGATTGCAGGATAGAGATGGAATATTCTTACATCTTGCCCCACAGCTCTGACTATACCGTCAGGGTATTAAATGAGGAGGGGCTGTCACCCCAGCTTGTGATACTGACCTATATCGTTGTCTGCCTGGGTTTTTTCGCCCTGTTCCTCAGCGGAGGAATAGGACTCGCCCTGGGGGGTGTGATATTGCTTGCCCTGTTTCTGAGCTGGCGATTAACTCCCAGGTTAGCAGCCAAAAAGCGGTATCAGAGGCTGTGGAACCTTCTTGCTCTGGTGTATATCCCCTTTTTCCTTATCGACCTTATCGCCATCAGCAGGTCTCTTATCTTAGGGGTTACCCATCTCCTGGTCTTTATTCAGATTGTCCTCCTGTTTACACGCCGAGAAATCAGGGATTGTCACCGCCTTTACCTCATGAGCTTCCTCCAGTTGGTAGCTGCCACCGGGCTCAGCCAGTCCCTCAGCTTCCTCATCCCCTTTATTCTGTTTGGTTATTTTTCGGTGCTCTTATGCAGAATCATGAGTCCCGCCCTAATCCTTAAAAAAGGGAAACCTTCATCAGAAGGGATGGTCACCGTACTCCCGCGGAGGCTCTCTGGCTCATGGCTTGTCAATAATGGAGCGCTGCTGATTGGCTTGTTGACCGGCGTGCTGTTAATATTCATTTTGCTGCCGCGGTGGGGGGCTGGTTATTTCGGAGGAAGGAGATGGAGAGCGCCGGCGGTGGTAGGTTTTTCCAAGCAAGTGGAGCTGGGGTTGATGGGGAGGGTGAGGGATAATCCGTCGGTGGTCATGCGGGTAAGGGCAGGGGAGGAGGTAGATTTTAGCCCCTTAATAGGGTGGAGAGGGTTAGCTTTCGACCACTTTGACGGACACTCCTGGAGCAGAACTCGACTGCTGAAACGCCGTGTCTGGAATAGAAGCGACGGCATATTCAAGCTCAAGGAGTTCGGCACAACCGAGGGGCTGAGTCTTTTGGAATTTTATATAGAGCCCATCCGCACCGATGTCATCTTTACTGCCGGCGAGGTCTACGGAGTGGGTGGCGGGCTGAGGTGGCTTTTCCGGGACGATGCCGACAGTCTGTTCTTTGTGGCGCATCTACTTGAACGGACTTCCTATATCATCTATTCTCGGCTCAGCTCCCCCTCTGCCCAGAATCTAAGAATGAATGGCGGGGTTTATCCCCGGGAGATAAGGGACAGGTATCTCCAGGTTCCGCTGCTCGACCCCCGCATCCAGGAGCTGGCCGCGCAACTTACAGAAGATCAGTCCTCTGCCTACGATAAGGTTCTCCAGATAGAGGACTATTTAAGACAGAATTACCGCTACGCCACCAAAGGAGTAGATGCCAGAAAGGATGACCCTCTGGCAAGCTTTCTTTTTGACCACAAGCAGGGGGACTGCCAGTATTTTGCTACCGCCATGGTGATTCTACTCCGTCTGACTGGAGTTCCTGCTAGGGTGGTTAACGGATTTCTGCTGGGCGAGTATAATAAATTAGGCGGTTACTATCTGGTTCGCCAGCGGCACGCTCATTCCTGGGCGGAGGTCTATTTTCCCGGTCAAGGATGGATTGAGTTTGACCCTACCGGCGAAGCTGTGGGAAGTGAGGCACTGACCTCAGGGATTGGGACATTCCTGCTGAGCTGGATAGACTCCATCCGGCTGTGGTGGGACCGGCATGTCGTTTTTTTCAGCTCCGACACCCAGCATCGGTATCTTTATGCTTTGGCAGTATTTTTCAGGAGGGGTTGGTCAGGGATGGCGAGAGCACTCTCCTATGGCATAGGAGGGCTAAGGGAGGCGGCGGCAAGATGGGTTCCCGGTCTTAAGATTGCCGGGATAATCTGCGCCCTTCTCATTATTACTCTGCTGGTCGGTAAGAAGGTTCTTCTATCATCAACTAAGAGAATGGCTTTAAAGGAAGAAGGGATCTGGTTTTATCATCGTATGCTGAAGCTGTTAGCCCGCAGGGGGCATGTAAGAAGACTCGGTCAGACCCCGCTGGAGTTTGCCGTGGAGATAAGGTCTTCTGCTCCCCTTTATACTGGTCCGGTGGAAGAGCTTACCGATTTGTATTATCGACTGCGCTATGGGGGATTAAATCTGAATCAGCTTCCCTGGGAGAGGATTGAGCAAGCGCTTCGCAGCTTGAAAAGGAGCAGGGGATGAGGGAGAATCCCATGCCCAGCAAGAAGGAGCTCATTTTGCAGATATTTGAGGAGAAGGGCTTTACCATTGTCCGGTTGAATGAGATAGAGCTGATCAACGCAGTCCTGAGGGAGAAGCTTGGTCCCCAGGGGGAGACAACTCCCTCCTACATTGCTAATGTGCTCATTGAAGCGGGGAAGGATGTCCGCTACAGGGATATACTGGTAAAGAGGAGAGCCGATGACCGCTATGCCGAACTCTTCGAGGGAGTTTTGAGCTTTAAGAGCCTGGAAGCCGCTGAGAAGAGCTTGAGGGAGATTGACCAGCTCTATCATAGATTTAAAGCCGAGGGTGATAGAGTCGGCATGGCGCGGGCTCAACTGCTGGCAACTACAGGGTGGCGAAGGGCGAGCATCATGGCCAAAAATAAAAAGCTATCCCCTTCTGTCCGCAAGGAAAAGGAGGAGATTGCCCACTGGTTCGAGCTCTGGAATGAGAACCCGGAGGTCTTCTGGGACTGGCTGGAACTGAGAAAAAAGAGCCATAAGTTCCAGAAGCAATTTGGAAACCACTCTGCTCCCTGATGATTTTTATGAGCAAGAGGATTAAAGACAGCTATTGTCTGCTCATAGAGTTAGGCAGACCGATAATGTTAACACCGGGCAAGCTGGGGAATTTTAACCTCCCGGCTGGCTGGTATGTTTACACCGGCAGTGGAGGTTCCTCATTGGAAGGGAGGCTGCGGAGGCACTGCAGGTCTCATCCCAAGAGGCTAAGGTGGCACATAGACTATCTCCTTGCGCACCCGGCAGCAGAACTGAGGGATGTATTGGCTTTTCCGGGGTATAAGGGAGGAGAATGCGCTCTCAATCACAGGGTAAAGGGGATGCGGGGAGCTCGCGTGTTGCTCCTGGGATTTGGCGCATCCGATTGCACTGCTGGCTGTCAGAGCCATCTCGTTTACTTCGAAGCTCAGCCCAATATCCTGAGGGCGATTCCCGAAGGAACGAGGTGGAGGCTATTTTCTCCGCAGAGGGGTTGAAGGTGGATTGGTTTTATTATAAAATGAAAAAAGATGATTTAAAGCAAGAAAGGGGGTCTGTATGGAACGGCAGGAGGCTCTGAATCTGGTGAATCATCATATTAAGACCAAAAACCTGGTGAAGCACTCGCTGGCTGTGGAGGCAGCCATGCGGGCATTGGCGAGGTATTTCGGTGAGGACGAGGAGCTGTGGGGGATAGCTGGTTTGCTCCATGACCTGGACTATGAGGAGACCAAGAACGACCCTGAAAGGCATGGTCTGGTTACCCCGGAGCTTTTGGCTGAGAAGGGCCTGCCCGAGGAGGTTATTTATTGCATTAAGGCTCATCCGGGACACTTTCCCCGAAGAAACCGCCTTGACAAAGCGCTTTACGCCGTTGACCCTCTTACCGGTCTTATCGTCGCCGCTGCCCTGATGCACCCCACCAAGAAACTGAATAGTGTAGATGTGACCTTCGTTATGAACCGCTTCAAGGAGAAGCGCTTCGCCGCTGGAGCCAGCAGGGAGGATATCAACACCTGCCAGGAGTTCGGTCTGGAGCTGGAGGAGTTTGTGGAGATAGTCCTGGGAGCCATGCAGGGGATATCCCAGGAACTCGGATTGTGAGGGGGAGTCCTCTTCACCGCATTCCGCAGCGAAGATTTGATACTCCACTCACTTTTTAAGACCACGAGGGGCTAATATGCTGTTAATAGGCGCCCATATGTCGATTGCCGGGGGGATACATTTATCTCTTGCCCGGGGGAAGGAGCTCGGCTGCCGCACCATTCAGATATTTACCAAAAATGCCAATCAATGGAAGGCGCGGGATATAACCCCCGAGGAGGTAGCCGAATTTAACCATCAGAAGGAGGCGACCAAGATCTGGCCAGTGGTTGCCCACGACTCCTATCTGATTAACCTGGCCGCTCCCGATGAGGAAAGGCTCCAAAAATCCCGGGAATCCTTTCTTATAGAGATGCAGAGGACAGAGCTTCTGGGGCTTCCCTATCTGATAACTCATCCCGGCGCCCATTTAGAGTCGGGAGAGCAAGAGGGATTGAAAAAGATAGCCGAGAGCATCGACTGGCTCCACCGCCGGACCGAGGGATTCAAAATGAAAGTTCTGCTGGAGACCACCTCCGGGCAGGGGACCAACCTCGGCTACCGCTTTGAGCACTTATCTGCTATTATGGATATGGTAGAGGATGTCAGTCGTCTGGGATTCTGCTTTGATACCTGCCATGTGTTCACTGCGGGCTATGACCTGCGAACCAGGGATGCTTATGAAAAGACCATGGAAGAGTTTGACAGGGTAATAGGTCTGGAAAGGCTCAAGGTGTTTCACCTCAATGATGCCAAGAACGATCTGGGCAGTCGAATCGACCGCCACCAGCACATCGGTAAGGGGGAATTAGGGTTGGATGCCTTTAGGTTCTTATTGAACGACCCCAGGTTTGTCAATCTGCCTAAAATACTGGAAACCCCCAAGGGGAAGGATTTGACGGAGGATAAAATGAACCTGGCGGTGTTAGAGAGTCTGGCAGAAGGTTAGGGTTATACCCTGGTAGAGGTTGTTTTCATCCGTTTGGGGAAGGTGAAGTAGAAGGTGCTTCCTTTGCCTTTTGCCGATTTAACCCATATCTTTCCACCATTAGATTCTACAATCTTCTTCACAATGGCTAATCCCGCTCCAGTACCCTCCACTTGCTTGTATTCTAATCGTCTGAAGATGTGGAATATATCCTCAAGATGCTGCTCCTCAATTCCTATTCCGTTGTCTTTGACATAGAACTGGTAAGTGTTATGCACTTCGGTGCATCCGACCGTAATCTCCAGCTTTTTATTCTCGTCTCTAAATTTGTACGCATTGCTCATCAGGTTCTGGAGAATCTGGCGGAAATGGAGCCAGTCGGCATAGATAACCGGTAGATTGCGGTATCGAGCCGTGGGGTGATCTATTTTAAATTGGAGGTTCAATTCCTCGACAATCTCTTTGGCCAGGCTGAGTGTGTCGATCTTCTGTGGTTGTTGGGTGGTTTTTCCTGCTCTGGAGAGCTTCAGCAGGTCGCCAATGAGCCGATTCATCTCATCGATATTTTTGACAATCCGTTCCAGCTGATGGAGCCCTTTCTCTCCTAATTTGTCGCTGGAGGAAGCTTTCAACAACTCGGAGAAGCCTTTAATGGATATCAGGGGAGACTTCAAATCGTGAGAAACCGTGTAGACAAAGCTTTCCAGTTCCTGGCTTTTCCTCTTAATCTCATTCTCTATTCTTTTCCTTTCCGTGATGTCGATAAATGAAGCCATCATGCAGATAGGTTTGCCAGCCTCATCGGTAACTCTGCTTGCAAATAGGTGGACATCGAATAATGAGCCATCTTTTCTCATGGCGACCAGCTCACCTATCCAACTCCCCTTATGATGCGATACTTCTAATACCTTCGAAGCCTTCTCTTCCAACTGCCAGAATTTTATCGCAGGTTTTCCAATAACCTCCTCAGCATTATTGTAGCCCCATAGCTTGAGGAAGGAATTGTTTACATAGGTAAGATTCCCTTCTAGGTCAGTAATGGCAATGGCACTAATGGACGATGCTATGGCACTATCCTTAATCCTCAGCGCCTCTTCCGCTTGCTTGCGCTCGGTGATGTCTTCGATAATGCCGTCATAATGCATCACCTTCCCTTTTTTATCTTTTGCTGCCACCGCCGATACTGAGCTGATGAATGGAGTTCCATCCTTTTTCTTTAATTGCAATTCCTCGTCTCTTACATATCCGAATTTCAACATCTTATTATTAAACTTTTGCCTATCTGCAGGATTTTGATATAAATCAGCGACATTTAAGGCCAAGAATTCCTCTCTGCTCTTATATCCAAACATTTTGACAATGGCAGGATTAACCTCAATAAATTTTCCTTTAGGCCCAACGGTATTTCTATAAACCCCAACATTGATATTGCTTGTTAAAGTTTTGTATTTCTCCTCGCTCGCCTGCAGTGCCTCTAATGCACGCTTGCGCTCGGTTATGTCTTTATAAATAGCGACCGCGCCGAGGAATTTTTTGCCTTTGATTATGGGAGAGGCGCTGAGGAGGACATTGCTCAATGTTCCATTTTTTCGCTGGCGTGAAGTCTCAAAATTTATAATTTCCCTGCCAGCCATCGCTCGTTTGGTAATTGTGGCTGCTTCTTCTTTCTTATCTTTGGGAACGATGATGGCATCCAGCTCTTTTCCCAAAATCTCCTCTCTGGCGCATCCGAAGAGCTTCTGCGCTCCCTTGTTCCACTCCACTACTTTTCCTTGGCTGTCTATGGAAATAATGGCATCGGTGACATTTCTGATCAGCGATTGCAAGTAATCCCCCTTTGACCTTGCCTCTTCATATAAGCGGGCGTTTTCCATGGCCACGGCAATCTGGTCGGCTAATATCTGCAGGGCAGAGAGGTCTTCTCTGGTAAAAGCGTTGAGATTTATGCTCTGAACATCAAGTACCCCTAAGATTCGGGGGCCAAACCGGATGGGAACACTTAGCTCCGATTTCGTTTTGCGATAGACATTTAAATATTTTGGCTCTTTGCTCACATCATTGGCTAAAATTGGCTTCCCGGTGTACGCCACGCAGCCGATTATCCCCTCATTAAATCGCTGGTTCGCTCCCTTGCGTATTCGTAAGGATTCAGGGTCACCGGTCTTGTAAACCACCTGCTCGTTCTCCGGTTGTGTGGTCCAGATGCTGACATGATAGTAACCGAGGGCGAGTATGATATTAATCACTTTCTGAAGGAGCTTTTCCAGCTCGAGTATGGCGGTTATTTTTCTACTTACCTTGGTAATTGTGTTTAAAATGGTGCTCTTCCTCTGCTCCCTTTGGTACTGAAGACGGTATTTCTCCTTGGCTTTTTCCAGCTCCCTATCCAACCTCTTGTGCTCAGTTATGTCTTTTTCAATGGCTGACAGACCTATAATTTTCCCGTTGGTATCTCTCACCAGGTTGTAAGAGGCGGTGGTGTATATTACCTCCCCCGACTTACGCACCCTTTTCACCTCTTTTTCAAGGAAGCTTCCTCCTTTTTTCTCCACCAGTTTGAGGAGCTTTTCCTCGGTGCGTCTGAACTTTGGGGGTACAATGAACTGGTCTACATGCTTACCCATCACCTCCTCTGCAGTATAGCCAAAGAGATGCTCCGCGCCCTTGTTCCAGAGGGTGACCTTTCCTTCTCGATCGGCAACTACCACAGCATCTATGGAGTTGACAATGATATTCTCCAGGTAATTCTTTTCCTCCTGTATCTGCTGTAAGAGCTTATGATGCCCCCTTTGGGAGCGGAATTGCTCTACTGCTTTGGTTATTGAGGAGGCGAGCTCTCTTATGTTTTGCTTCTCTTTAAATAAATAGTCCTCAGCCCCGCGCCTTAAGCAATCTACAACCCTCTCCAGGCTTTTTTCGGAGCTGTAAATAATGAAAGGAGTCTCTATACCGGAGGCTCTAAGGGCATCTAATAACTGTAAACCGTTCATAGTGGGTGTCAGATGGTATTCGCTTACAATAAGGTCGTACCCTCCCCCTCGCGCCTTTCGTAAGCCTTCTTGCCCCTTGTAGGCTAAATCTAACTTTAGGCGGGGCTCCTCTTTTTGCAAGAGGGTTCTGGTCTCCTCGGTGGCTGCAATATCGTTATCTACAATCAGAATATTCAATGTTTTCTCTACCATTTTTTTTATTTAATATATAAGCAAATTTTGTGCCTTTAAACTTCAAACAGAGAAGACATAAATCTGCTGAGGAGTTGTTTTAAATTATATAAAATTTGATAAAAAGGTAAAGCTTTCTTCCGAAAGGGCTTTCCTCACCTTTTCTACTAAAGTTGGCGGATAGAAACTCTTTACCAGGTACCCATTCGCCCCCATCTCTCGGGCTTTCTCAATATCCTCCTGGCTGGTGGAAGTGGTCAGTACGAGAACCGGTATTGACTTAAGATGAGGATCGCTTTTAAGCTCATGCAAGATAGTAAAACCGTTAATCTTCGGTATGTTTAAGTCTAACAAAATCAGGCTGGGACAGGTTACTCCTTTCTTCCTGCAAGATTTAGCAAGCTGGCGAATGAAGGTAAGAGTCTCCTGGCCATCTTTGGTGACCTGAATCCCTTTTATCCATTGGCTTTCTGCTAACTCCGAAGTAATCAGCTCAATATGGTCTGGATTGTCTTCCACTAATAGGATATTTAAAACTTTGATATTTACCATACTGCAGTACCTCCTTGAGTAGGATAAAGATTGTACCTCCCTCAGGGGAATTCTTCTTGATTTAGCCGCAGTCCTCCTGATTTAATAAAGATAGAGAACATTGCCTTTCGAACATATCTTCTGAAAATCTAATAACAAAATATTTCTACCATAAATACTGCAAAAAGTAAAGAGGTTTATCGAAAATATTTAAAAGATGAGTGCGTTTCACCGAGGTTTGCTAAATCTCATAGGGATGAGGAAGTGAAAGATGATGCTAAAGCCTTTTTTGAGAAAGTCATTCCTGATACTTATAGCTTGCGGCGTTGGGCACAATAGCTTTCAATCATAGAAAGGGCGGAGACTAGCTTTTGCATCCTGCGATTCCTTAGTTTTATAGCTTTGATATCTTCTAAGGGGGGCTGTTGAACGCGTACCTCCCTCAGGAGCTTCTCCAATTCCGATTTCAAAGCCTGAAGGTCACTCAGGGAGTACTTTTTCAGGATAACTCTGTTGAGCAGAATATACCCATCCTTCAGCTGATTAGCCATAGCATAGGGACTTCCTCCTATGAAATAACCCATCATTTCTCCTTCTTGGAAAAAAAGGCTAAGTATAGCTTCTTTCTTCAAAGGAGCATTGCGTCCCCATGATTGTATCTCACAGCTTTTTGCTCCTCTACATCTACCAGTGTGAAAGTAAACTCCACAGGTTATATCTTAAATAATAACCCAGCCATCGCCCCATGTCAATTGGTTATATGGGGTTTCAGCCCATTTTTAGGGCCAAAAACTACAAATATTTGTCAGTTAGGCCATTTTATAGCAAATTTATCTTGACAAATGACAATAATTGTTATATTATAGTAAAAATTTTAGACTTATCTACTTTATAGGTATATGTAATGACGGTTAAAATAGGGCAACTGTTAGTCTCTGCAGGGATTATCACTATGGATCAGCTGAGGCAAGCCCTGGAGTCCCAGAGGCGTAGTGGGGGAAAGCTGGGAGGGGTGCTGGTGAAGATGGGATTTGTTGAAGAGGATTCCATTGCAAACCTATTGAGCGAACAGTATGGAATTCCCTTTATTGACCTTAACGGCTGCGAGATTGAACCCAGTGTTATCAATCTCATACCTTCGGACATCTGTCTGAAATACGAGCTTATTCCCATCAAGCGGACTGGTTCCACCCTTCGAGTGGCTATGGTCGACCCCACCAATGTCTACTCCTTGGATGATATTAAGTTTATGACCGGGTTAAATATCGAACCGGTAATCGCCCTTGAGAGCTCCATCAGGGAAGCTATTGAGCGATATTATGGGACGGCATATGATGAGAAGTTGAAGGAGGTCATCGGGGACCTCGACGGGGTGGATGATGGCTCTATTGAGATAAGGGGCGAGGACGAGGAGATTGATATAGACGAGCTCGAGAAGGCCTCGGGTGAGGCTCCCGTGGTGAAGCTGGTCAATCTTGTACTTAGCGAAGCGGTCAAGAGGTCAGCCAGCGATATTCATATTGAGCCTTACGAGAGGGATTTCCGCGTCCGCTTTAGGATAGACGGGGTCCTTTATGAGATGATGAAGCTGCCTCTGAAGTTCAAAAATGCCATTACCTCAAGAGTCAAAATTCTCTCTCAGCTGGATATATCGGAGAAAAGGCTCCCTCAGGATGGGAGGATTCTCCTCAAGATAAAGACCACCAGCGGCATCAAGGAGCTGGATTTGAGGGTATCGGTCCTCCCGACCCTTTATGGTGAGAAGGTGGTATTACGGCTGCTTGACCGGGACCAGCTAATGCTTGATATGACCAACCTCGGCTTCGAGCCAGACTCCCTGAAAAAGTTTGAAAAGGCTATTCAGAATCCTTATGGAATGATACTGGTCACCGGGCCAACAGGTAGTGGCAAGACCAACACCCTCTACTCTGCTCTGAGCAAGCTCAACATTGCTGATACCAATATCCTTACCGCTGAGGACCCGGTGGAATTCAACCTGATGGGTATCAACCAGGTTCAGATGAAGGAACGGATTGGGCTGAACTTTGCCACAGCCCTGAGGTCGTTTCTCAGGCAGGACCCCAATATAATCATGGTGGGTGAGATAAGGGACTTTGAGACTGCCGAGGTTGCCATAAAGGCAGCCCTCACGGGGCACCTGGTGTTAAGCACCCTTCATACTAACGATGCCCCCAGTTCCATTACCCGAATGATGAACATGGGGATCGAGCCCTTTCTGGTCTCCTCTTCGGTGCTCCTTATATGCGCCCAGAGGTTGGTAAGACGAATCTGTACCGAATGCAAGAAGGAGATAAAAGTACCTGCTGAGGCCCTGATAGATATAGGTTTCTCGCCCGATGAGGCTTCACAACTCAAAATCTACCGGGGTGAAGGGTGCTCTCGATGCAATAATACCGGATATAAAGGAAGGATAGGGCTTTTTGAAGTTATAGATATGACCGTTGCTGTTCAGGAAATGATCCTTCAGGGGGCTTCTACCCTGGATATGAAGCAAAAAGCTTTAGAAGAAGGGATGATAACCCTCAGAGAGAGCGGGCTTTATAAGATTCGCCAAGGAATTACTACCGTTGAGGAGGTATTGAGAGAGACCATCAAATAGAACAAAGAGGGGCTCTCGCCTCAGGCCCTGGTAGAGAGAGGCTTCGGAATACTTATCTCTTTTGCGATGGAGGATATAGTGATGGATTTGCATCAATTACTTAAAATTATGGTAGAAGAAGGGGGAACCGACCTCCATATCACTACCAATTCTCCGGCTCAGATAAGAATTGACGGAGAGTTGAGAGCCCTCAACCTCCCTCCCCTGACTCCGGCGGAGACCAAGCGCTTAGCTTACAGCATACTTACTGACACCCAGAAGCGCTACTTCGAGGAGAATCTGGAAATCGACCTGTCTTTTGGGATAAAGGGATTGGCGAGATTTCGCTGCAATGTATTCAACCAACGAGGAGCTGTGTCGGCTGCTTTCAGGGCTATTCCCTGGAAGATTATGGATTTTGCGACCCTCGGTCTACCTCGTATAGCAGCCAATATATGTCGGAAACCAAGAGGTCTGGTTCTGGTAACCGGACCCACTGGCTGCGGTAAATCGACCACCCTGGCAGCGATGATTGATTTCATCAATGATGAGAGACACACTCACATTGTCACCATTGAAGACCCTATTGAATATCTCCACCAGCATAAGAAGGCAATAGTCAACCAGAGAGAGGTTCACTCCGACACCCACTCTTTCCCTAACGCTCTGAGGTCGGTTCTGAGGCAGGACCCCGATATCGTCCTTATCGGGGAGATGAGGGACCTGGAGACCATAGAGTCGGCGCTCCGCATTGCCGAAACCGGGCACCTCACCTTCGCCACCCTTCATACCAACTCAGCCTCTCAGACCATAAATCGTATTGTTGATGTTTTCCCCTCGCATCAACAGGGGCAGGTGAGAGCGCAGCTCTCCTTTGTACTGGAGGGTATCCTGTGTCAGTCACTGCTCCCTAAAGCCGGCGGCAAAGGGAGGGTTCTGGCTCTGGAGATATTGATACCCAACTCTGCTATTCGAAACCTGATTCGGGAGGATAAGGTGCATCAGATTTATTCCACCATGCAAACAGGGCAGCTTAAATATGGGATGCAGACCTTCAACCAGTCTTTAGCCACCCTCCATTTCCGAAGGAAGATCACCCTGCAGACCGCCATGGCTGCTACATCTAATCCTGAAGAGCTGCAGGAACTTATCGACCGTGGGGTAGGAATAGTAGCCGGAGAGCTTCAAACAGGCAAAGAGAGTTTGAGAACAATTAAATAACTGCTCCCGTAGGGAGAAAGGAGCACAGAAATGGCAACATATGCGTGGAAGGGACGCGGCCGCACGGGGCGTCTTCAGGAAGGGGTATTGGTAGCCGGTAGCAAGAGCCAGGCGATAATAAACCTGCGGCGCCAGCAGATCATGGTAGTCAGCATCAAAGAGAAGGGCAGGGAGATTGCTCTGCCCAAGCTAAGAGGAGGGGTCAAGCAGAAGGAGCTGGCAGTTTTTGCCCGTCAGCTCGCTTTTATGATTGATGCCGGACTCCCCCTGAACCAGGCCCTTGAGATCCTCGGGATGCAGCAGGACAACAAGGTCTTCCAGAAGGTGCTCTATCATGTGCGCCAGGATGTGGAATCCGGGTTATCTCTGACCGAAGCCTTGAGAAATCACCCCCGGGTCTTCAACGAGCTGTTCTGCAATATGATAGCAGCGGGGGAGTCGGGTGGTATTCTGGATACCATCTTGCAGAGACTCTCCGTCCATCTGGAGAAGGCCATCAAGCTGAAGCGGGCGATAAAGTCGGCAATGATCTACCCCTCGGTGGTCATATCGGTGGCGGTTTTAGTGCTCATCATTATTCTGTGGAAGGTCATCCCCGTTTTTGGTGCCCTGTTCAGCAGTCTGGGTGCCCAGCTTCCTTTGCCAACACGAATTCTGATACAGACCAGCAACTTTCTGGGAAACTACATTGTCTTTATCCTCATCACCCTGGCTCTGGTAGCCATCTCGCTGAGATACTACTACGGCACCTACAACGGACGAAGGGTCATCGATGGGATGCTGCTGAAGATACCTGTTATGGGGATGCTTATCAAAAAAATAGGCATTGCCCGCTTCTGTCGCACCCTGGGAACCCTCATCAGCAGCGGAGTGCCCATCCTGGATTCCATGGAAATCACTGCCAAGACTTCTGGTAATGCCATTCTGGAGGATGCCATCCTCAGGAGCAGGAAGAGCATCGAGCAGGGAAAAACCATTTCTGACCCCCTCCGAGAGACTGACCTCTTTCCCCCTATGGTGACCCAGATGATATCCGTAGGGGAGCATACCGGGGAACTGGATAACATGGTAACTAAGGTGGCTGATTTCTATGAGGAAGAGGTGGACAACTCGGTTGCCAACCTGCTGTCCTTGTTGGAGCCAGCCATGGTACTCTTCCTGGGGGTTACCATCGGGGGGATTGTGATCTCCCTCTATATGCCGATTTTCAGCCTCCTGGGAAAAATCACCTAAAGCTAATTTCCTCTTGGCAGATGAGACCTCAGGGGAGGGGATTATCTTTCCATCAGAATGGAGAGGTGGTATAATAAAAAGAAAAAGCTCTTTTTCTGGATATTTTTATTTTAAAAGGTAAGCAGGTGAGCAAGAAGGGGACAAGCATATCTCTGGAGAGGAAGCTCCTGTGGTTGATGGGTATGAGAGTGCTGATAGTTACCACTCTCCTGGGGATAGCTATTGCCATTCAAATTATCCATCAGGAGGAGTTCCTCCCCTTTAATCCCCTCTATTACATCATCGGGCTTACCTATCTGCTCACCATAATCTACGCCCTTTTCTTCAATTACATCAAGGAGAGCTTCCTGGCTGCCCATCTTCAGATAATCGGCGACCTTCTCATCATATCCTTCCTGGTATACCTGACTGGAGGGGTGAAAAGCTCCTTCAGTTTCCTGTATCTGATCTCCATCATATCAGCCAGCATCATCCTGTTTCGCCGGGGGGCTGTGTTGATGGCTTCCCTCAGCAGTATCCTTTACTGCTCCCTGATTTTTCTTATGTATTACCAGATTTTCCCCGGCCCTTTTGACCTCGCTCAATTCTCGCGAAGAGAGATTTACTATAATGTTTTTCTCAACTTGTTCGGCTTCTTCACCATCGCTCTGTTGAGTAGCTATTTGTCGGAGAACCTCGAGGTCTTCAAGTTCAGACTGGAGAAGAAGAGCAAAGATTTCGTTGATTTAAAGGCGTTCAATCAGCACATCATCGACTGCATGAGCAGTGGTCTCATAACCACCGACCTTAGGGGTAAGGTAATCTTTCTCAATAAGGCAGCCGAGCAGCTTACCGGCTACCCCTCCAGCGTGCTCAAAGGAAAGAACTTCTTCGAATTATTTAATGGGAGTCGGGACGACCTGGAGGAAGTTAAGGATAAACTGGCTAAAAAAAGAGTGTTCCGATTTGACCGGTATTTCAATCACCGCATCGGGAAGAAGCTGTCCATGGGGATCAGTGCCACTCGCCTGATGATGGACGGAGACAAAGATACTGGATACATATTCATCTTTCAAGACCTTACCGAGCTCAAACGGCTGGAGGAGGAAGTGAAGCTAAAGGAGCGCATGGCTGCCATCGGGGAGATGGCGGCAGGGATTGCCCACGAGATAAGGAATCCCCTGGCAGCCATGAGCGGCTCGGTGCAGATACTGACCAGAAACCCGCTCCTCTCCTCGGAACAGCAGCGCCTTATGGATATCATCATTAAGGAATCCGAGAGATTGAACCTCACTATAAGTAACTTTTTGCAATATGCCAGGCCTACCCCTTATAAGCCGGTTCCCACCAACATCTGGCGCCTTCTTGAGGAGACCATAACCCTTCTCAACAACAGCGAAGAGCGGAGACCCGACCACCACATCATTCCTGGAAGCCCCGACCCCGAGCTTAGCTACCACTGCGACCCGCATCAGATGAAGCAGGTCTTCTGGAATCTGGCTACCAATTCCCTGAAGGCGATGCCCGATGGCGGAGACCTGGTAATAGAACTGGGGGCTAATAAAAAAGGGGGGCTGACCATCTCCTTCAAAGACGAGGGGATAGGAATCTCCGACAAGGCTATGGAGCGGCTCTTTCAGCCCTTCAGCAGTTCTTTTAACCGGGGAACAGGCCTGGGAATGGCTATCGTGTATAGAATTGTAAAAAATCACCAGGGGCAATCTGTTCGATGAGGCGGTATATGGCGACCATCTTCTTGTTCTTTCCAACGATGTTGTCGAAGCGCTGCCTCTCCCGCAGCTGGAGCTCCTGCTTGAGGTAGATGTTTTCCTCCTTGAGCCGCTTTTTCTCCAGAGCTTTCTCAATAATTATCTTGATCTCGTCGACATTGAAGGGCTTGCTGATGTAGTCGTAGGCTCCGAGCTTAAGAGCCTGGATGGCGGTCTCGGTAGAGGCGTAAGCGGTTATCATGATGACGATGGTCTCCGGTGAGACCTGGCGGATGTATTCCAACAGCTCAATACCGTTGGTCTCCGGCATTTTGATATCGGCGACGACCAGGTCAACGAGGTCGGCATCAACGAGACGCTTGGCTTCGGTGCCGTCTTTGGCGGCAGATACCGTGTATCCCTCTTTCTTTAACATTATGGACAGGAAATCGCGCATACTTTTCTCATCATCTACCACCATAATTCTCTCCACTGATACCAACCTCCTTTCTTATAAAGTTTTATGGTGCTCAGCCTCTGTGATTCCTTTTTCGCCAACGGGAGGGAGATGAACGAGGACCTCCGTCCCCTTCTCCGGTCTCCGCTTCACCTCAATTTGCCCCTGGTGATTTTTTACAATTC
>CABWKN010000040.1 GCA_902505605.1 Candidatus Guanabacterium sedimentis
TTTTTTATGCGTAAAGAGGTTAGTATTCTATGGAAAAGCGAAAAAGTAAGAGTAAAAAGCAGCACGATATATACGATGCCGATAAGATAGTAGTAATAGAAGGACTGGAAGCTGTCAGGAAAAGACCAGCTATGTATGTGGGCTCCACCGGGATTTTCGGTCTGCATCAGCTGGTATTCGAGGTGGTGGACAACAGCATCGATGAGGCAATGGTTGGTTTTTGCAGCAAGATAAAGGTCTTCATCCATGTAGATAACAGCGTCACCGTTATTGATAATGGGCGGGGGATACCGGTGGACATCCACAAGAAGGAGAAGAGACCGGCAGCCGAGGTAGTGATGACCACCCTCCATGCGGGGGGGAAGTTCGATAGCAAAGCCTATAAAATCTCCGGTGGTCTGCATGGAGTGGGGGTATCGGTAGTAAATGCCCTGGCGGAGAGGCTGGACCTGGAGATAAGAAGAAACGGCGAAATCTACCAGCAAAGCTACAGTCGGGGAAAGACCCTCACCCCGTTGGAAAAGATAGGAAAAACCAAAAAGAGGGGCACCAAGATCCGCTTCCGTCCAGACCCCGAGATATTTGAGACCCTCGATTACAATTTCGACCTCCTCTCACAAAGGCTGAGAGAGCTCTCCTTTTTGAATAAAGGCTTAAAGATTCACATCCAGGATGAGCGCATCAACAAGGAGCATGTGTTCCATTACACCGGAGGGATAGTCTCCTTTGTTCAGCATTTAAATATGAACAAGGTCACCCTCCATTCCAAGCCCATCTACTTTGCCGGAGAAAGAGATGAAGTGCGCATGGAGGTTGCCCTCCAGTACAGCGACAGCTATAGCGAGACCATATTTACCTATGTCAACAACATAAATACCCGCGAGGGCGGAACCCATCTGGTAGGGCTTAAGTCTGCGCTCACCCGTACCATCAACAACTACCTGGCCAACAACCACCTGCTCAAAAACGACAAGCTCAAAATAGGCGGCGAGGATACCAGGGAAGGTCTGGTGGCCATTCTCAGCCTGAATTTGAGAAATCCCCAGTTCGAGGGGCAAACCAAGTCTAAGCTCGGTAACAGCGAGGTGAAAGGGATAGTGGAGAACTTCGTTAATGAGCAGCTGGGACACTATCTCCAGGAGCATCCCACGGAAGCCCGTAAGATATTGAGCAAGGTCATCGATGCCGCCAGGGCACGAGATGCAGCCAGAAAGGCCAGAGACCTGACCCGCCGCAAAGGGCTGCTGGAGGTGAGCTCCCTGCCGGGGAAGTTAGCCGATTGCCAGGAGAGAGACCCCGCTAAAGCCGAGCTTTACATCGTAGAGGGACCTTCTGCCGGAGGCTCGGCAAAGCAGGGGAGAGACCGAGGCTTTCAGGCGATTCTTCCCTTGAGGGGGAAGATCCTCAATGTGGAGAAGGCTCGGTTTGACAAGATGCTCTCCAACGAGGAGATAGGCACCATAGTCACCACCATGGGCACAGGCATCGGAGAGGAAGAGTATGATGTATCAAAGCTCCGCTATCATAAAATTATAATCATGACCGATGCCGATGTAGATGGCTCGCACATTCGCACCCTTCTGCTGACCTTCTTCTACCGCCATATGAAGGAGATAATAGAGCTCGGCTATCTCTACATAGCCCAGCCCCCATTATTCAAGGTCAAAAAGGGTAAGAAAGAGGTCTACATTCAGGATGAGAAAAAGATGGAGGAATTTCTTATGAGAGGGGCGGTGGAAAATGTCAAGGTCCAGGTGCGAGGGGCAGAAGGCTTCTTTGAAGGAAAAGCCCTTCTTTCCATACTGGAAAAGCTCTCCCGACAGCATTATTATCTGGAGAGCCTGGAGCGCAAGGGGTATGACCCGGCTATCATATACATTTTATTGCAGAACAGGGTCAGGGAAAAAAGTCTCTTTGAGAAACGCACCAATTTGAAGCCCCTGCAGAAAATGTTTAAAGAGGGAGGCTTCAGGGTCAAGGGGATTACCGAGGATGAGGAGTATGGCATTTATCAGATAGAGATAGAGGATAAATTCCGTCGGGATGGAAGGTCCTTGAAAATAAACTGGGAGCTCATCTCTTCAGCAGAGTATAGCCATCTTATCGTGCAGGAGGAGGAAATGGAGGGGTTCAACCGTCCTCCCTATGCGGTGATTGACAGCGATAAAAACAGGGTGATTATCAATACCAAAGAGGAGTTGCTCCAGCACCTGCTCGCCCTCGGGAAAAAAGGTCTCTACATACAGAGATACAAAGGACTGGGAGAGATGAATCCCGACCAGCTCTGGGAGACCACCATGGACCCCTCCACCCGAACCCTCAAGAAAGTCTGTATTGACGATGCGGTGGAGGCGGATACTATTTTCACCATATTGATGGGAGACCAGGTGCAGCCTCGGCGCCAGTTCATCGAAACCAACGCCCTGTATGTGAAGAATCTCGATGTATAAACCAGCACACCATACCAAGGAGTACTTTAGAAAAAAATGCCAGACAAGGAGAAGCTGATACCGATTGATATCGAGGAGGAGATGAAGAGCTCCTTCATCGATTATTCAATGTCAGTCATCATAAGCCGGGCGCTGCCCGATGTGCGCGACGGTCTGAAACCCGTGCATCGGAGAATCCAGGTGACCCTTCAGGACCTCACCCTTTATCACAACCGCCCGTTCAGGAAGTGTGCCAAGGTAGCCGGCGATGTGAGCGGCAACTATCATCCCCACGGCGAAGCCATCGTCTACCCCTCATTGGTCCGTATGGCGCAAGATTTCAGCCTTCGCTACCCCTTAATTGATGGTCAGGGCAACTTCGGCTCCGTCGATGGAGACCCTCCCGCTGCCATGCGTTATACCGAAGCCCGCATGACCAGGATAGGCGAGGAGATGCTGCGGGATATAGACAAGGAGACCGTCGATTACATCCCCAACTACGATGGCTCACGCACAGAGCCCACCGTTCTGCCTTCCGCTATTCCCAATCTCCTCATAAATGGCTCAGCAGGCATTGCGGTAGGGATGGCTACCAATATCCCCCCTCATAACTTGCGAGAAGCAGTAGATGGCCTGATACTGCTGATAAAAAAACCCCAGGTCACCATTGATGAGCTCACGCAGGTCATCAGGGCGCCCGATTTCCCCACCGGCGGGTATATCTACGGAATAGAAGGAGTCAAAGAGGCATACCATACCGGGCGGGGGATTATCCACATCCGGGCCAGAGTGATGGTGGAGGAGTTAAAGAAAGGGGATAAGATAAATCTGGTAGTAAATGAGATACCCTATCAGATTAATAAAACCAATTTACTGGAGAAGATAGCCCAATTGGTCAAGGACAAGGTCCTGGACGATGTAGCCGACCTGCGAGATGAATCCGACCGAGAGGGAATGAGAATTGTCCTCGAGCTAAAAAGAGGGACAAATCCCGATATCACCTTGAAGAAGCTCTATACCCACACTCAGCTGCAAATCACCTTCGGGATAATTATGCTGGCTATTGCTGACAATCAGCCCAAGGTTTTCAACCTCAAGGAGCTGCTTCAGGCGTTTGTCGAGCATCGTAAGGAGGTTCTCACCCGTCGCACACTCTTCGACCTCAAGAGAGCGGAGGAGAGGCTTCATATCCTGGAAGGCTTGAAGATAGCTTTAGACCATCTTGATGAGGTAATCACACTCATCAGGAAAGCCAAGGCACCGGTGGAGGCTAAGAAGAAGTTGATGAGCCGTTATAAGCTCACTGCTATCCAGGCTCAGGCTATCCTTGATATCCGGCTCCAGCGATTAACCGCCATGGAGAGGAGCAAGATATTAGAGGAGCGCCGGGAGGTGCTACGCTCTATCACCAGATTTGAGGAGCTGTTAGCCAACGAGCAGCTAATCATGAACCTCATAATGGAAGACCTCCTCCGTATAAAAAAGGAGTACGGAGATAACAGGAGGACTACCATAATAGAGCAGACCGTGGAGATCGACCCCGAGGATTTGATACCCGAGGAGGATATGGTCATCACCTGCACCCATTCGGGCTATATCAAGCGGACACCGGTAAACCTCTATCATCGCCAGCTTCGTGGTGGCAAGGGAAGGATGGGCATAAAGCCAAAAGAAAAAGATTTTGTGGAGCATTTCTTTATCGCTTCTACCCATAGCTACATACTGGTGTTTACCCAGATGGGTCGGCTCTTCTGGCTGAAGGTCCATCGCCTTCCCGAGTTGGGAACCGCGGGCAAGGGCAAGCCCATAGTGAATCTACTCAACATCCCCGAGGGTGAGAAGATTGCTGCCCTTCTCCCCGTCAGAGAGTTTAAGGAAGAAGCCTATATTTTGATGGCCACCAGGAAGGGCATGGTGAAGAAGACCTCCCTGGCATCATTTAGTAACCCCCGCTCCACAGGTATCCGAGCACTGTTCATTGGTGAGGATGACGAACTGCTGGCAGCCAAGGTAACCCAGGGGAAGCAGGATATCTTTCTGGGGACCAGCCAGGGAAAGGCTATACGCTTCAGGGCAGAAGAAGTCCTCCCCAGGGGACGAGGAGCACGAGGGGTCAAATGTGTCACCCTGAGAAAAGGAGACTGGGTAGTGGGCATGGAGATAGTGGGCGACAAGGGGGAAAGCATCCTCACCATCACCGCCAACGGCTATGGGAAGAGGAGCCAACTGGAGGCTTATCGACGCCAGAAAAGAGGGGGCAAAGGCTTAATAAATGTAAAGAGCACCGATAAAAGGGGTCCTGTCATCGGGGTGAAGTGGGTCGACCAGAAGGATGAGGTCATGGTGGTAACCGCTAAGGGGAAGATAATAAGGGTGAAAGTCTCCGGCATCAGAGTGATGGGGAGAAATACCCAGGGAGTGAGAATTATCCACCTCGGAGAGGGTGACTCCGTGGTCGGTATTGCCAAAATCATAGAGGATTAATACCCGGAAAAGTAAGCATGAGAAAGTGGCTGCTCAAGCTGCGCATAAGAAAAGGTCTGCGTGCCTACCGCAAGGGGCTATATTTCACTGCGCTCACAATTCCACTCGTAGCTGGGCTCATATATATCTTTGTCGTCCGCCCTATCTCTATCAGGATGGAGTTTAACCAGGGCTGGAACGATTGCAGGAAGGGGAATTACACCGAAGCTATCAGCCATTATCAGAAGTTCATTATCAGAAACCCTTATAGCCCCCTGGTGAAAAAGGCTCTGTTTGAGCTGGGGAACATTTATTATCTCTACCTGGGAGATCCTGTTCAGGCAGTGAGTTTCCTCAACAAACTCCTGCAGAGAAATCCCTCCCCTCCCGATGAGTATCGGGCAAGGATGTTGATAGCCCACATATATAAGGACGAATATGGCGATTATCAACGGGCTATTGAGCAATACAGCCAGCTGTTAGCCTCCTTCAGTGAGCTTGACCAGGGGGGGGAGGCGTGTTTCCAACTGGCGGAATGCTATTACCAGCTAAACGATACTACCACAGCCATACATTACTATCAGAAGTTTATTAAAAGGGATGACAACCAGCAGTGGGCGGAGCAGGCCTATCTTCGCCTGGCAAGTTGCCTTCTTCTCCAGGGCGACCTTGAAGCAGCCATTCAAGCATATCGAAATCTGCTGAGCAGGGAGGTCTCTCAGGAAACCGAGTACTTTGCCAAAATAAACCTGGCTGAGTGCCTGGAAGAAAACAGGGACTACCAGGGAGCTCTGGAAGTTTTACAAGGTATGTCGGCTGAGCCGGGAGACATGGAAGCTATTACCCGTAAGATAGAGCGATTGAAGTCTTCCATTGAAAGCCTCAGTCTGGACTCCCCCCGCCGGTAAACGGCACCGCTGAAAAGGCGACCCCCTTTTACCCGCATCGAGGTCCCTTCTGCGTTCTCCCCTTTTTTCTTCAAGCTTCATGAGGGTGATTTTTTGGTTAAGGCTAAGTATTTGCGGACGGTTTGGCTGAAGATGGCTCGAAGCTCCTGGTCGGGAATCCTTGCTACTATCTCCTTCATCTGAGGGGAGAGTTCTTCGGGCTCCGGGGGGAGCGGACGATTCCTCTCCGGTGGACCGGAGGGGCGGAGGTGGGGATTGAGCTTAAAGCTCAGGCTGGTGATATAATCCTTCTGCAGGTAGTCGTTAATCTTCTTCCTTATCAGATGCTTCATCTCCTGCAAGGTAGGCAGCCAGTCAGCATCGGATAGCTCAATGGTCAGACAACCATCCTCCAGCGTGGTGGGCTGGCTTATGTGGCTGAGTTTATCGCCCACTATATCTGTCCACAGGCTTTTGAGCATATACTGAAGAAGCTCTTTCTTACTCCTACCCCCAAGGGCAAGAAGATGGGGTATAATCTCTTTTAGCTCTTTCATAGCTCCACCCTATAAGAATACTATAAGTGAAAGAATCCTCTTTGGTCAAGGTAAAAAGGTTGTCAATCCCAGGGCAGATGTGGGATAATTTCTACCAGAAGGAATATATGTCATCATCAATTTCCTGTGAAGGGGAAATGATAGAGCTCAGCCGTCTGAAAAAGAGATTTGGCGGGGTGGTAGCTGTTGACGAGCTTACCCTGAACATTCCTCGGGGAGAGTTCTTCGGCTTTCTTGGTCCTAATGGAGCAGGGAAGACCACTACTATTAAGGTCATGGCAGGCTTGCTGAAACCGACGGCGGGAAGGGTGCGTATCGGGGGTTTCGATGTGGTGCAGCAGCCCTTGCCAGCCAAGAAAATCGTAGGCTTTATACCCGACCGTTCCTTTCTCTACGAAAAGCTCACCGGGCGGGAGTTCCTTACTTTTATCGCCGAGGTTTACGGCTTAGACTCAAAAAGCTACAAGCCGATGATTGCCTCCCTGCTGGAGGAGTTCGAGCTGACCCCCTGGGGCGACGAGCTTATTGAGAGCTACTCCCATGGCATGAGGCAGCGGCTGGTCATCTGCTCTGCTCTGATTCACCACCCGCGGGTGATTCTGGTGGATGAGCCCATGGTAGCCTTGGACCCCAAAGGTGTGAAGCTGGTCAAAGAGCTGTTCACCACATTGTGCCAGCAGGGGGTGACCATCTTCATGTCCACCCACACCCTCTCTCTGGCGGAGGAGCTGTGCCATCGTATCGGTATCATTCATCGCGGGAGACTGGTAGCCGTAGGCACCAGAGAGGAGCTCCGCAGGAGAGCCTCCATCCCCCAGACCGGTCTGGAGGATATTTTCCTGGAGCTGACCAGAGAAGATGAATCGGTTAATTCTGCTGGTAAAGACACAAGGGTTAATCCTCAAGCATAGGGTGTTCCATCTTAGAAAAGGGGTTCTTTTTAAAGGGAGCCTGCTGGGCTCCCTTGGCCTCCTTTTCATTGCCGGGGATTACCTGTTTTTTCATCGCATCTTCGGCTATCTCAACTCTATTGAGGAGTTTCCGCTTTTTTTCGTCCTCGGTCTGACCGAGCGCCTGCTGGGCATGGTGTTTTTAGCCTCCTTTTCCATGCTTCTGTTCAGCAATCTGCTCACCTCAATACCTACCCTCTACCTCTCCCGGGACCTCGACCTTCTTATGAGCTGCCCTCTCAAAAGGGGGAATGTCTTTTTCTTTAAATGGTCGGGGGGTATGCTCAACAGCTCGTATATGGTTCTCATATTCAGCCTCCCCATCTTTGCCGCTTACGGAAGGGTCTTTGAGGCGGGGGTGTTCTACTATCTGATGCTTGGTGGGATTATGCTTTTATTTATCCTCACCCCGGCAGCCATTGGCGGGGTAGTCAGCCTCTCCCTGATGCGCTTCTTACCGGCAAAGAGAATCCACCAACTCCTCACCGGTCTGGGGGTGATATGCCTGGTGATAATGGTTATCCTCATCAGGCTTCTCCGACCGGAGCAGCTATGGAACCCGGGCAGCGCCGAGGATTTAGCCAATATGCTGAGCAGCCTTACCGTCCCCTCCTCCCCTTATCTCCCCAGCTTCTGGGCTACCAAAGCCTTGCTGTTCGCCAGGAGCGGCGACTATCTGAACCTGAGCCGCTATCTCTCCTTTATGTTAGTCGCCGCTGTGGGCACCATAGGGTTGCTTCTGCTCATAGCCAGAAAGATGTATTATGAGGGATGGGCATCTGCCCAGGAGTCGAAGAAGAAATCGCATCGCCTGCGGGAAGGCACCCTGCTGGACAGGTGCATTCGAGGGGTGCTGAAATGGGTCAACCCCATCTATCGGGCGCTATTAATTAAGGATGTCAAGGTGTTCCTCAGGGATGCCACCCAATGGTCGCAGCTCTTCCTTTTAGGGGCGCTGATATTTATCTATCTGTTCAATATAAAGAATATACCCTTGCCCACACCCTTTTTCAGAAACATTATCTCCTTTGGTAACCTGGGGTTAGGAGGGTTTGTTTTGGCCGCGGTAGCTGCCCGCTTTGCCTTTCCGGCTACCAGCGTGGAGGGAAAAAGCTTCTGGATAATCCACTCCTCCCCTATACATTATCGGGGCTTCCTGTGGAGCAAGTTCTTCCTCTTTGTAATCCCCCTGCTTTTGCTGGCCGAGGTTCTGGTATACGCTTCCAATCTCCTGCTTAAAGTGGATAGCTACTTTATGACCATGTCACTGGGCACCATATTTCTGATGAGCGTTGCTCTCACCGGACTGGGGGTAGGAATGGGGGCTCTGTTTCCTCGCTTTGAGGTAGAGAACTACGCCAAAATTGCCGTGGGAACAGGGGGTCTGTTCTATATGATTATCAGTCTGGTCTATATTGCCACTATTGTCGGGCTGGAGGTCAACCCGGTGTACCTGCATCTCAGCAGGCAACTTGACCCCCATTTTGGAGGGTGGGTTTACACTATCCCTTTTTACGGAGGGGTGGTGCTGGTATCAGCCCTGGTGACCTGGCTTCCTATGAGGATGGGGGTAAAAGCCTTACAGCGGTATCAATTGTCTTAGCCGAGGAGTCTCTCCTCCCCATCGGTCACTGCCGGGACTTCAGCTTTATTCCTGCTCTATGTCGATCCTCCGCCGGTAGTGGTGGACCCTCTGGTAGTAGTCCCGAGGAAGAGAAATGTTCCGGTTAGCAAGTTCCATCAACTTCCCCGGACCCATGTTATAGGCGGTCAGTGCCAGATTCAGGTCTCCGAATTGCTGGAGGAGCTTCTTCAGGTAATAGGTTCCCATGAGGATGTTCAGCAGTGGGTCGTTAAGAAGATTATCTACCTGAAAGTCCACATCGAGCTCCCTGGCCAGGGCGAATCCGGTAGAGGGCAGAATCTGCATTAAGCCCATGGCCCCCTTGGGTGAGACAGCCTTCTTGCGGAAAGAACTCTCCGTCTCTATAACGGCAATGATGAGCTTGGGCTCCACCTTGTATCTCTTGCTGGCGTCCAGGATGGTTTGGGCTATCTCCTTGCGGTCTCTCAGTGGGAGCTCCTCGCTGTACTGGTCGAGGTAATCTCGTATCTCCATTGTCAACTTCAACTCGTTGAGCTTCTGCTGGAGGTCTGCTATTTGCTGCTTTTCCGGGGAGACGACCTCTTGTGAAGAGGGGTCTCCCTTTTCGGTGGATAGGTGCTGCAGTAAAGTGAAATTGAAGTTGACTATCATCAAGGCACCGACCAAGAGGGATGCCTTTAATATTCTCATCCTGTGTTATCCCTCCTTCCTACTCAATTGGTGAATACTACAATCTCCTTTTTACATAACCTGTAATGAATATTACATAATTCAACCTTTGGAAGGACATTATTGTTACAATATACGCTATATATTTGCATATGTCAAGAGAAAAATGCTATAAATTGTGGTATCCCCATCTCCGGGCGGGGCTTAAGTTACTGACCCTGCTGTAAAAACGATTTTTTCCCCTTCCAATTTTATGTTGTTCGGCAGAAGTTTTTGTCTGCGGCGACAGTGTAATTCTTATTGACCAGTAAAGGGTTGTCCTGTAAAATAGCCTCCTGTGAATGGATAAAACCGCAAACATTTCGATTTCATAATAGGAGTTGCCTATGCAAGAGCGTCTGGTTGAGCTCTTAGGAGAAGTGAGAGCCTGGGTATGGGGTCCACCCATGCTGGTGTTGCTGGTGGGCACCGGGATATATCTTACCGTTTTGCTTCGTGGCGTTCAGCTGAAGGCTCTGGGTTATTCTTTGTGGTTGGCTCTCGTCAAGCGGAAGGAGGATAAGCCTTCTGAGGGGGATATAAGCCACTTTCAGGCTCTGATGACCGCGCTGGCGGCTACGGTGGGCACGGGGAATATCGCCGGAGTAGCCACGGCTATTACCGCCGGGGGGCCGGGAGCGCTTTTCTGGATGTGGATTACCGGGCTGTTCGGCATGGCCACCAAGTACTCTGAGGCGGTGCTGGCGGTCAAGTTCCGGGTGAGGGATAAGTTTGGCACTATGAGTGGCGGACCGATGTATTATCTCAGCAAAGGGCTGGGGCAGCGATGGCTGGGGGTGGTGTTTGCTATCTTTGCTTCCGTTGCCGCATTTGGCATCGGGAATATGGTGCAGTCTAATTCGGTAGCCGATGCGGTAGAAGCCACTTTTAATGTGCCCTTCTGGGCCACCGGACTGATATTAGCGGTAGCCACCGCCCTGGTGATTCTGGGAGGAATAAAGAGCATCGGCAAGGTGACCGCCTTGCTGGTGCCGGTGATGATAGTCTTTTATGTGGGAACCTCCCTGACCATAGTGGTCATAAATTATACTCGTATCCCTGAAATCTTCCTTCTGGTCTTGAAGCATGCCTTTACCCCCACGGCGGCGGTGGGAGGCTTTGCCGGGGCTGCGGTGATGATGGCCATCCGGGAAGGGGTGACCCGGGGAGTCTTCTCCAACGAGTCGGGTCTGGGGAGCGCCCCCATAGCAGCGGCTGCCGCTAAGACCGACGAACCCGTCAGGCAGGCGCTGGTCTCTATGACCCAGACCTTCATAGACACCCTGGTGGTGTG
>CABWKN010000041.1 GCA_902505605.1 Candidatus Guanabacterium sedimentis
TTGAGTTCTATGGCATCGCAGGAGCTGATCACCCGAGCAATGGCGGAATTGGTCTCGGTGACCAACACCTGAACCACTCCTCGCTGACTCACTGCTCCCCCTGAGAAAGAGGTTGTACCCCCCAAGAAACCAGAAGAAGAGGTAGTTACCCCCAAGGAGCCAGTAGAAGAGATAACACCTCCAGCAGAGGAGGTAGAAGCCCCAACCCCGCCGAGGATTACTCGTCCCCCGGTGGCCTTGGAGCCAGTAGCTAACCAAACCGATATGCATTGCGCCGAGATTGTGCTCCCTGAAAGGGACAACCATGAGATGCGCATTGTGGGTGCTGAAGAAGCAGGCACAGTCGGTTTGGCGGAAGGGGACATAGTGTATCTCAATCAGGGGAGTGCCTATGGGCTGCGTCCCGGAGACCAACTGACTGTTTTACGGGACGAAAGGTCGATAAGCCATCCAAAGACTGGCGAGAAAATAGGGGTAGCAGTGAGTCAGCGAGGAGTGGTTCAGGTGTTGGTCACCGAGACCAATTCCGCCATTGCTCGGGTGATCAGCTCCTGCGATGCCATAGAACTCAACGACTGGTTGCGTCCCTTTATCCAGGTTCCTGTTCCCCTGTCCGCCAAGATTCCCCCACCAGAGAAGTTCGTACCCATCGCCGAGCAAGATACCATCGGATATATTGTGAGTGTGAAGGACGATATGGTAAATTTCAGCGAGGGGAATATCGTTAATATCGACCTGGGTAAGGAAGATGGGGTTGCTCTGGGTGATATATACTACATCTTTCGCGGCGTGAGCGGGCAGAAAATAGCCACCATCCTCGGGCAGTTGGTAATCTTAATGGTGGAGGAAAAGACGGCTACCGGAAAGGTAATTTATTCCTTACAAGAGCTTGAAGTTGGCGACCAGGTGGTGAAGAAGCACTAAGCTCCTTTTCGCTTACTTAGCAAAGGGACATCAGGAGGGTTCTTCCTCCTCGCCAAATACGTGGGCGGAGAATACCTCCATAATAGCCCCTTTTTCCCATGCATCGGAGGGAAGCCCCGCCTTAAAGCAGGTATGCTGGAGAAAGGTGAGTCTATCCCACCCTTGCTCGATAGCTACCTGGGGAAGAAGGAGCCCGCGATTGAGCCCCTGCGTGAGGATGAGTCCGTGTTTTCCCACCTCTATTTCCTCTGCATTGGTGATCACCTTGGGGGGTGAGAGGACCGAGATTTCCAGGGTCACCTGGTCCAGCTCGTCGCTTTCCAGGGGTAGGAAGCGAGGGTCACGCGTAGCCGCAGAGATGGCGGCGTCGATAACCGTTTGATAAAGCGGTAGATCAGAGATAATGTAACCAATACAGCCCCGCAGGTCTCCTTTCTTTTTAAGCGTTACGAAGGCGCCCGATTTCTGCAAAAGGGCTTCATCCTCGGTATGAAACTCCTTTCGCTTCCCGGTGGTCAGATACTCCCTGATGGTCTCCCGAACAAGGGAAAGGAGCTGTTTTTTCTGTTCCTCGGTAAGTTGAGTTGTCTCCTCCATGGAAGTTCCTCTCAGTTGATTCTCTCTTTGATGATATAAATGGGCTTCTTTTGAGATTCATAATAGGTGCGAATCAGAATCTCCCCCAGAAGACCCATAACAATAAACTGTATCCCAGCCAGAAGCGCCAAGATGGAGAAGTAGAGAAGGGGGTTTCCGGTCATATCCATACGTTTGAAGATGCGGAGACCCAGAACGACGAAGAAGGTCAGGAAGCCCACCAGCACTGAGTACAACCCCAGCTTGCCGAAGACCTTAATCGGCTGAGTGGAGTAACTGAGGAAAAATTTTACTGTCAGCAGGTCGAGAAGGACACGGGAGGTGCGCGATATCCCGTATTTCGATTTCCCGTATCTTCTTTTACGATGGTTTACCTCTATCTCGGTAATACTTGCGCCCGCCCATTTACCCAGGGCTGGGATGAAACGGTGCATCTCACCGTAGAGTTCAATGTGCTTTATGATATCCCGGCGGTAAGCCTTGAGAGTGCATCCGTAGTCATGCAGATTTACAGAGGTTATCATAGAGATGAGTTTATTGGCGACAATGGAGGGGATGAGACGGGAGAGGAAATTGTCTTTTCGGTTCTTACGCCATCCGCTGACGATGTCGTATCCTTGCTCAATGGCTTCTAACAGGTGGGGTATGTCGTGGGGGTCATTCTGCAGGTCGCCGTCCATAGTGACCACCACCTCCCCCCGGGCATGGTGGAATCCGGCTGAGAGAGCGGCGGTCTGCCCAAAGTTGGTTCCGAAGCGTAAGACCATGATATGGGGCTTCCCCCGGGCAAGCTCTTCTAAGCGGGCAAAGGTATCGTCGGTGCTCCCATCATCGATGAAGATAACCTCATATCCTCCGGCGAGCCCATGGAGGGTATCTTCTATCTCTTTAAGCAGCTCAGCGACATTGGGGGCTTCGTTATAGATGGGGATTACTACAGATAAATATACCCCCGAAGAAGCTTCATTCTTCATCTAAATATCCCGTTTCCCTTATTATATTTGAAAAACGAGAATATTCAACTAAAAAATCACCCTCCTCTCCGGTAGGAGTGTTATCTCCTAAATAGGCTTGTGGTTGACCAATCTTAACTCTTGGAGAAGGGTATCACCTCCACTTTTCCCATGCCTTCCAGGTCGCTTTTGACCTCCTCTGCGTTGCTCACCACCACGATGAGGATATTAGAGGGGTCAAGATACTTCTGAGCTACTTGCTTGATATCTTCCAGGGTCACCTGGTCAATTTTCTCTTGATAAGTCTCCACATAACCTTTGCCTAATCCGTAGAGTTCAATTCCCAGAATCTGGTAGGCAACATCACTGATGGTTTCAAAACGAGACGGGTAGCTGCTGATGAGGTAGTTCTTCGCCGAGGTTAACTCTTCGGGGGTTATGCCGTTATTATGGATGTCCTTAACAATCTCAAGGGATTCCCGGATTACATTGATGGTGGTCTTGTTGGGGGTGAATGTGGAGATGAGGAAGGGTCCCACCAGCTTTCGGGCGCTGTAGCTGCTGCTTATGCTGTAGGTGTAACCCTTATCCGCGCGGATATGTTTCAACAACCGGGAGAGGAAGCCCCCTCCCCCCAGGTTGTAGTTCATTACCTGAAGGCGAAAGTAATTCTCATTGTCCCGGCTGATGCCCAGGTGCCCCATACGTATTTCCGTCTGGGTGAGGTCGGGCTTATCGATGAGGTAAATATTCATTCCCTTGGGTGGGGCGACCGCAGCCCACCTTCCCTCGGGGAGCTTCCCTTTCTTCCACTGATTGAGCCTGGCGGCAATCTTATCCTTTATCTGTTGAGGATTTATATCCCCGGCCACCACCATCACGGCGTTGTTGGGGATGAAAAACTTCTGATAGAAGGAGAGTATATCCTTTCTGCTGATGGAGGAGACGGATTCCTCGGTGCCCGCCAGGGGATGGGCATAGGGGTGTTTGCCGAACAGGAGCTTGTAGAAGCTCTCGCTGGCGATGGTCTGCGGTCTATCCCTACTCACCTTTATCTCTCCCAAAAGGCGGCTTTTCAAAATGGCGAGCTCTTCTTCGGGAAAGGTTGGGTTAAGAACCACATCGCTGAAGATGTCCATCGCCTGGTCGAACTTCCGGGATATGGCGCTGATGGAGACATAAGTCCCGTCCCAGTTGGACGAGATGCTCAGCGAAGCTCCGATGGAGTCGAGCTCAAGGTCTATCTGCTCGCTGCTCCGGTGGGTGGTTCCCAGGCGCAGCATCTCGTTGGTGATATCTGCCAGACCGGCTTTTCCTTGAGGGTCGAAAGTGGCTCCGCTCTTTATCAGAAGGTATGCGGTGAACAGCTCCAGCTCGTGGTCTTCCACCATTATCAGCTCAAGACCGTTATCCAGCTTAGCCCTCACCTGGGGTGGAAGTTTTACCCTTCCAGCCTCCTGAGGCTCCAGAATGGCTGCGGTAATAAAAATCGCTATTATGGTTAGTATCAAAAGGGACCATTTTTTCATGGCGATATTTCTCCTTTAAGATAGCTCTTTCATTTATGGGAGCTAAAACTTCTTGGCTTCCTCCGGGCTGATGGGAACCAGGGTCACCACCGTCCGGTTGTCGGGGTGCAGATATTCCTTAGCTACCCGTATGATGTCCTCCGGGGTGACTGTCCGCCAGAGGTCTATCTGCTTGTTGACCATGTGGTAGTCTCCACTTCGCACCTCCGCCATTCCAATGCGCAACCCTTTGCTAAAGTTCCGCTGTAGCCCGTTGAGGAAACCCGATTCTAACAAGGTCTTCGCCTTCTCCAGCTCTTCCTCAGACACCGGATTGTCATACAGTTTTTCAATCTCCTCGAACACTTCTTTCTCCAGTTGTGAGATGTCACTCTCAGGCTTGGCTATAGCAATGACTTCCAGCAGATTGGGGTCTATGGTGCCGTTGCTGTAAGTGCTTACATCCAGGGCTTTGCCGGTCTTGATGAACCTTTGATAGAGACGGGAAGAGCGACCCTGGGAGAGGATGGTGTCAATTATCTCTACCACCGGGTAGTCGGCATGGGTGAGGTTGGGGATGTGATAGCCGGCAAAGAAGGCTGGAGACTGGGCTACCTTCTTGTATATTGCTCGCCTCTCACCCCGCTGCACCGGCTCCTCTGCCCGCACCGGTGGAGGCGGAGTTTGCGCTTTTATATGACCGAAGCGCTTCTTCACCAGAGCTACTGCCTCCTCGGTATTGAAATCTCCCACAATCACTACCACCGCATTATTTGGTGCGTAATAGGTGCGGTAGAAATCTTGGCAGTCTTTGAGGGAAATAGCCCTGAGGTCGGAATCCCAGCCGAGAACCGACCATTGATAGGGGTGGGCAGTAAAGGCGGTGGCAAAAAGGAGCTCCCCCACCGGACCGTAAGGGGAGTTCTCCATTATCTTGCGCTCACTCCTGACCACCTCCCGCTCGGAGGTGAAGGTGGCTAAGGCTTTCTCCTCGGGTGCAGTGGCGATGTTGAGGTTTTCCATCCTTTCCGCCTCCAGCTCCACGGCCAGCTCCAGCTTATCGGAGGGGAAATTCTCAAAGTAGGTGGTGTTATCGGTGCTGGTGAAGGCGTTAAGGGTTCCCCCGTTGTCCTGGACGATGCGGTCAAGCTCCTCGGGACCATATTTCTTGGAGCCCTTGAACATCATGTGCTCAAACAGGTGGGCCATGCCGGTGATGCCTGTGCGCTCATTGCGCGAGCCGACCCGGTAGTGAATCTGAAAAGTCACCAGAGGTGCGGAGTGGTCCTCCAGGGTCAGGATGACCAGTCCGTTATCCAGCACATGCTTCTTGACCTCCAGCGGCTTGAAGTCAGCCGCGGCAGGGAATTGAAGCAAAAAGAGGATGACTAACGCTGACATAATGAATAACGAAGTTGCTGACCGTTTTATCATAGACTCACTCCTTTAGATAAAAATATAAGGTTTTGGATGTAAAGCAGCCTTAATTTTTCTCTCTCCTGCTTGCTCACAGCTTAATGAAATTTCCCCCTTTTGTCAAGGCAAGATTTTTCATTTATCCGAGACTTATTAATAAGAAAGAAGCATAAATGCTCAGCAATTTTTTAAGTTTTTTATACAGTGCAGCCAGGTGAAAGTTAAAACATTATCGCTGAAGTTCTTTTACAAAGGAAAAATGCCTATTTTCAGAGTTGGCGTCATTAAAAGCTTATCACTATGGCAGAGAGGGTGATGATATCTGTTTTCACATATCCCGGCACCGGCTGGTTGTCGTATTTTATTTTCAATCCCATCTGCAGAGCGAGATGCTTGACCATGGTTACGGTGAGCGCGGTGTTGGCGTAGATTCTCACATCCTCGGCTTCTTTCATATTGAACAGAAATTGACCTTCCTGCGAAATGGTTGCCGATTCCGAGATAGCCATAGCCCCTCTGACAAAAAGCCTGGATTGAAGATATTCATTCTTGCCAGAGTGAGCACTCCCATTGACTGGGCTTGTTTGGTTCCCCACTTTGGGCATTAGGTATTCAATGGTACCCCCAAGTCCTCCTTCAATCTGGAGCTCTCTTTTCTCAGTTTTAACAATATAATGCCCCACCCCCAGAGAAAGAGAATAACGGCTGCTGAATCCCGCTAAGGTATTGCGTTCGTAGCTGACGAGCCCCAGGAGGTAGCTCCTTTGCCTGATATTTCGTTTGTATTTGAGGTATCCATTATAGAGGTTGGAGGTTCTTTTCCCATCACTTGCCGATATAATAGTGCCCACATACAGGTCTAATTGTGATTTATCAAAGGCAAACTTATGCGTTGATTCCAGGCTGAAGGTGAACTCTTTGGCGTTGCCCGAGGACGCTATGGCTGAGAAGCTGGTGGTGGCTGAGTATTTCTTCTTAGCCTCTTCCCCTTCAGTTTCCTGTGCGTGAAGACCAACTCCCCATACCAATAAATAGAAAAATAGCAATAATACAACTCTATTATGTTTACGCATTACTAATATTTTGTTTAAGGTGATTATATAAAGACACCATTATTTTACCTAATTTTCGGCGTTGATTCAACGAAAAATTTGGGATTGAATTGATGCTCCTATCTTATGACTGAGCATTCAATTCTTGCCCTTCATAAGGAGGGTTGAGGTGCCAGGTTTTTTAGGGAAGAGTGCACCTTCAGAGTTGAATTCCATCCCCCTTTGTGGTAGTATGTATTTTTGAAAAAAGGGAGATATAGGATGTTTCGCTCCATTTTGATAATAGCTATGGTGATAGGGACTTGTATCTGTTACCCTCTTTCGGCTGACACAATTCAGGAGCAATCTGGAGAAGCCGAAGATTACATTTTGATCCATGGTTTATTAAAGGATGAGATTTATGAGCTGGCTGCCCAGCGCATTGATATATTCCTCCAGAAGTATCCCCAAAGCGCCCATCGCCAGGAGCTGAGCTATCGGGCAGGGGAGATTTATCTGAGGCTCCAGCGGTTCGACCAGGCTGTTCGTTTTCTCCAGTCTGTAGTGGATGAGTTTCCCGAGGGTGAGCATTACCAGAATGCGCTGTTTCTGTTAGCCGCTGCCTATCAGCTCTCCAACCAGCTTCTCCAGGCGGAGGGTATTTATATAGCCATCGTGTCTCACCCGGATTTTGAGCCCTCCCTCAAACAGGAAGCCCGCAGGAAACTGGTAAAGCTTTATACAGATACAGAGAGATACCAGCGAGCGTCATCGATGCTGGAGCAGATGATGGAACAAAGTCCCTCGCTTCAGGTTAAGCTACAGCTGGCAGATGCCTATTTCCAGCTCAAAAAGCTGGGAAAGGCAAAGGGACTTTACCGGGACCTTCTCAAGGAAAGGGAGGGATTAAGCTCCGATGAGCAGCTTGAGGTCGACTACCGCCTGGGTCTGATATACTACGATGAGAAAAAATATGATGATGCGGCAGAGAGGTTCCGCTCGATACTGACCGTTCGCCCCGGCGACCGCGATGCAGCCATTGCCCTGAGCTGGTGCTACTATCACCAGAAGGCATATGAGCAGGCTTACCGTCAGATAAGGGAGTTGATTCCACCCCTGCAACAGAGTCCTGCCCAGAAGCTCATACACCAGGGGGAGGTTCTGATACTGATGCAGGAGTATCAGGCAGCTATTAAGACCTTCCGTCAGCTTCTGGAACAGTACCCCCAGGATGAGCTGGCGCCCCGGGCTCATCTTTCGCTGGCAGAGTGCTATTTTACGCTGGACCAGGTGGATGAAGGGCTCAAGAGCCTGGAGAGCTTCTGTCATACCACCGCCGACCAGAAGGAAGCCTATCGCCAGTGGTTCAGGATTGGACAGCTCTACTACGAGACCAAAAAGGACTATGACCAGGCGATAAAGTCGTTTCAGCAGATGATACACATCAGCAAAGGGGGAGAGCTTTCCGACCTCGCCCAGATGATGATTGTGAGGTCGTGGCTTATGAAAGGGGATTACAATCAGGCGGTGCAAAGTCTCAATCAACTGGTCAACAGCTACCCTCAGAGCGAGCTGCTTGATGATAGCTACTTTCTGTTGGGGCAAATCCTGATGAACCTCGGTCGCTATTCGGGAGCTAGGGAGAGCTTTGGAGCAGTGGTGGAGAGCTTTCCCGATTCGGAATGGAGGGAGAGCGCCCTGCTCAACCGGGGGAAGACAGCATTTCTGCAGGGAAAATGGGACGAGTGTATCTCCCATCTGGAGAGCCTCTTGAAGGATTATCCGAAGAGCCACCTCTTCAGCGAGGCGAATTACTATCTCGGCAAAGCCCGCTACGAACTCAAGGATTACGACCGCGGCAGAGAGAATTTCAGTAGCATCCTCAACAGCTTCGTCGATACCGATGAGAAGAGAGTAAGAGAGGCAATCTATCAGGTGGGCTGGGGATACTACAAGGAAATGCGCTACCAGGAAGCTGTTCAGCAGTTTACCCGACTACTGGAGAAATACCCGGATAGCCCTCAGGCTGAGGAAGCCCTTTACTGGATAGGTTGGAGTCATCTGTCAGCGGGCAGCTTTGAGGAGTCGAACCAGCAGTTTGAAGAGCTTGTTCGCCGTTTTCCTCACAGCAGGTATGCCGAGCACTCCCTGTGGCTGATAGCTAACAATTATCTTACCTTGAAGAATTCGCCACGGGCGGTGGAGGTCTTTGAGCAACTCATTGAAAAGTTCCCCGAGGGAGACTTTGCCCCCCTTGCTCAGCAGCGGATTGAGGAAACCCTGCTGGAGCGAGGCGATTATCAGAACCTTCTCCTCAACCTGCCGCTTTTCGCATTCTATAACCCCGGCAGCCTCCTGCGAGCTGAAGAGCGGCTGGCAAAGGGGGATAACCTCCTCTCCAAGGGAAGGAAGAGGGAGGCGCTGCAAGCCTATAACGGTCTGCTGAAAGATTTTCCTAACAGCCCGGTCTCAGACCAGGCCAATTATAAGGCGGGGGAGATATATTATCAGCAAGATAATTTCGACCAAGCAATTCCCTATTATAAAGCGGTGGTAGAAGGTTTTCCGCAAAGTGAGCTTGCCCCCGATGCTCGCCATAAGCTGGGTACCTGTTACTTCAAAACCAAGCAATGGGAGGAAGCAATTACCCATTACAAAATATGTTTGGAAAACCCCGCCTTTATCAATATAGTCGATAGGTTGAGTTATCTGATCGGATACGCCTACGAACAGCTCCACGACACCGACCAGGCCATAGCCCACTACCAGAGATTCCTCACCAGCCTGGAGGAAGCTACCAGAATGGTGGAGGAGCAGATGAGACTGATTCGGGTGATGATGGTCGCCCGCCAGTATCAAATAGCAGTTGATGCTTGCCGTCGCCTATTAACCCAGGTCAAAGATGAGGACATCAAAACCGAGGTGCAATTCTATCTGGGTGAGTGCTTCTACCTGTGGGGGAAGCTTGAGCAAGCGGTGGTGGAGTATCTAAAGGTAACCTACCTCCATCCCACCAATCCCATGTGGGCGATGACCGCCTGCTTCAAGGCAGGGGAGATATATGAGAAAGAGAAGAAGTGGGATGAGGCTATTAAGCTCTACAAGAGGGTGGCGGAGAAATATAAAAATACCAAACAGGGGGATTTTGCCAACGAAAGAATAAAACGAATACAACAAATCCTCTCCCAGGAAGGTAAAGTTAAAGAAGAAGTTATCAAAAAAAAGAAGATTGGACCATGAGGCTGACTAATAATCAGATAGACCTGCTCTCCTTTGAGATGGTGAAATCATTAGTAAAAAAGGGATTAATAGAGACGGAAAATGTTGACCAGCTTACCGAGAAAGTAGCCCATGTAATCACCGAGGAGCTGATGGTAGAAGACAAGCTCAATCAGGAAGTGAGAGAAATTCTCAGCAAGCACTCTGATGAGCTCAGACGCAACGAGATAGAGTATTATGAGATGTTCAAAATGATTAAAGCAAAGCTGGTAAAGGACAGAAATATTATAATCTGAGAAAGTAAGCTCAAGGGGGATTTTGTAACCACAAAGGAGAGACAGAGCTTAGAGAGGTTAAAGGGATGAGATTATCCCATGATAAGATTATCCATATGTCCCATCTAATTATCGATGCTCTGGAACAGGACCAGGATGTAAAGTTTAAAGAGGATAAGAACGAGATCCGCAACGAGATAGTCCGCATTATAATACAGGAGCTAAAAAGGGACGAAGAGCTGGAAGACAGGGCCCGCCAGCGAATAAGAGGTATGCAGAAGGACATACCGGAAGGAAGCCAGGAATGGGATGTCCTCTTCCGCAAATACTATGAAGAAGAGGTGGAGAAACACCGCAAGGTAAAAGAGTAACTATCCCTTGTCTCAGCTCTCTGGCGGTGGAAGATGGCTTACCAGAGGAGGAATAATCCGAGTATGGGCAAGCCTTTTCCTGAGCTGGAGAGGAAAAAGACTTTTATCATTTCTTATCTGTCCGGAATTAATTATAGCCTCCTCGGGAACCTTATCTTGTAAGATTCCGTATAGTAAAAGATGATGAGATTTTTTTAACCAGTTCCAGGTAAGGTGTCTCAATGAAAGTCATAGAAACCTTCAAGCTTTCCAAGACCTTCAAGAGCCTGTTTCGGAAGAGACGGGTGGATGCTTTGCAACAGGTAGAGCTTGGGGTGGCGCAGGGGAATATTTTCGGTCTTATCGGTCCCAACGGAGCGGGGAAGACCACCCTGGTGAAGATTTTATTAGGGATAACCTATCCCACCCTGGGCAGTGCCAACATCTTCGGGCTTCCCATAAGCGACTACCATTGCCGTCAGCGAGTGGGCTACCTCCCCGAAGACCACCGCTACCCTCCCTACCTGACCGCCGAAGGTGTGCTCCATTATTTCGGCAAGCTGAGCGAAATACCTCTGGAAAAGCGTTGTCAGCGGATTGATGAGCTTCTCCCCCTGGCGAAGCTGCAGGAATGGAGGAAGGTGAAGGTGAAAAAGTATTCTAAGGGGATGATGCAGCGGCTCGGATTGGCTCAGGCTCTGATTAACGACCCCGACCTGCTGATTCTTGACGAGCCGACTGCTGGGGTCGACCCTATTGGCAGGCGCGAGGTCAGGGATCTTCTTCTTGAGCTGAAGGAAAGGGGGAAGACAATCTTCCTTAACTCTCATTTTCTCTCCGAGGTGGAGATGATATGCGACCATATCGCCATCCTGCATGAGGGGAGGGTTATCAGGTCGGGTTCCCTCGAGGAGCTAACCCGAGCCCCGCATGAGTATGAGCTGCGGGTGAGCCACCTCCCTCCGGTGGTGGAGCAGGAGATTAAGGGCAAGGTGGTTTCTTATAGCCGGGACAACGAGAAGTTGCGCCTCTGCGCCGAGAGCACCGCCACCCTGAACTCGGTGATCGACCTCCTTCGGAAGCATAAGGTGGAGCTGCTCTCTCTGGAGCCCAAGAGAACCAGCCTGGAGGAACTTTTCATCCGGGTTGTCAGGGAAGGGGAGGTGGTGGAGTGAAGTTGACGGCGGTAATTACGGATACCATTCGGGAATCGTTAGCCAAGAAGCTCTTTCTGGGATTCACCGCCCTCTCGCTGCTGACCATTCTTATCTTTATCTTCGCCTTAAAAATAGATGTAGTAGAGGGAGCCTTGGGGCTGGCTACCATCTTCGGTCAGTCGGCTGGGGATACTCCTTTCGACCTGGAGAAGTTCATATTTACCGCTGAGTCGGCTATTGCCTCGCTCCTGTTCGCCGGCGGCATCTTTATTTCGCTTTTTGCTACCGCCAGCCTCTTCCCCAGCATGCAGGAGAAAGGAACCATAGACCTGCTGCTGTCCAAGCCCATCTCCCGCACGGGGATAATTGTCGCCAAGTTCCTTGGCAACTTAGCCATTGTGACCTTCAATGTCTTTTTTCTCATCTTTGGGATTTGGCTGGTCCTCTCTGCGAAGACCGGTATCTGGAATATCGGCTTTCTCGTCTCCGGGCTGACCATAATCATCAGCTACGCTGTGTTGCTCACCATACTCGCTTTTGTTGGCATACTCGCTCAGAGCACAGGATTATCAATAATGATAACCTTCCTGGTCGCTTACGCCATTAGCCCCCTACTCTTATTACTCCAGCAGCCTCGGATTCTTCGCTTTTTTACCCATCAGTCCTCCAGGGTGCTCATCCGGGTTCTCTATTATATCTTTCCCAAAACCACAGAGCTGGGCAATATCACCCGCCTGGTGGTCGAGGGAAAGGAGGTTACCAGCTGGATGCCTCTGTGGTCTTCCCTGCTTTTCGGCGGCGCAGTCTTTGGCGCTACCATCTACCTCTTCTACCGAAAGGATTATTAGCCCGGACCCTGGAATAGCCTCACTGGGAATGCCCCTAAAAAGTAGAGCCGGAATTCCTTGACTATTTAAGTAGACTCTGGTATAAATAAATCCAAATAAGAAACAGGTAAAGTGTTCTATTTTCGTATTTAACCACATGAGCAAGAGGAGAGGTGAAAATGAAAATCAGGGTCTCAGAAGTACAGGATTTTTTGCAGAGCCAGAAGCTTGATGGATGGTTAATCTACGATTTCCACCATATCAATTCCATTGCTTACGAGCTGACCGGGCTCAGCGGGATGCAAACCCGCCGCTGGTATTTATTTATCCCATTCCGGGGCGATGCGGTTGCCCTGGTCCATCAAATAGAGAAGGATAACTATCCCGAGCTGGATGTTCCCAAGAAGACCTATGTGGGATGGCGCGATATGGAGGCTAAGCTCTCCCAGCTCCTCAAAGGGAGTCGGGCAGTAGCCATGGAATACTCACCACGAAGCTCCATTCCCTATGTTTCCAAGGTGGATGCCGGCATGCTGGAACTAATAAAGGGGATGGGAGTGGAGGTAGTTACCTCCGCTAATCTGGTACAGTATTTTGAGGCTCGTTGGGACCATGACATCTATCAGACCCACAAGTACGCCGCGGGAGAGCTGATGAAGATTAAGGATGAAACCTTTGACATGGTCGCTCAAAAGTTGACAAAGAGTGAAGAGCTTAACGAATATTCGGTCCAGCAGTGGGTGGTGGAACGTTATCGTAAGCATGGTCTAGTCAGCACCGAGGCGCCCATTGTGGCAGTCAATGCCAATGCCGCCAACCCCCACTATAATCCTACCAAGGAGATACACCAGCCCATCAAGAAGGGAGACCTCCTTTTATTAGATATATGGGCGCGCCAGGATATAGCCAAGAGCGCCTATGCCGACATCACCTGGATGGCTTATGCCGGGGAGGTAGTACCTCAGAAATATAGTGAGCTCTTCGCGGTGGTCAAGGGAGCACGCGATACGGCGGTGGAATTCATAAAAGAAAAGGTTGAGCAGGGGGAGAAGGTCTACGGCTGGCAGGTAGACGATGTGACCAGAGGTTTCATCAAGAGCAAAGGGTATGCAGACTATTTTTTCCACCGGACCGGTCACAGCCTCGGACTTACCGATGTGCACGGCAACGGGGTGAATATGGATAATCTGGAGACCAAGGACGAGAGGGAGCTCATTCCCGGAGTGGGCTTTACCATAGAACCGGGGGTCTATTTACCGGAGTTCGGAGTGCGGTCGGAGATTGATGTGTTCATGGGGAAGGAGGGAGTGGAAGTAACTACCTCTCCTCCTCAGGAAGCCATCATCCCGCTATTTGCCAGATAGGGAGCGATTGAGCGGTGGGGATTCACGGCTACATCGGGGCAGGGATAATAGCAGTAGCAGAGATTCTCATGCTGAGGGGGGTGCAGCCAGTAGCCGCCTTCTTCACACCCATTGCATGGTGGGGCTATATCCTTTTGGTCGATGCTATTGTACTCCGAATAAATAAAAAGTCTTTAATAGTCAGCCGCCCGCGGGAATTTCTCTTGCTGTTGCCCCTATCTATCGGAATGTGGCTTATATTTGAGTTCTACAACCTCTTCATCCGCAGCTGGCATTACCTTAACCTTCCTCCTCAGATGTGGATGCGGTTGCTGGGATATATAATCGCCTTTGCAACCATCACACCGGCACTGCTGGAAACCGCTGAGCTGATAAGCAGCTTTGGGTGGGTGAAAAGATTATCTCAGTGGCGACCGAGAGATTTTACCCCCTGGCTTACTCCTCTCTTCTTTATTGGATTGGTCTCGCTGGTTCTGCCTTTCATCTTCCCCTCCAACTATATGTCCCCTCTGGTCTGGCTCGGATTTATTTTCCTTCTGGAGCCGGTTAATTACCGCTTCAAGAAGGATTCTTTGCTAAAGGATTGGAAAGAGGGGAATGGACGGAGGTTGGTCTCCCTGCTGCTGGCGGGATTCTGGTGCGGTATTTTATGGGAGTTCTGGAACTACTGGGCGTATACCAAATGGGTTTATACCGTCCCCTATCTCCCGGAAATAAAGATATTTGAGATGCCGATATTAGGCTATTTTGGCTTCCCATTTTTTACGGTTGAGTGTTTTCTGATGTATTCCAGCTTGAGGTTGCTCATCAGGTCCCCCACATACCCTCAGCCTTTGAACATCTTAAGATGAGGCAAAAGATTAGATGAAAAGCTTGGTTGTGTTTTTCCTCCTCATGTTAGCCCTTGTTCTGTGGTTCCCCTCTGGCGGAGGAGCCCAGCTTTCTGGTGAGAAAGGGTTTTCTTTTCAGGAGGTCGACCACTATAAGGTGGAGACTGACCTTTCCTGGTGGACACTGGTTGGCATGTTTGGCGACATTGATACCGGAACCCTGAGCTATTCTCGCTCCTACCTCCAGACCGAGAGTTATAAGCTCAGCCTGTGGACCATAGAGGGCAAAACCAATCCCCAGCAAGACAGGAAAGGGAGGAATTACCGAGCAAGGCTGGTAGAGCGGCAGCTAATACCCGAGAGTACTGAAAGCTCTGTTACGAGGGATTACTTCTACTTCTATCAGGCGAAGAAAAAGCTCAACGAGGAGTTTTTAGAGCTGAGCGAATCTCCCCAACTGGAGGGGATACCCTCGCTTGTCCAGCACTTTGAAGGAAGGAAGCTGACCATTGGGGAGAGATACCAGACCTATACTCGCTTCAATAAGACCGACTATTCCATCGAAGCCCTGGTAAAGAAGATGGAAAGGGTGGAAATAGGGGGTGTGAAATATTATGCTTATCGGGTTGACTTCGTTAAGGTGATGGAAGTAAAAGCGGACAGATTGGTGAGAAAGGGGGATGAAATATGCATCTGGTTCGCCGGCGAGGGGAGATACTGGGGCAAACCGATTAAAGCCAGAGTGAAGGTTGACCGTAAAAAGGTTCTGGTAATCACCCTAATACCCGACGAATAGCGGTGTTCAGGAGGTTCCCCTACGCCAAGGGAAGGAATTCTCTGAATTTATTATAACCATGAAAAAGATATTTATTGATGGTAACTCCCTTCAGATAGATTCTTTCAAGCTGGCTTCCCTCGTGTGGTATGACAACTATCGCCCCACGGTTATGGTAATTATCGGCAGAGGGGGTGCTCCCATAGGTATTGCCCTTCATGAGTTCTTCTGGTATCAGGGTTGGGAAGCAAGCCTGGCTATCGTTAAATCGGGAGCCTATGTAGGATTAGAGCGAAAAGGGAAGGGGCGAATAGAGGGGGTTTCGGAGCTTGTCTCCCATCTCTCTCCGGATGACCGGCTGCTTCTGGTGGACGATGTTTTTGATACGGGTTTGACCATTCAACAGATAATTGAGATGATCAAGAAGATAGGTGGAAAAAAGCTCCCTGCGGATATCAGAATAGCCACCCTCTATTACAAGCCCCACCGCTGCTCCTCAGGGCTTAAGCCCCATTATTATTTGAAAGAAACCGATAGCTGGCTGGTTTTTCCCCATGAACTGTGTGGTCTTACACTTAAGGAAATAAAGGAGAAAGGGGAAGCTATAAGAGGGATTGTAAAGGATAAGACCGCCAGTACTGAAGCTCCGCCCCTCAGCTAATGGTAAAGTGGACAATCACCGAAAAGATGACAGGCACCGGCTTTCCGTTGCGCATCCCCGGTCTGAATCTCCACTGCTCCACTGCTTCAAGGGCTGATTCTTCAAACCCATACCCCTTGGCGGGGATTTGGAGCACCCGCATCTGGACCGGTTTTCCATCAATGTCAACAATAGCCTCCACTACGACATCCCCTTCAATGCGCGCTTTCCGCGCCTCGTCTGGATAGATGGGGTCTACCTGCTTGAGCAGCTCAGGGGGGGTAACATTACCCCCTATTCTATAGGGACCCTCCCCACCAAATCCTCTCCCACCGGGTACACCCTCAGGGACGCCAAACTCGTATTCTGTATCAACATCGCTGGTGTCGCTGAAGACCACATCTTCCTCTGGGAGGACTATCGGCTCTGGTTCGTCGGGAGTGGGATCTGGGATGGGGATGACATATTTCTTTTTCTTAACTTTTGGTACTCCCTTTTTCGGCTTGCCACCTCCACCTGCAGGCGGGAGTAGCTTGAAGGGGCGAATGGCTGCCATACGGATGGGTTTCATCTCGCGCTGAGCCACCTCAACAGGCTTGCTGGGAAATACAATCCATAAAAGCAGCATATGGATTATTGTAGCAATGATAATAGAGACCTTGAGGGGGAGATTCTGCTCCTTCTGGCTCTCTTTCAGGTAGCGAAGGCTGGTAGGAAGCGAGTAGTCATTTTTTCCTACTGAGCTCCCCTGTTGCAATTTAACCATCTTCCTTCGGAAGAAAGAAGATATATCCATAATAAATATCCCTCAACCCCAATTGACTTCACTGCCACTCACTTTTAAATTAAAGCAGACCCCATCGCCAATCTGTGACTCAGCTCACAAAAATTCTACCACAAACAATTCCGGATTGCAATTGTTATGTAAACGGGGTAAAAGCAATCTTAAGTGGAGCAGGATAACTATTAAGTTGTAAGGAAGAGCTTCCTGTGATAGAATTTGTGAGTAGAGGATTTGTCCGTTATATGTAGGTTTCTACTTAATAAAAGAAAAATTGGAAGTTTTCTGAAATGAAGTCAAAAAATAAATCAAGCGATAATCGGAAATCAAAAATCCCCAAAACAGGGAGGATTGGGAGATTAGCCAGAAACATTGAACAGGAAACCAATCGAGATGTTTTACTTAAAGTTATGCAAGATATTGATCAATTTCAATCGGCATCTGATAAAGCCATAAAAGCAGCTTGGATAAAAGGTGCTATCGAGAGATTAGATAAGCTGATTGATAAAGAGACAGCCGCTAAGATCATGGAATCTTGTGGCTTAGAATGCTGCAGCTCATCGGCAAGAAACCGAGCAAAACAATTGATGAGTAAGTCGCAATCGATTGAAGAATTTCTCAATAAATTCAGTGCTGGAGGTTACAGATTTATCTTAAAAGATAATAACAGTATAATTGGAACTTATAATAAATGTTATTGTGAGCAAGTTAAGCATGCCAAAGAGTTGTTCTCTGCTAATACTTATTGCCAATGCGGTGTTGGATACCTCAAGCAATTGTTTCAATCTGCGCTGGGAAAACCGGTCAAAGTAGAGCTTATACAATCGATACTTACCGGAGCAGAAAGATGCGAATTTATTATAAGCATCTGATGTTTATGATGGTAGCTAAATTGAAAAAATGCCTTTTCGTTAACAACTGCGGAGAAATTTGAATATACAGGATATTCTTTTTTTAAAGTACAACAAAATCTCTCGTTTAAAGTTGTTTTTCTCGCCGACGGATAGCCCGATATTTATTAAGAGCTATATCAAAGGGTAGATTTTAATCCGATGCGCCAACTATGGGTAACAATTCTCCTAATAGCGGCCGGGACGCTGCTGTCCGCTTCGGTGTGGGGGCAGAGTTCTTTTGACATCAGGTTGAGGCTGGACCCCTCCAGGGGAGTTCTCAGTGGAGAAGAGCGTGTGGTGTTGACCAACGCCTCAGCCAGGGCGTGGGAGTCATTGCTCTTCCAGTGGGGTCTCGACGCTTCAACCAAGCGAGTGGAGGAAGTGAGCGATAGGGGAGGGAACCCGCTCTCGGTGCGATATATAAAACCGGAGGATACGCTGTCCGATGAGGATGTTTTCCTTTTTGAGGTAGCCCTTCCTTCCCCTCTGCCCTCCGGGGAAGAGACCACCCTGAGGCTGAAATTCGCCGCAGTTGGCTTGACTCCGCAGGAAGATACTTATCTTCTCTCCGATACTTGGTATCCCAGACTGTACCCCTCTGCCAGCGGGAGTGGCACCGGAGCATCGGATGAGCCTGCCTCCTACAAGGTCTCTCTAGCTCTCCCCTCATCATTCAAGGTGGTAGCTTCGGGCGAAGAGCTCTCTCGCCATCAAGAGGGGGAAGGTTGGGTTCGGATTGATTACCATGGAGAACTCCTTCGGGGATTCTCTCTGATGGTGGGCTCCGGCTGGGAGAGGCTGGCTACCACCACCAGCGAGGTGGAGATTCAATCCTTTTTCCAACCGGAGTATGAGCATTGGGGCAAGAGGCTGGCCGCCATCGCCAGCGAGGTGATAGACTTCTACGGTCAAAAATTCGGCTTTTATCCTTATAAGAAGCTTTGTATAGTTCCTGGAAGCATCACTGAGGAGGGAGGGTATGCCACGCCGAATATCATTGTGGTTCATCAGAGCTTCGACAAGATGGCGTCTGATTACGGCGTCTCCTTTGCCCTGGGGTTTTCTCGCTGGCTCATGGCGCATCTTATAGCCTCCCAATATTGGGGGATTTATATAGTTGACGCCCCACCATTTCCTCCCTGGCTGACCAGTGGGCTGGTGTTGTACAGCGACCGGTCTTATATGGAGTCCATTCGCTTCAGCAACCCGATATACTATAATATGCTGCAATATTACTTGCAGGCGGCTGCAGAGGGTCTGAATACCACGGTTTTGCGACCGATTGCCGAGCTGGAAAGCGAGCTTCCCGAATGGGAGAACATTGTGGCTAAAGGGAAAGCTCTGGCTATTGTCAATATGGTGGTTCATCTCATAGGGGAGAAGGAGTTTGATAGAGTGCTCATTCAGCTCCTGCGTCGTTATGATAAGAGGGTTGTCACGGCGGAGGATTTTCAGCGGGTAGTAGAAGAAGTTGCCGGACAGGACTTAGGATGGTTCTTCGAGCAGTGGCTGAAGACGGATAAAATCCTTGATTACCAGCTGGGTGAGATTAAGACAAATCCTTCTGGGGATAAATATGTTACCACTATAGAGGTCACCAGCAGACGAGGAGGGGCGCGCATGCCGGTAGTGGTCAAGGTCTCCCTAGAGGATGGGGAGGAGGTCCTGGAACAGGCAAAAGGGCAACAGAGGAGGGAGCGGTTGAAGATTACCACCATCTCCCCTCCCCGGCGGGTGGAGCTCGACCCGGAGGAAATTCTCCCCGACATTAATCGAGCTAATAATTATGTGGCTCTGGGAAAGGTAGCTACCGTTGAGGAGCTGTTTAAAATCGATCAGTTTTTCCAGATTGGAGAGCTCGCGTTAGCCAAGAGTTTCCAGCGCCAGGGGAGCTATTTTCAGGATAGGTTTAAGCTAAGGGTGAAGAATGTCACCAATAGCGAGCAGGGCCTGGGGATTGTCATTTTAGCCGAGTTCGCCAATATCCGCTCCAAGGGGAGGAGGAGCCTTTTCCTCAACCTTGCCCCTTATGAAGAGCGCGTCATAGAAGACCACTATCTCATCCCCCGGGCAAGTGGCAAAGTCAAGATACAAGCGGCCTTTTATATGGTGAAGGATGAGAGAGAGTTCAAGCAGATAAGCCGCATCCAGCAGCCCGACCTCAGGAATAGCTATATAACAATCATCCCTCCCAATGCTGGTAGGTGAAAACTATGAAGAGGTTTGTTCCCGCATTGGTCAGCCTGATGTTTCTCTCCCTGGGCTTCGCCTCTCTCCAGGAAAGGGAACAAGAACTCTCTATTAAGATAATCTCCCCTCCAGCCCGCTCCTTCCCCACCGGGAGGGTGGAGATTGCGGCAGAGGTGCACTCACCGAAGAGCTCTGTGAAACAGGTGGAGTTCTATGTTGACGACCGGTTAATCGCCACTGTGAAGCAACTCCCTTACAAGTGCTTGTGGGATGCGGGAGCAGCAGCTACGCGGCATGTGATAGAGGTGCTGGCTTTTGATACCGAGGGAAATTTTGCACGGGATGTTTTAATTCTGGGGGAGAGGGAGGTCAGCTTTGAGGTGGAGGTAGACCTGGTTCCCGTCTATGTCACTATTACCGACCGGGAAGAAAAGCTGGTGCCTAATCTGGAGAAGGAAGATTTCATCCTTACCGAGGATGACATTCCTCAGGTGATAAGCCATTTTAGCCGGGAGAATGTCCCCTTGAGCATGGTGATACTCATTGACATCAGCTCCAGTATGATTGGCGCCCGCATGAGCCGCGCCCAACAAGCCGCTGTGGATATGGTTGAGCGGATGGTAACCGGCGAGAACCGAGCAATGGTAATCGGCTTTGACGACCGTGTCTATCTATTCCAGGATTTCACCGACAGCCCACCAATCCTTAAAAGTGCCATTAAATCAATGGAAGCCGACGGGGGAACAGCCCTCTACGACGCCATCGCCCATACCGTGCGTAAGCTGAGAAATATGTCGGGGAAGAAAGCCATCATCCTTTTATCTGACGGGGACGATACCCATAGCCAACTTATATTTGACGATGTGCTGGACTACAGTGCCCACTCAGATATACTGGTCTATGCAGTCGGCTTGCAAAGGCTCACCTTCTCCCAGACATTTATCAAGGATACCAATGTAACTATCAATCAACTGGATAGAATCTCCTCCATAACCGGAGGGAGGGCGTATTTCCCGAGCTTCATCGACCATCTGCCCCAGATTTACCGTCAGATCAGCAGGGAGCTTCAGAGCCAGTATTCCCTGGCCTACCGTTCCACCAACCGTAAGAAAGACGGCACCTGGCGGACTATCCAGGTCAAGATACGCAATCGACCAGACCTTATAGTCCGCACCCGCAAGGGCTATTATGCCCGCCAGCGGTGAGGGAGCTTGCATAATATGTCATACCGAGATTTCAAAATAGCCAGTCCGAGAGGGGCAAAGACACTTTATCTCTTCTTGCCTCTATTTCTAAGTGTAGGGTTTTTCCTACTACTTTCTGCAGAGTCGACTCCAAAGGCGATTTCCTCCGTTATCCGCTGCCAGGTTAACAAGCAGGAGACGGTAGCTAAGGTTCTTCTTCGCGATATGAAGATAATTAAGGGGAGGCAGAAGATAACCCTGAACATTGAGGACACAAATTTGCTGTGGGTGGAATTTCATATAGATGGCAAGCTGATCGCCACTGACAGGGAGCCACCTTACGAGTGCTCATATGATTTCGGCGAAGCGCCCTTGGAGCACGAGATAGCGGTTATCGGCTACTATCCAAAGGAGACCATCTATCGAGCTCCTCTTCCCCCTGAACAGAAGGAGGAAGCCCTCCCCCCTCGGGAGCCTGAGGGGCTGGAGGTGAAGATCACATCTCCTGCGCCCAATACCTATCTGTCGGGAAAGGTGACCATATCCGCCGAGGTCTCCACCCCGCCGGGAACATCTGTCGAGCGAGTGGAGTTCTATATCGACCAAAGGCTGGTTTTTATCGATAGGGAGCCGCCTTATCAGTTCACCTGGGATGCCGGGCAGGAATTTAATCGCAAAATAATAGAGGTGGTAGCCTATAACAGCGAAGGAGAGAAGGGGAGCGACCTTATCATCTCGCGCGATTTAGAGGGCTATCTCTTTGAGGCAAGGGTAAATCTGGTGACCCTTGATGTCACCGTCACCGATAAAAGAGACAAGTATATCTCCGGGCTGGATAAGGATGATTTCCGGGTCTATGAGGATGGTGCTCTTCAGGCGATTACCCATTTCACTCAAGAGGAGCGTCCTCTGGTGATAGGCTTGCTCCTCGATAGCAGCGGGAGCATGGGCGGGCTTAAGATAATCCGGGCAAAGGCAGGAGCGAAAAAGTTTATCCGCACGCTGAAGGATGACGAAGATGCATTTATCATCGATTTTGATAGCGAAGTCAAGGTCATTCAGGACTTTACCAGCGATAAAGGAAAGCTCCTCACCGCTATTGATTTCGCTGATGCCGATGGCGCTACCGCCCTGAATAAAGCCCTCTGGGAAGGGATAAAGAAGCTGGAAGATAAAACAGGAAGAAAAGCCATTATCCTGCTTTCCGATGGGTATGATACTGTGCAGGAGATGACCGAGGAACAGGTGCTGGAGGCAGCCAAGAGAGCCGAGGTCAAGATATACTCTATTGGGATTGTAGAAAGATGGATTACCCCGCCAGTCCCCTTCAGGCGTCAAGCGCCCTTTGAGGAAAAAGGGCTGGGGGAGATAGTACTGAAGTCGCTCTCCGATTGGACCGGGGGAGAGGCTTTCTTCCCCCAATCGGTGAGCCGATTGGATGATATTTACTTACAGATTGCTCGAGAGCTCCGCTCGCAGTATGCCATGGGTTATGCTTCTTCCAATAAAGAGGAGGATGGCAGCTGGCGCACTATAAAAGTAGAGCTCACTGATAAGGATCTGAAAGCCCGCACCAAAAAAGGCTACTACGCCCCGGAAAAACAGCAGCCCACCGAAAAAGACTAGTAAACACTCTTTCGCCACTAAGGCATAATGAGCATCAGTCCATAAAAAGCGGAAGTGCCTCACTCTGAAAAGAGAAGGTTATCCTTTGAATAGAAGAAGAGAGTTACTCTTCGCTTTTTCTTTGAAGGAGGTAGGCTGTGCTAATCTATATACTTGCCGATGATTGGGTGAAGCCTCTTTCTGACCTCCGCAGAGATATGCTGTTTATCAGTAACGATGGCATACTTCAGAGCTTCGGCGCATCGGCAAGTTCTTGTGGTTGGTATCCGGTCAATAGCGCGGGCGATGAGCTGCTTAGCCCGTTGGATGTTTTTCTGCATGGTCTCCACCACCAGGTCGGCACTGACCGATTCTTCAGCCTTATGCCAGCAGTCGTAATCGGTGACCGTGGCCAGGGTGGAGTAGCAGATTTCAGCCTCCCGGGCAAGCTTCGCCTCGGTAAGGTTGGTCATTCCGATGACATCTGCTCCCCAGTGGCGATAAATATACGACTCTGCGCGGGTGGAAAACTGGGGTCCCTCCATGCAGATGTAAGTTCCCCCCTTGTGGATAGGGAAACCCATATCTTTGCCGGTGGAGTAAAGAACCTCGCTGAGCACAGGGCAGAGCGGGTCTGCAAACTCAACATGCGCCACGATTCCATCGCTGAAAAAGGTAGTCGGACGACCTTTTGTGCGGTCGAAGAACTGGTGGGGAACTACAAAATCGCCCGGCTTTCTATCTTCCCGCATGCTCCCCACTGCGGAGACCGAAATGATGGCCTCTACCCCCAACATTTTAAAGCCGTATATGTTGGCCCGGTAATTTATCTCCGTGGGAGAGAACCGATGTCCCGCCCCATGGCGGGTTAAAAAAGCAACTTCCTTGCCGGCTAAGGTTCCCACCACATAGTGGTCCGATGGCTCTCCGAATGGCGTGGAGAGGGCTCTTTTTTTTGACCCTTCCAATCCTTCTATCTGGTAGAGTCCGCTTCCTCCGATAATACCTATCTTCATTTGACTCATAGAATAGCTCCTTCGCCGGAATTAAATTTATTAATGCAGAGTGGTCACCTTGTGTTGGAGTCTGGCAGGTGTGTTAAAAGTTAAAGCCAAATCCTGCGGTAAAGGTGAACTGCTGCTTGATGAAGTCGTTCAGGATTTTCTGATATAACCCTTCAAATTTTAATGAGAGAAATTCGGTCATGTAATAGTCCACCCCGCCGCCAACCATCATCCCCAGGTTATTGTCTCTCCAGTAAAGGGGAAGGGCTTCTTCTTCCTCAATTATGGGTAATAGCCCGAAGATAGTCTGGCGGAAAATGAACTGGTACAATCCCACCCCGGCGCACATATAAGGAGTGAACCTCTTTTTCCCTGCTGAGAGCACCACATTCAAGTAGAAATACTGCTGGTCAATCTTCACAGGACTAACCCTATAAGATATGTAGGAGCCGAGATATTGCATCAGGTTGGGTATATCAAGCAGCAGTCTATCGGGGCCCTCTATGTTGGTGAAGCCAGCCCCAAACCGTAAGCCAATATTGGGGGTAAAAGAATACTGGAAGTCAATCACCATAACGGCGGTGGACTCGTATTCTTCGTCAAGGCTTGATAGGTAGCCCACCCTCCCATCCAGTTTATATTTCGCAGTTTGTGCCCAGGATGCTGCCGACAGGATTAGTATCAGCAGCATACTGCCCACCAGCGTCGCTATTCCCTTTTTCATATGCTCTTACCTTTCTTTTTAACGAAATTATAATCGCAATTGGTGCTAATAGCAAGAGAATAAACTTCTCGGCAGAAGTATTATATCCTTTTTTCTTTGAATGGTGGTTTTTCTCCTGAATTAAAGCCCCTCAAAGGAGGTCCGGGATGGCGGGTCATCAGGTTGATGAAGAGCAACTTTCTATCAACTCCCGGGCATGCCGGCGAGTGGTTTCGGTGATGTTCTCCCCCCCTAACATGCGGGCTATCTCCTCAACCACTTCATCATTTTTCAGCTCCCTGATAAAAGTTTTGGTTCTCCTTCGCTGGACTCTTTTTTCTACAAAATAATGCTGCTGGGCGAAAGCGGCAATCTGCGGGAGGTGGGTGATGCAGATTATCTGGTGGACTGAGGAGAGAAGATTGAGCTTTCTCCCCACCACCTCTGCCACCCGTCCCCCAATCCCGAGGTCAATCTCGTCAAAAATAAGGGTTTTAAAGGTCTCGGCAGTATTTATGACACTTTTAAGAGCTAACATCAAACGGGATATTTCCCCTCCTGAGGCTATCTTTGCCAGGGGACGGATTTCCTCGCCAATGTTGGGAGCAATAAAGAACTCCACCTGGTCGATGCCTCTCTCGTTGCCCCATACCTCTTGCTTCCCGATTTTTATCGAGCCCGGCCCCGGCACTACCGGCTGAATGGAGACTTCAAACTGCGTCTTCTCCATGGCCAACTGAGAGAGTTCCTCTTCTACCAGATGCTTAAGCTGCCTGGCGTCCTCTTTCCTTTTGGTTGATAGCTTCTCGGCAGATTGATAATATCTGTTGTATTCCTCTTCCAGCTGATTTTTGAGCTCCTCTGTTTTTTCCTCGTTGACGGAGATGGATTTTAAATCGTTTTCAACTCTTTTTTTAAATTGCAGGATGTCTTCAATAGTATCGCCATATTTCTTCTTCAGCCTTCTTACCTCCATCAGCCTGTCCGCAACTTCCTGCAGCTGTTGGGGGTCGACTTTAACCCTTTGCAGGTAATCTCGCAGAAAAAGGCTGAGGTCTTCCAGCTTGTATTTTATCTCATCCAGATTGGTAAGGTGCGGGGAATAGCTGTCGTCGATATGGCTTAACTCCAGCAGTCTCTTTTGTATCTGGTCAATTACGGAGATAACGCAGCTCTCCTCTTCATAGAGCAAGTTGTAGCTGTGAGAAGCCAGCTCATGGATTCTCTCAGCATTGCCCAGGAGGGTGTGCCTTTTTTCCAGCTCCTCATCCTCATGGGGTTGGAGGTTTGCCCGAGAGATTTCATCTATCTGGAAGGAGAGGAGGTCGATCTTCTGAGACTTCTCTCGCTCGTCCATCCTCAGCCCTTCCAGCTGTCGGGTGAGCTCTTTTATGGTACGAAGGGTGCTCTGCAGCCGTCTGCGGGCAGGGTAATTGTTGCCAAAATAATCAAGGTAGTCTATGTGGTTCTCCCGGTGAAGGAGCTCCTGGTGGGTGTGCTGACCATGAATGGCGACCAAATTTTCGCCGAAATCTTTCAGGTTTTTCAACGAAACAAGAGTATTGTTAGCAAAGGCGCGGCTTTTTCCCTTGGAGGTTATCACCCTTCTTAGATTAATCTCCTTGCCATTGTGCTCAATGTGGAGCTCGTCCAGCTTAGCTTTGACCTGCTGATTCGCTTCCATGTTGAAGATTCCCTCCACCGTTCCTTCTTTGCTGCCGGCACGAATCAACTGGGGGTCGCTCTTCTCCCCCAGTATCAGCCCCAGGGCATCGATGATGATGGACTTGCCCGCCCCGGTTTCTCCGGTCAGCATGCTGAGCCCCGGGCTGAGGTTAACTTGCAGCTGGTCAATTATGGCTAAGTTTTCTATCTTTAAATAGCTAAGCAAAATGATGCTCCAGGTAGAGAGTTAGATTATTAACGAACTATTTTGAAGGTTCGTCTCCATCTTGTTCTGGTAAAAAAGTGCCCAATGGTGGAGAAGATGTTTTTGACTTTCTCCTTGAAGCTGGTTTCCAGGTAAGCTCCGGGCTGCGCTTCATAAGACCAGTAAATAAGTAAAGGCTTCCCTTTGATCAAATTTTGGGGGATAAAGCCCCAATAGCGGCTATCGCGACTATTATCCCTGTTGTCCCCGAGGCCAAAATAGTGGTTTGGAGGGACCCGCTGAGGACCGTAGTTGTCACCGCTTGAACGAAGGGAAGGGAACTTATGAACCTTATAGGGTTCCTCTAAGGGTTGGTTATTGACATAGACCTGTCGTTCCCTTATCTCTACAAGGTCGTTTTCCACCCCGATAACCCTTTTGACAAAATCGCGCCTGGGGTCTTCGGGATATTTGAAGACAATGACATCTCCTCTTTCGATTTCTTTTATGGGGAGAAATTTCTTTTCAAAATCCCAGTATACCGGGGCGTAAATAAACTTGTTGACGATAAGGTGGTCTCCCACCAGAAGGTTGTCCTCCATGGAGCCGGTAGGTATCTTCATAGCTTCGAAGACGAAGGTTCTCACAAAAAGAGCCAGAATAACGGCAATAATGATAGATTCAAAATATTCTCGGAAGATGGCACTTTTTTTCATTTATTCCTCCATTCCTCTACCCTTTTCGTCCCTCTGCTGTGAGGACTGCCAGGAAAGCCTCCGGGGGTATATCGACCTTGCCCACTCTTTTAAGTCTCCTCTTCCCCTCTTTCTGGCGCTGTAGCAGCTTTCTCTTGCGGGTCACATCCCCTCCATAGCACTTTGCCAGCACATTCTTGCGGAGGGGTGGTATTCTCTCTCGGGCGATAACCCGGCTTCCGATGGCTGCCTGAATGACCACCTCGAAGAGCTGACGAGGGATGAGCTCACGCAGTTTTTCAATGAGTGTTCTCCCTCGGGGGTACGCTTTGCTATGGTGGATTATCATTGATAGGGCGTCCACCTTCTGTCCATTAATCAAGATATCCAATCGGACCAGTTCTGAATCCCGATATCCGGCATGCTGATAATCGAGCGAGGCGTAACCGCGAGAGACCGATTTCAGCTTATCGTAAAAGTCAAATATCACCTCGTTTAAAGGAAGTTCATAGGTGATAAGCACCCGGTTCGCCGACAAGTATTCCAGACCCGTCTGAATCCCTCTTCTTTCCTCTGCCAGTTGTATGATGGCGCCTATATATTGGTCGTCGCTGATTATGGTAGCGGTAATGTAAGGCTCCTCTATTTTGGCAATCTGCTGGGAAGGGGGGAGTTTGGAGGGGGTGTCGATTTCCTTTGCCTTCTCCTCCTTGGTGGTCACCCGATATTTAACTCCTGGAGCGGTGGTCAGCAGCTCCAGGTTAAACTCCCTCTCCAGCCTCTGCTGGATGATCTCCATATGGAGCAGCCCCAGAAAACCGCAGCGAAACCCGTAGCCCAGCGCCTCGGAGATTTCCGGTTCATATGAGAAGGATGAGTCGTTAAGGCGGAGCTTCTCAATGGCATCCCGCAGGGAACCGTATTGAGCACTCTGAAGCGGATAAAGCCCGCAGAAGACCATCGGCTTGACCTCCTTGAAGCCGGGCAAGGGTTGCGCAGTGGGGCGGTGATGTTCGGTGATGGTATCGCCAATTCTGGTATCCCTGAGGCGCTTGATGCCCGCGATTATCCATCCCACATCCCCCACCGAGAGTTCCTCTGCAGGGACCATCTTGGGGGTGAAGAAGCCAACTCGCTCTACCTCATACACCTGCTCGTTGGACATCAGCCTTATTTTCATTTCCGGAACCACCCTTCCACCCATGACCCTCACCAGCAGTACCACCCCATGATAGGATTCATACCAGGAGTCGAAGAGCAGAGCCTTAAGCGGGTTTTCATAAGAGCCCCTCGGAGGTGGTATCTGAGTGACAATAGCTTGGAGAACCTTTTCGATTGCGATACCCTCCTTGGCGCTGATCAGGAGCACCTCCCGACCTTCTAAGCCGATGATGTTCTCCAGCTGCTCTTTTACCCGCTCGACATTGGCATTGGGGAGGTCGATTTTATTGATTACCGGAATAAGGACGAGATTGTTCTCAACAGCCAGGTAGGTGTTAGCCAGGGTCTGGGCTTCTACTCCCTGAGCGGCATCCACCACCAGTAGCACCCCCTCACAGGCAGCCAGGCTGCGGGAGACCTCGTAGGTGAAGTCGACATGCCCCGGGGTATCGATGAGGTTCAGCACATAGGTCTTTCCATCGTCCACCTTGTAATTGATGCGGACGGCATGGGCTTTGATGGTTATCCCTCGCTCCCTCTCCAGTTCCATATCGTCCAACACCTGAGCCACCATCTCCCGGGGAGCTAAGGCTCCGGTATGCTCGAGGAGGCGGTCAGCCAGGGTCGACTTCCCGTGGTCTATATGGGCGATAATGGAAAAGTTACGGATGAGTTCTTTCTTAGTCGCCATAGGGTTAATTATAGCACCGAATCCCCTTTTTTGCCACTCATAGTTCCCCGGGGCTCAGGTAGCCGGTCTGCTGAGCCGCCAGCATAGCGGCACCGACCACCCCTGCATTCCCTCCCAGGGCTGACAGCTTAATCTCCGCCGATGCGAAGGAGCCTTTTATAGCCCTGCGCTTTGCCTCCCTTTTAGCAGGGAGGAGAATATAATCGCCCGCATTCATCACCTGTCCGCCCAGCACCACCATTTCGATGTTGAGGAAGTTAATGATATTAGCAATGGCGATGCCCAGGTAGATGCCGGTCTCCTTCAGCACCCAACGGGCGAGCGAGTCCCCCCGCACAGCCTCCTTATAGACCCTCTCCGAGGTGAGCTCTTTCTCGTCAATAGAGAAGAGGGTTGAGGAGGGGTAAGCTCGGCTGTATCGCAGTGTTCGCTCGACTATGGCAGTAGCCGAGACCAGGGTCTCCAGACACCCCCGGTTCCCGCAGTTGCACATTCTCCCTTCGGGCTCAATGGTAATATGTCCCAGTTCCCCTCCGTAGCCCTTGGCTCCGTGCCATATCCGGTTGTTCAATATCACCCCGCTTCCCAGACCAGTACCGATGGTAAGGAAGACCAGGCTCTGGCTTCCTTTTCCCGCGCCGCAAATCTTCTCGCCCAGAGCGGCTACATTGGCATCGTTATCAATAAAGAAGGGATAGGATATTTTTCCTTTCAAGGATTGAGCGAGGTTGACTCCGTCTATAAGCGACAGATTGGGGGATTTTTCCACTACCCAGGTAGAGTGGTCGATAAATCCCGGAAACCCGAAGCCTACTCCCTTGATAGGAATGCTCTTTTCTCTCAGGGAGAGCTTTTTCACCAGACGGCTCAATTGATTAAACAGTGCCTCCGAGGAGGTTCTCTCTATCCCCTCCTCCTCACAGTGGAGCAGTTCACCCCGGAGGTCAACTACTGCTCCTCGGAGGTTAGTTCCCCCTATGTCAAGCCCGATAAAATTAACCTTCTCCATAGTTTTAGCAGAAGTTCTTTTACGCTAACCTCAGGCTGGCATCGGCATCGAGGTCAAGCGGGGCAGCCTCGCCCCGGTTGAGCTTATAATATCCCAGGGAGGCGACCATAGCCGCATTGTCGGTGGACAGCTCCAGGGAGGGAAAGTATACTTTCAAGCCCATCTTTTGACACCGGCTGTGGAATTCTTTTCGTAGAGCTTGATTGCAAGCAACTCCGCCACCCACCAGGAGCGATTTTGCGGGATGAAGCCTGAGCGCTTTGGTTATTTTTCCCATAAGAGATTTAATCAGCGTCCGCTGAAAGCTGGCCACCAGGTCGTAGATTTGCTGTTGCTTGGCTTCGCTGTCCTCTTCTTCCAGCAGATTGCTTCTTTCCACCCAGCGGAGCACCGCGGTCTTCAGACCGCTGAAGCTGAAGTCAAGGCTCCCATCGCTTATTTTAGCTACCGGAAGAACCACGGCTTTGGGATTTCCCCTGGGTGAGAGACGGTCGATTACAGGTCCCCCCGGGTAGCCTAACCTCAGGAGTTTGGCTACCTTGTCGTAGGCTTCGCCGGCAGCGTCGTCCCGGGTACTACCCAAAAGCTGGTAGCTGAATTGAGCCTGCAGATAGAACAGGGAGGTATGCCCTCCCGATACCACCATGGCTAACGCCGGGAACTCTGTACCCCTGTGTTCCAGAAAGACGGCATGGATATGGGCTTCCACATGGTTAATGGCTACCATTGGACGCTCCAGGGCATAAGCCAGAGCTTTAGCATAAGAGAGCCCCACTAACAGCGAGCCAATAAGACCGGGACCATAGGTGGCGGAAAAACCGTCAATCTGCGGGAGAGTAACGCCAGCCTTTCCCAGAGCGGCTTCCACTACCGGACAGATGTTCTGGATATGCTGGCGGGAAGCCAGCTCGGGCACCACGCCCCCGTAATCCCGATGCACCTCCACCTGCGAGGAGACAACGGAGGATAGAATCTCCTCACCATCTCTGACTACCGCCGCTGCGGTCTCGTCGCAAGAGGTCTCAATACCGAGTATAAGCATTAGTGTTTTGGAGGAGCTCTCCCATCAAAGAGTTCGGGCAAGGTTTTATGGTAAGGAGGAGTAGCCACCCCTTTTTCCGTTATAATGCCGGTGATATACCTATAAGGGGTGACATCAAAGGCAGGATACGCTGTTTTTACCCCTTCAGGGGCAATGAGACGACCGTTTATCTCAATAATCTCCCTGGAGCTCCTCTCTTCAATGGCTATCTTGTCACCCGAGGGGCAGTCGAGGTCAATAGTAGAGGTGGGGGCGGCGATGTAAAAGGGGATGCGGTTTTCCTTGGTCAACACCGCCAGGGTATAGGTTCCGATTTTGTTGGCGGTGTCCCCGTTGGCAGCAATCCGGTCGGCACCCACCACCACCAGGTTTATCCGGCCCTCCTTCATGAAGTGACCAGCCATATTGTCGGTGATTAAGGTTACCGGGATGTTATCCTTCATCAGCTCCCAGGTAGTGAGGCGTGCTCCCTGAAGAAAGGGTCTGGTCTCATCGACGAAAACCTCCACCTGTTTCCCTTCCTCCCAAGCTGCCCTGATGACCCCCAGGGCGGTGCCATAGCCGGCAGTTGCCAGCGCTCCGGCGTTGCAGTGAGTGAGGATGGTATCCCCGTCCTTCACCAGCACGCTCCCCTCCTTCCCAATGCGGCGGTTTATCTCTATATCTTCCCGATAAATCCGCAGTGCCTCTTTTTTCAGCGCCTCTTTCACAAAGGGGATGCCCCGGTCTATGTTCTGCTGATATAATTTATTCATTCGCTCCAGAGCCCAGAAGAGATTGGCGGCGGTGGGTCGGGCGTCGGCGATCTCCCGGCATATCTCGTTCCACCTGGAGAGGAAAACCTGGGGGTCTGTGGTATCGATATGCAGGGCGCCCAGGGCGGCTCCCATGGCGGCTGCTACGCCTATGGCAGGCGCCCCACGGATGATAAGCTTTTTGATGGCTTGAGCCACATCCCGGTAGTCGTCAAAGGTGCGATAAACTTCTTCCTCCGGTAGTCGTGTCTGGTCGAGGATGATTACCCGGTTTTCCTTCCACTCTATGGTCTTAAACATAGCTGCCCTCCTGTTCAGCTCCTCCTTGGCGTTTTTAAAATAATATATTAAGCAAGGTGAATTTTCAAGGCTTTTATAGAGGGGGTGCCTCATTGAAACGGTTCTTTGTTAATTTTTTTCTTGACAGGGGCCAAAGAGGTGATATAGTAGAAGAAGCTCTTTACTATGGGAAGATGGTGAGAAGCCATCGCGGCCCCGCCACTGTAATCGGGGACGAAAGCCACTATTTCCCCTGATGCGGGATGAAACGCCACTGATGTTCGGGGAATCCTTATAGGGGATAAAAACCCTGAGCATTGGGAAGGCGTGGTGAGTAGGTTGATCCGTAAGTCAGGAAACCACTGGTAATGAAATTAAGTTGCCGACCTTCGCGGGAAGGGCGGGCAATTTTTGGCGCCCAATCTTCACAAGGCATTGAAGGTTGGGCGTTTTTTTTGACTTTTTTCATAGACAGCGAGGAGAAAGGTAGGTGAAGCTAAAAGTTATTTTCCTTGGAGCACTAATAATAGGTCTGTTATTTCCCCCTCTATCTTCTCCTCAGGTTGCCGTCAGAGACGACCGGGGACAGCTGGTGGTTCTCAGCAGGTCGCCCCGGCGGATTATTTCCCTGGCTCCCAATCTCACCGAGATCCTCTATTTTCTTGAGATGGACAGCGCAGTGGTGGGGGTTACCGATATGTGCGATTACCCCGAGGGAGTCAAGGAGAAATCCCATATCGGAGGATTCAATCCCAGCATGGAGAAGATTGTCTCCCTGCAGCCGGAACTCATCTTAGCCACCAGGGCGGGGAATCGTCCGGAAGTGGTGAGCCGACTGGAGGAGCTGGGCTTCTTGGTGATGGTCACCGCGCCCCGCAGTGTAGAGGAGATATTTCAGTCAATAATTAACATAGGTAAAGTGGTTGGCAAAGAAGCCCTTGCCCGCTTGAAAGTCCGCACGCTCAGGGCACGAGCAATGGAGGTGAGACGACGCATGAAAGGCCTCAGGCGGGTGAGGGTTCTGTTTCTTATCTGGCACGACCCGGCGATGGCTCCCGGAGGAGATACTTACCTTAACGACCTTATTCGCTGGGCAGGGGGGGAGAGCCTTACCGCAGGAGAGGAGGAGAACATAGTCAGATTGACCAGAGAGGAGATAGTGCTCCGCCAGCCGGAGGTTATCATTGCCCCTCCAGTAGCCAGGCAGTGGCTGGCGGATAGCTGGCGCCAGTGGGGGAGCGCGCTGCCAGCTTTCATGCATCACCGGATTTACTCGGTCGATGAGGACTTGGTCTTCCGACCCGGTCCTCGCATCGTTGATGGGCTGGAGCAGGTGGCGAGGCTAATCCATCCGGAGGCTTTCAGATAAACAGATGAGTAAGATATCTCTGCGGAGCAAAAGGAAGTTTCTTCTCGCGTTGCTGAGCTTATTGCTGCTGCTGATAGCGGCCATGGTAGTGTCCGTCTCGGTAGGCTCCTCAGAGGTTGGCTTCTGGCAAACCCTCAAGGTTTTGGGGCACTCAATCGGGCTATCTGATAACACCTCTCCCCGGGTAGCGGATATAATTGTGCTCCACATCCGTCTTCCCAGGGTGATACTTGCCGCGCTGGTGGGTGCAGCGCTGGCTATAGCTGGGGGGATTTATCAGGCGTTGATCAGAAACCCCCTGGGAGACCCCTACATCCTGGGTGTCTCCAGTGGAGCGGTTCTGGGTTCGGTGGTAGGTCTCATCTCGGGGATGGCGGGGAATTGGCTGACAACTCAGCTTTTCGCCTTTATGGGGGCGATAGTTGCTATCGTCATCGTATACCAGGTCGCCAAAACAGGAGGAAGGATAAACACCATGAAGCTCATCCTGGCGGGGGTGATTGTGAGCGCATTCTTCTCGGGGATAACCATGTTTCTTTTCTCAACCGCCAGCGGCTCCACCATAACCAATATTCTCTTCTGGATGATGGGCGACCTCAGCACACAGCCCCTGAGCACGATATGGCGGATCGCCCCATTCGTGCTCGGGATAATGGTTCTTCTTTACCTTCTTTCCGGGGAACTCAATCTGGTTATGGTCAGCGAGGAGAACGCCCTTCAGCTGGGAGTGAATGTGGAGCGGGTGAAAAAGGGAGCGTTCGTGCTGGCTTCTCTGCTGACCGGAGCGGTGGTCTCGGTGAGCGGAGCCATAGGGTTTATAGGGCTGATTGTTCCCAATATGGTCAGATTGCTGTGGGGCGCCGACCTGCGCTCTCATCTCCCTTTGACTGCCCTGAGCGGGGCGGGGTTCCTAGTGCTCTCCGATACCCTTGCGCGCCTTGTGCTGTACCCCACCGAGCTCCCCGTGGGAGTAGTCACTGCGGCATTCGGTGCTCCCTTCTTTATCTATTTACTCAAGCAGAAGGTCGGATGATGGCATCTTTTTTAGAGGCAATAAATGTGAGCTACGGATACCGAGCACCACGCCGGGTGATTGATGGGATTTCCTTCTCTATTGAGGAGGGGGAGTTGGTGGGGGTAATCGGTCCCAACGGAGCGGGTAAGACCACCCTCCTGAAACTCATTGATGGAATCATAGAGCCCCAGCAGGGAGAGATACATCTCAAGGGGCGAGCCCTGCGGGAAATGAGCCGAAGAGAGATAGCCCAGCAGGTAGCCATGCTCCCTCAGGAGGTCACTTTCTACTTCAACTTCACTTCGCTGGAGATTGTACTTCAGGGGAGGGCTCCCTTCCTTGGGGGATTAAGATTGGAGGGGGAGATGGATGTGAAGATAGCCCGGGACACTATGGCTAAAACCGGCACCATGAGCTTCGCCGACCTTTCCATAACCGAGCTGAGCGAGGGGGAGAAGCAAAGGGTTCTGGTAGCACGAGCGCTGACCCAGCAGCCCCGCCTTCTTCTGCTCGACGAGCCTACCGCCAATCTCGACCTCGGTTATCAGGTGGAGATAATGGACCTGGTCAGGGCGCTCAGCCGGCAGGCGGGAGTGGCGGTGGTAATGGCTTCCCACGACATCAATCTGGCAGCCGAATACTGCCATAGGCTCCTGCTGCTAAAAGAGGGGAGGGTGTTCTGTCAGGGAAGTCCCGAAGAGGTGCTCAACGAGAGGGTTCTCACTGAGGTGTACCAGTGCCGTCTGCTGGTGGATAGAAATCCTCTGTCGGGAGCGCCCCGAATAACCCTCAGGTCAGGATTAAATAGTAAATAGGTTATGTGCAATTATTAACACATTGGAGGAACTTGAAATGAAAAAGGTTGCTTTGGTATTGGTCATGATTTTCTTATTCTTTCCCGTGCAGACCTTAGCTTCTGAGGAGATGAGCTCCTCGGGGGAGGGGACTTCTGATGTTCCTCAAAAACAGGAAAAGGAGAATAAGAAGGAGAAGGAAAAGAAACCCACCATGCGCTATTCGGAGAAGGTGGTGGTGACCGCCTACCGCCTACCGGCAGACGAGGTGGAATTGGGCAGGATTCCTGCACCGGTTACCGTACTTACGGTAGAGGATATAGCCCAAGCTAAGGTAATCAGCCTGCAGGAGCTGTTTCAGGAGTGTCCCGGGGTGGTTATATTCGATGATGTCGGCAACGGGATAGAGAGCACGGTGGAGTGGCGTGGGTTTAACGAAGGGACGGCTACCACGGTGCTGGTCGACGGAGTCAGAATCAACGAGCCCGACGACAACCGGGTGGACCTGGAGATGCTCCCCCTGTTCTCCATAGAGCGGGTGGAGGTCTTCCGCGGGAGCAGCTCAACCATCTACGGTGGCGGAGCCATGGCAGGCAGTGTGAATGTGGTCACCAAGAGAGGAAGCTCTCGCCCCCAAACACTCGTTGAGGTGAATGGGGGAAACTACAGCCGCTATGGTCTCTCGGCGAGCAGTGGCGGAAGCTGGGGGAAGTTGAACTATTTCGTCGGGGGTGCCAGAAACCGTGCCCATGGATTTAGGCATAACGGCTACTTCGGGATAACCAACCTGTTTACCAGGGTAGGATATGACTTCAGCCCCTCCTCCGCTCTTTCCTTCATGCACAATTATAGCAAAGGGGAGTTCGGTAATCCTGGCGCTCTGATGGATGCGGAATTGATAGCAAACCGGCATCAGTCCCCCTTCAACTTTGTGGATAACAATGCCAAAAAGAGCCAGCTCTTCTCTTTCAATTGGGAGCAGCGTCCCACTGAGGAACTCTCAGTGAGGATCAATCTCTTTCGGCGAAATAACCGGGTCGATACCCTGACCACCGGAAGGATGGCAGCTCTGTTTGGAGGCTTCCAGACATTGAGCGACATCTACACCCGGGGGCTCACCCTGCAGATGAGCTGGGATGGTTGGTGGGGTTCCCGCCGCCATATCCTGAGCGGAGGGCTGGAGTTGAGCAAGAATCGGTTCGGGGCGGATGGCTTTTCCACCGATTCGACGGGAGGCAACCCCTTCCTCCTCTCCCGTAACCTCACCGACCAGCAGATTGAAGGCTACTTCCTCCAGGAGAGCTTAGAGCTTTCCCCCGCCGTCACGCTGACCGCCGGTGCGAGGTTAGACCGGATCTCTTTAAACTACAAAGACCGGCTCTACCCTTCCAATGATGATACCAAGCGTTTCCATAAAGCCAGCCTGAGGCTGGGGGTGAACTACCGGATTCTTCCGCAGGCGAGCATCTATGGCAGCTATTCGCAGGCTTTTTTAGCCCCCACGGTGACCGACCTTTTTGCTTATCCGGGCTTCGGCTCCAATCCCGACCTCAACCCCACCCTGGCTGACGACTGGGAGGTAGGCTTGCGAGCAGGGGTCAGAGATAACTTGGCATTTCAGCTCTCCTATTATAGAATAGAAGTGAGAGATGAGATTGTCTATGTGTTTGATTACTTCTGGGGCGGACGGAACGAGAACCTGGGGAGAAGCCGCAGAGAGGGTATGGAGCTCAGTGTGGAGGGGCGATTTACCCCCCATTGGAAGGGATTTATTCATTACACTTTCACCCAGGCTACCTGCCGCTCGGGTGAGCTTGTGGGAAAGCTCATTCCAATGGTCCCCAAAAACAGGCTCAACATCGGGATGAGCGCGGACTTGAGAGAGAGGTGGTGGGTGTCTCTCAACGCACTATTCGTGGGGAAACAGTTCCTGTTTGGAGATGAAGCAAATGTCCAGTCACCTCTGGATAGCTACTTGCTGCTGGATGGGAGAGTATCCTATTCAACCGGTCCATGGGAGGCTTACTTAGTGGTGAGAAATCTCCTTAATCGGGAGTTTAATATCAGAGGCATCTTTATCGGGGGAAGCAGCTACTTTACCCCTTCACCAGGGCTTACCTACTATATGGGGGTAAAATTCTTTATATAATGAGAGGAGAGGGATTTGGCGAACCCTATCGCTGCTGCAGGTGATTCCAGAGGAAAGAAGAGCCTTTCCAGAGCAGTTGACGAGGTATTAAAGCTGGTCGAGGAGGGGAAAGAGAATAGTGCTCTGCTGCAGGAGAAACTCTCCGTGATAAATGGAGATTCATCCCAGCTCATTTCCTTAATCGAGCAGCGGGTTGCCAGGCTGAGGAGGGAGCACATCCGGCAAATAGTAACCCTGGCGGAGACGATAGGCGACCCCGGATTCTCACCCTTTCTGGTTGCCATCGGTCGGCTCAAGCTGTTAGGGCTGGAAACCAGAATTAAAACTCTGCACCTGTTTGAACAGCAAGGGGAAAAGGTAGACCAAGAGCTTAAATCTCAGCTTGCAGCGGGAAAGGAGTTGCTTCAGCGCCTGAAAGCTGAGTTAGAGCAAGCAGGGAAGAAGCCTTCCCGCTCAGTCTCCCCTTTAATGAAGCAGATTGCTTCCCTTACCGCCGAGGTGCAGATTTCGCTGGCGGTGCAACTGGTCGAGGACGAAGGTACCGCCAGCTTTCCGCTTTTATCCTTATGGTGGGACAGAAACAGGGAGGTAGACCGGGCTTTAATTGAGCTCATAGTGGGAGTCGGCAAGAGGGATTCCGCTGACACCCTGCAAAAGCTTGAAGAGAAGACTAGCGATAAGGAGCTGCTGAAATTGCTCAAGCGCGGTTTATTCATGCTTAAAACCAGGGGCATCACCCCCAGTAAGGAGGTCAGGGGCAAGCCCTATCGCTTGAAATTACAGCCCTCCATTATGGAGGTAGCCTATGGCAGCCAGATAGACCCCTATGGGGGGAGACTTCTCATGCTGGCTCGCTCCTCTCCGCCAACCGGTCTGAGGGTGTGTCAGGCTATCGTCTACGACAACTACGGCATAAAGCAGTTCCGCTGCTCCGAAATGAGCAAACGGGCTTTCAGAGATGTGCTGAGGCAAGTCAAGGAGGAAGACAATCTCAGCATGGTGGAGCTGGAGCCCTCCTACTGCCAGTTTTTACTGGGAGATAGCTATCAGCTCAACCTCAAGACCCAGAATCCAGCCCCTGCAGAATATCTCCAATACAAGGGCTGGATAGGAAAACCCAAGAAAAAATATAAGCTCCCTCTTATTTACAGCCACCTCCCACCACAGTCTGTCCGTGAAGAGGACGGATTGATTTCCCGCTCTCATAAGCTTTTGCAGCATGAGGAGTTCAAATTCTGGCTGTTGAGCCTGGAGGAGATAAAAGAATATATAGAGGAGATAGATGAGGCGAAGCGAAGCCGCATTATCCTTGCTGACCATCAGAAGGAGTTCCGATTGACAACCCTTCTGGCAGAGGCAACCAACTCCTATTTCTCCTCACAAAAGAACAGATATAAGCGGCGCCTGGAGGAGGTGGCTCTGTGGCTTTTCCTCAAAGGCAGCAAGGAGGAAGCTAAGCTTTGTGTCGCCGTAGCCCTGGCTATGGAGGAACGGGAGCCGTCTTCCATTCCCTTCCTCTTTCAGTTGATGGAAAGGAGTATAGAGTTCTATGAAAAGCAGAAAGAGGAGAAAAGAAAAGAGGG
>CABWKN010000042.1 GCA_902505605.1 Candidatus Guanabacterium sedimentis
GGCAGCCGGAATGGAGGTCTCAAAGAGCAGCGATGGGGGCGGCGAACAGCGATGCCCCTCCATCGGGAAGGTCGTCTCGGGTAACCGAGGTGACCACCGCATGCCGCAGCCCCAGCTTGCTCACCGCCTGAGCCACCCGGTGGGCTTCCCCCTCATCAATCGGTGAGGGGCTTCCCTTGGAGACACTGCAGAAGCGGCAGCGCCGGGTGCAGACATCCCCCAGAATCATAAAGGTAGCCACTCCCCGGCTGAAGCACTCGCCCTTGTTGGGGCAGAGGGCGCTTTGGCAGACGGTGTGCAGGTTATACTTTTTAATGAGGGCGTTTACCTGCCTGAACTTCTCCCCGGTGGGAAGCTTCACCTTTAACCATGACGGGTGGTAGCGGGGCATGATTCACCTCTTGTCTGGTATTGAAATCAGATTGGGGGTATCCCCTCGGATGAGAGCCCCTGGTAGGGGAGTTCCCCTGAAGAGGAGTACTCATAGAGAAGCCGATAAAAGAACTCCTCCACTATCTCCGTAAGCTGATGGATGCTGCGGGCAGCATTCAATCTCCGGCGGAAGAGGGTGGTCTGAGGGAGCTTTCTGCTGAGGTAGATGACCACCCGTTTGCCTTTGGCTAAGGCGATGCGGGGGTCTTCCTCTCCCCGCTGCGCCAAGGACAGATAGTCGAGGATAAATTTTTTCCTCTCCTCAAGGGAGGGGATATAAACCTGTTTCCCCTGTGCAAGGTCTCTGACCTGGCGGAACAACCAGGGATTCTTTATGGCTGCCCGACCGACCATAATTCCCTGACAACCGGTCTCCGCTTCCATGCGCAGGGCATCATAGGGGGTGGCGATATCTCCGTTGCCGATGACGGGAATGGATAGCGCCTCCCTCAGCTCTGTGATGAGTGACCAATCGGCTGCACCTGAAAGCCGCTGGCTTTTGGTGCGGGGGTGGAAGCAGATGGCATCGGCTCCGCTTGCCGCTGCCCGGCGGGCAACCTCGAGGTAGTTCGGCGTATTCTGGCTCCAGCCGGCGCGCATCTTTACGGTCAGCGGGATGGAGGTTCTCTCCTTCACCCGCGTGATTATCTTCTCCGCCCGGTCGAGGTCCCTCATGAGGGCGGCACCACTGCCATGTCTGACCACCTTGGGAGTAGGGCAGCCCATGTTGATATCGACCATATCAGCCCCCGTTTTCTCGACCAGCCGGGCTGCCTCTGCCATCCTGGCAGGGTCGAAGCCGTAGAGCTGAACGGTGAGGGGCTTTTCCTCGCTGACGAACTTGAGGTAGCTCAGGGTCTTGCTGTGTTGGCGGCAGAGCCCTTCGGCGCTTATCATCTCAGAGTACAGCAGCCCACAGCCACCGAGACGCTTCACCAGCCTGCGGAAATAGGTGTCGGTAACTCCGGAAATGGGAGCTAAAATGAGGTTGGGAACAACGGCTACTTTTCCTATTTTAAGCATGGGGCTACAAGGGGGAGGGAGGTTTTATTCCTCCTCTTCCACTTTTTTCCGATAGATGTAACGCTCGAGAATCTTATTGAAATGAGACCAGTTCCCCTGGAGGGTGGGATGTCCGGAGATGGATTGCTGCATCGATTCCATCTTGGCATCCATATCGTCCAGATAGTGAAGAACGAGAGCCTCCGGGGTCTTGGGTCGCCTGGGGGAGCCGAACTCGTAAGTGCCGTGATGGCTGGCTAACAGGTGGAGGAGCTGAAGACGCAGCTCGGCGGGGAAGCCCTCGATTTTGTCTATCTCTTTCTCCACCATCTGGCACTCCATCAGTATATGACCCAGCAGCCTCCCCTGGTCGGTGTAATTGAACGAGCGACTATAGCTTAGCTCATCAATCTTCCCCAGGTCGTGGAGGACAGCTCCGGCGATGAGGAGGTCGCGGTTTAAATCCTGGTAATGCTGGCATACCATCTGGCACAGGTCAATAACCGAGAGGGTATGCTCCAGCAGACCGCCGAGATAGACATGATGAAGCCCCTTGGCGGCAGGAGCTAATTTGAATTTTCGCACTATTTCGCTGTCGCCGAATATCTGTTCCAGCAGACGACGGAGGTAGCGGTTCTTGACGGAGGAGATAACCTCCTGCAGCCTTTGAAACATGGCTTCGGGGTCCTGCTGGCTGGAGGGGAGGTAGTCGGTCGGGTCGACTTCCTCTTCATCGAGCTTTTTAATGCGATGGAGTATTATCTGCAGGCGGTTGTTGTATATACTGACCGACCCTTTCACATTGACGAAGTCGTTCACCTCCAGGGAATCGACAATGTCCTGAAAGTTGTCCCACATAATGGCTAACAGGTCGCCCGTCCTGTCTGAAAGAGTCAGCGAGAGGAAGTAGTCCCCATCTTTCTTCTGTCTGAGCTCTTTGTAAGTTACCATAAAAGAGGAGACCACTACCTGGTTGACCTCCAGGTCCTTGACGAAGATTTTTTCCATTCTCCTCACACCTCAACCACAGGTGTTAACTTATAAAAGCTCCTCCGCCCTCTCCTGCTCGCTTACTATCTGATAGGGAAGCTCTGCTTTCTTTGTCGGAGTAATAGGCAGTGCCAGGACTTTGAGAAGGAAGGTCTTCCTTCCCAGGGTCAGCTTAATGGTATCTCCCACCGCTATCTGGCGTCCGGGACGAGCGGGGGCACCGTTGACCTCCACCCGACCTTCATGGCACACCCTTTGGGCAACAGTGCGCCTCTTGATCAGGCGGCTATGCTTGAGAAAAAGGTCTAACCTCAGTGCCGTCCTCTGATGTCAGAAGTAAAGGATTATCTATGAAAGTGGATGGAGAATCTCCACATAGTTTGACTTCCGGAGTTGCTCCATATACTCCTTATAGGCAGATTCGAACTTTTCGTTCCACAGTTTGTTCTGAATCTGCTCTCGCACCTCCTCCAGAGATGCCCTCTGGGGAGGCTTCCTATCGACTACCTGAATGATGTAACAGCCCTCGGTGGTCTCAATGACCTCACTTATCTGACCCACCTCAAGGGTGAAAGCCACTTCCTCCAGCTCCTTTCTCAGCTCACCCTGCTCGAAGTATCCCAGGTCGCCGTCGGCATTGGGGTCTCCCGAAACGCTCTGGATGGCCTTGATGAAGTCCTCGGTGGTGGTAATACTCCGGCGGGTGGTAAGGGCCTCCATTTTGACCAGCTCCTCATCCTTACCCTCTTTGAGGAAGAGGAGCTGACGGATGCGCACCTCAGCCTGTGTGGTAAACTCTTCCTGGTGGCTGTTGTAATAGTTGACGGTGTCGTTCTCGGTGAGGATGATCATTGAGCTGACCTCCCGCTCTATCACCTTTCTCTGCAAAATCCCGGCTCTGATTTCTCTGCGAAGCTCCGATATACTGGTCCCCATCTGCTCCAGCTGGCGGCTGAGCTCCTCGTCGCTGATGATGTTGTTTTCTTTTTTCATCCTTTCCAGCACGCCACGAATCTCGCTCTCGCTGGCACTCAACCCCAGGCGCTGGGCCTGGCTAGCAAGGAGAGCTTCGATTATCGCCTGCTCGAGAATCTGCTGCATCAGCTCTTTCATGCGCTGAATCCTCTCCTCGCCGGTGTACTGCTCAAATAGACTCTGCATGGGAATCTGAGCCCGACGCTCCAGCTCGCGCTTGGTAATGATAATATTGTTGACCTTGGCTATTATCTCCTCGACCACTTCCTGGTCGGGTAGGGGAGCACTGGCCACCAGCACTGCGGATAACAACAGGGCTAAAAGGGAGCTAATAGCTGCTGGCTTCATCAGTCGACCTCCTTGTCCTGCTCTTTTTCCTTATATTGGAACCCGAGGTTCTGGTAATATATTTTGATATGGGACTTTTCTTTAAGCTGGGAGAGGTATTTTTTATACAGCTCCTCACCCTTAATCTGCATGAGCTTAATTTTTATCAGGTTTTCGGCTTCATTAAAGGGCAGCTTACCCCCACTCCTTTTCTCCACCAGCATAAACACATGATAGCCGTATGGTGACTTCACCACCTGGCTATGCTGCCTCACCTTCAACCCAAAGATGACCTTCTCAAATTCAAGAGGGAGTTGCCCCTTCTCGAAGTAGCCCATATCCCCGCCTTTCTCCGCCTCGGGGCTGATGGAGAAGGCTTGGGCAACCTCCTCAAAGCTTCGCTTCTGCAATAACTCAAGCACATTTTGGGCTTTCTCCTCATCCTCTACCAGTATCTGACTGGCTTTTACTTTCTCCGGGATGGTGAATTCCTCCGGATGGCTGTCATAATAGAGCCTGGTTTCCTCATCAGTTATCACCAGGTTTTTCAGCACGAACTGGTTGAGGAATTTTTGGACCAATATATTGTTTCTGAAGCCAACCCTCCACCCCTCGCTATCTATGATGAGCTCCACTGCGCCATCAGGCTTACCCATAGCTCGCTCGACCTCTGCCTCGCTCACGCTGACCATCATCTTCTGTGCCTGGTCAACCATAAGCTGCTCCTCAATGAAGAAGTCGAGGAAGCGGCTTTTGATGTAATCGTCAAGCTGCATATCCTCGTTGCCAAAGTTCTGCTTGATATATTCGTAAAAGGCGCGGGCTTTGATGTCGCGACCATTGATGTTCACCACCGGCTTTTCCAAAGCAGCCTCTTGCTCCCTGCTGGCTCTATTAGCCCCCTGCTGACCGCATCCTGCCACCAGCAGAAGGAGCACACTGACCCACACCACCAGCGCTATCCAATTCGCTGGCTTTCTTGATGTCCTGAATTTTCTCATTTTCTTCACTTTTGTTGTTAAAACTCTTCTCCCTTTTCATGGCAAGGGGGAAGAAATGAACTTGCAAAATTTTACCATATCAGGCCAGTCTATTCAATATATTTTTAACCTCGCCCAGAACCCTCCCTTCCTCCAGGGGAAGTTTGAAGGTCAATATCCCTTCGGGGTGGAGCTCAGCCTTATGGCTGCTGACCAGCTCTACCAGCCTCTCCGGGCTCACCCCCGACTGTGGTTTCAGCCGAATAATGAGCTGGTGGTCTTTTCGGTCGATGCTGAGGAGGTTGAGCTGCTGGGCGGTAATTTTTAGCTTTATGCACTCAAGGAGGTTAACCACCGATGGGGGAAGGGGACCGTACTGGTCTTTCATCTCGTCGGATAGCCTGTCGACCTCAGAGGTGGTAGCCGCGGCGGCTATTCGGCGGTAAAGCATCAGCCGCAGATTGGCATCGGGAATCCAGCGGCGGGGGATGTGGCAATCGACATTGAGGTTAAGGGAAGGCTTCGCTTCTTCCTCCAGCGGCTCTCCCTTGAGCTCCTGAACGGCGTTCTGCAAAAGCTGGCAGTAGAGGTCGAATCCCACCGCAGCTATGTGCCCGTGCTGCTCTCTGCCCAGCAGGTTGCCGCTGCCCCTGATCTCCAGGTCCATCGCCGCCAGACGGAATCCGGAGCCGAGATAGCTGAACTCCTTGATTGCCTGCAACCTCTTCCTGGCCTGGGAGGAAAGGGACCTCTCTGGCGGCAGGAGAAGATAGGCATACGCCCGCCGGTCCGACCGTCCGACTCTGCCCCGCAATTGATAAAGCTGTGCCAGACCGAACCTGTCGGCTCTGTTGATGATGATGGTGTTGACCGCGGGAATATCCAGCCCATTCTCAATGATGGAGGTGCAGACCAGTATGTCGTGTCTCTTATCAATAAAGTCTATCATCACCTCCTCCAGCTCTCGCTCGGGCATCTGTCCGTGAGCGATAGCAATGCGGGCATGCGGATAAAGCCTCTGCACCATGCGGGCTACGCTGAGGATGCTCTGTACCCGGTTGTGGACGAAATATATCTGTCCTCTTCTGGATAACTCCCGCTCAATGGCAGAGATGACGGCGCCCTCGTCGAAGCTCAGCAGAGTGGTCTGGATGGAGAGGCGGTTCAGCGGAGGGGTCTCAATAAGGCTGAGGTCCCTGACCCCCATAAGGGACATGTTCAGGGTGCGGGGGATGGGGGTGGCGGTCATGGTGAGGACATCTACATTCTTTTTCAAATGTTTCAACCTCTCCTTCTGGGCGACCCCGAACCTCTGCTCTTCGTCAATGACCAGCAGACCCAGGTCGCCGAACTCCACATCCCGGGAGAGGAGGCGATGGGTACCAATTACGATGTCTATCTCTCCCGCCTTGAGTCTGGAGACAATCTCCTTCTGCTGCTTATTGCTCTGCAGCCGGCTGAGGAGGGCGGTCTTCGTGGGATAGCCGCGAAACCGCTGGACAAAGGTTCGGTAGTGCTGGAAGGCTAACACCGTGGTGGGAGCTAATACGGCAACCTGCTTACCGTCCATCACCGCCTTGAAAGCCCCTCTCATGGCAACCTCGGTCTTGCCGTAGCCGACATCGCCGCATAACAGCCGGTCCATGGGACGGGGGTTTTCCATATCCTGCTTCATATCCTGAATGGCTAACTGCTGGTCGGGGGTCTCGGAATACTCAAAGGCGTCCTCGAACTCCCTCTGCCAGACGGTATCCGGGCTGAAGGCATATCCCCTGATGAGCTGACGGGCGGCATAGAGATTGATGAGTTCCTGAGCGATGCTGTGGAGCGAGCGCTTGACCCTCTTTTTCACCTGGTGCCATGAGGTTCCCCCCAGCTTATCCAGCCTGGGCTTGAATCCTTTCACCCAGCTATATTTATGCACCAGATTCAGGCGCTCCAGCGGAAGATAGAGCCGGTCGCCGTCCTGATACAAAATGACCATAAACTCCTTAGTCTCGCCGTTGAGCTTAATCTCCTTCAGCCCCTTATATACGCCGATGCCGTGGTCGATATGAACCACATAGTCGTCTAACTTCAAATCCCTGAGGTCGGATACAAAGCGGTGGCTTTTTGGCTTTTTCCTGGGGATGGGGCGGAGCTCCTTTCCGAATAGCTCCTCCGAAGTGACCACCACCAGGCGGTAGGAAGGCAGGCAGAAGCCCCCCTGATGGCTCCCCCAACTGACCAGCAGACGCCCTTTCAGGGGAACGGAGGCAGAGGCGGGCAGCGGGGGTTCCTGTGGGTCGATAAGCAGAGGCTTTAAGTGGTAGTCCCTGAGTATCTCTTCCACCCTTCTGGCTCTTCCCCGGTTAGGCATGAGAATGATGGTATTATAATGCCGCTTCCGGTTTCGCTCTATCTCCGTCTTTAACTCCGAGAGCGCTCCTTTGTAAGAGGGGAGAGACCGGGAGGAGATAGTGAACTCCTGTTCTCCCTTTTTCGTGGATGATGCGGTCACCCCGAGGGTGCAGAGGTTTATGACTCCCCTTTTCCGGACCTCTTTGTCAATTGCCTCCCTGGTGGTCAGGAATTTATCGGGCGGAACCGGGGATTTTCCCTCGGAGAGGAGGAGCTGATATCGCTGGAGAAAGTGCTGATACAGGTTGTCGAATCCCTTAACGATGAGGGAGGG
>CABWKN010000043.1 GCA_902505605.1 Candidatus Guanabacterium sedimentis
TGAGCTCATTCAGCCGGGCAAGAATTTGAGCCAGCCCCTCTCCCGAGAGCCGAGCCCAGAGGATCAAATTGAAGAAATAGGTCACCGGCTGCTGGTCGGTGTTTGGCAACAGCCCTTTCGCCTGACTGAGGGTGGTCTCAATGAACTCCACCCGCTCGGGGCTCAGCAGATATTCAAAGTTATACTGGGAGAAGTAATCTGTGTGTATGTTTCGGGAGAGGTATCTGCTGGCTAACAGGTCGGTATCGGCGGTGATGGATGCGTCAGAGTCCCCGCAGAAAAAGAAGTTCTCCTGTCCTGGGGTGACCAGCACTTGGAGAAAGACCTGATGCAGTGTGTGATAGAGGGAGCCTAAATAAGAACCCACTTCACCCCCCAGATAGCTCTCAGCCGAGGTGATGCGGGTGACCAGAATACCTTTAAGGTTCAGCCTGCGCTTCGCCTCCTCGAAAAATTCACGTGTGTAGAATCGGTTCAGCATGGCGGTTGATGGGTCGGGGAGGTTGAGGATGATAAGGTCGTACTTCTGGGAGGTGGTTTTGATGAACTGCCTTCCATCGACATAATGGACCGTAACCCTGAAATCGCTGAGCATGGCTCTATCTTCCGCCGGCAGATATTCGAGCACCGAGGTTATCAATTGCGGGTCGAGCTGGACATAACTGAGATGCTCCACCGGGTGCTTTATTATCTCCTTGAGCAGCCCTCCAATTCCCCCTCCGATAAGCAGCACCCGCTGCGGATTTGGATGCTGGGTGAGGATGAAATGGGCTAAATTGGCATAGTTATATTCATCGGGAAACGAGGAGATGTACTGACCGTTGCCAAAGAGGCTATACTGTCCCTCCTTTATCCCCAGGGTGATGTTCTCATACCTGGAATCTACCGACCTCACCAGCTCCACCTCCCTGCTGAGGCTCTGCCATCTCTTCTCTATGGTGAAGCGGTTGATACGCTCGCTCATCTGCGGAGCTAAGGAGACCACCCACAGGATGATAAGCAGAGAAGCCAGATAGGGGAAGGGGTTCCGCAGCGGTCTCGCTCGGCTGAGGAAGTAGAGCACCAGCGCATTGCTCAGCAGAGCGATGCCCCCTGCCGGTATAAGCTGAACAGGGGTGAGGTGGGTGACCAGGTAAAAGGTGAACAATGCCCCACCTATCAGGCTCCCCATCGACTCCAGCAGATAGACCCAACCGATTTTTACCGCCCCCTCCTCACGGTTACGGGTGAAAACCCTGCAAGCATAGGGAAAGAGCAGACCAATGAGAAAGGTGAACGGGAGGATGATGCCCACCATAGCCCCTCCCATCAGCAAGAACGGGAAGAACTCGCCGGGTGGGACCTTTAATATGTTCCGTATGATGCGGATGAGATATACCTGACCGGGAAACACCACCACCAGCAGGAGGTGAAGGGAGAGGTAAACCATCAACGGGTTGCCGGTTTTATCCACCAGCTTCCCCCCCAGCCAGGCGCCGAGGGTGATTCCCATCAGCCAGCCGGACATGATAATCCCCACCGAGAGCTCGTTGCCGAACAGCACCGCCAGAAACTCGCGAATAAGGGTTACCTGAACGATGATGGAGAATCCCCCCAGCAGAAAGAAAGAAAGCATCAGGGGGAGGGTTCTCCCCCGGCGGTTGGTGGTTACAAAGGATTTTTGCTCCATTTTTCCAGGGTAAATCTTCTTCAAAGCCGATATTCACTAAAAATTATAGCACGGATAGGGGGGAAGACAACTTCTAATTGCCCACCCTCCCCTTGTGCAGTGCCGTATTATCCCGCTGCTCCTCCTCAGGTTGAATGACAAATGTATCTCAATTTTATAGGCTTTATTAGCTCATAATGAATGTGAGCCATCATTTATAATGGGGTCAGTGAGCTTACCATGCTGGAATTGGCTTTCATCAGAGAGAACACGGATTTGGTGAAAAAAAAGGTTGCCGAGCGGGGCTACCGGGTTGACTTAGACGAGCTGTTAGCGCTGGATGCCCGGCGCAGGCAGCTTATAGCGGAGTCCGACCAGTGGAAGCACGAGCGAAAAGTCACCTCGGAGAAAATCGGCTCCATGCTTAAAGAAAAGAAGGATACCGCTAAGCTCACCGCCGTTGTAAAAGAGCTCGGCGCTAAGATCAAGGAACGTGATACCCGCATACGGGAGCTGGAGGAGAGGTTGCAGCAGATGATGCTGGAGATTCCCAATCTCCAGCACGATTCGGTCCCCGTGGGAGAGCAGGAAGGGGATAATGTCGAGGTGCGGGTATTTGGCGAGAAGCGGAAATTTGGCTTCCCGCCCAGGTCCCATGTTGAGCTGGGGGAGGCGCTGGGGATACTCGATTTCAACCGGGCGTCCAAAATCGCCGGCGCCCGCTTTGCGCTCTACACCGGTCTCGGTGCCCGGCTGGAGCGGGCGCTGATAAACTTCATGCTCGACCTCCATATAAAGCATCACGGCTACACCGAGGTTATCCCACCCTTCATGACCAATGCTCGCAGCCTGGTCGGCACCGGCAATCTTCCCAAGTTCGCCGAAGACCTGTTTAAGGTGGAGAACTGGGACCTCTACCTCATCCCCACCGCCGAGGTCCCGGTGACCAACATCTTCCAGGACGAGGTCCTCAATGCCGAGGAGCTTCCCATCTCCTTTGTCGCCTACACCCCCTGCTTTCGCAGCGAGGCGGGCTCTTACGGGAAGGATACCCGGGGGCTGATTCGCCAGCACCAGTTCAACAAGATAGAGCTGGTCAAGTTCACCGCGCCCGAAGATTCCTATCAGCAGTTGGAGCAACTGACCCGCCATGCCGAGCAGGTGCTCAAGAACTTAGGACTCCACTATCGGGTGGTAAACCTGTGCACCGCCGACCTGGGATTCTCTGCCGCCAAGACCTACGACCTGGAGGTGTGGATACCGAGCCAGGACGCCTACCGGGAGATTTCCTCCTGCTCTAATTTCACCGACTTCCAGGCGCGCCGCGCCAACATCCGCTGCCGCAAGAAGGAGGGAGGCAAGCTCCGCTATGTTCACACCCTCAACGGCTCCGGTCTGGCGGTGGGTCGCACCGTGGTCGCCCTGATGGAACAACTGCAGCAGGAAGATGGCTCCATCCCCATTCCCGAAGCCCTCCAGCCCTATATGGACGGGGTGGAGAGAATCCCTTCTTCATAAATCAAGCCATAAATAGCTCTGCTGCGGAAAGGAGAGTGCTCACCCCGCAGCCAGTGCCCATACTCAGACCTCTGACTCTCATCAGAAGAGCTTGACATTACGGGGAAGCGAATTTATATTGATAGAGAGGGAATGCTCAAAGGATTTAAGGACACCATAGTCTGAGGAATAAAAGGAAGATGTATAACACTTTGAAAACAACGGTTTTACTGGCGGCTCTGACCGCTTTGATCATCCTTATCGGAAGATTTTTTGGCGGGCAACAGGGGATGATAATCGCCTTTGTGCTGGCCATAGTGATGAACTTCAGCAGCTACTGGTTTTCCGATAAGATAGTCCTCTCCATGTACCGTGCCCAGCCTCTTGAACCTCACCAGGCACCCCGGCTGTTTTCCACGGTGGAGCGCCTGACTCAGCAAGCAGGGCTTCCCATGCCCAGGCTTTATATCCTCCCGCACGATTCCCCCAATGCCTTTGCTACCGGAAGAAACCCCAGCCACGCCGCTGTCGCCGTGACCCAGGGTCTGCTCCGCATACTGGACGAAAGAGAGCTGGAGGGTGTGTTAGCCCATGAGCTCTCTCATATCAAGGACCGGGACATCCTCATCGGCTCCATTGCCGCCACCCTGGCCGGGGCTATCATGCTGCTGGCAACCATGGCCCGGTGGGGTGCCATTTTTGGGGGATTTGGCGGTGATGACGACGAGGGGGGTATTCTCGGGCTGCTGCTGGTAGCTATTCTGGCTCCTATCGCTGCTCTGCTGATTCAACTAGCCATCTCTCGCTCACGCGAGTATATGGCAGATGCTGAGGCAGCTAAAATTGCCGGCAATCCCTATGGCCTGGCGGACGCCCTGCGAAAGCTGAGCCATGCCTCCCGCAGAGTTCCTCTGAGAGCCAGCCCGCCGACCTCTCATCTGTTCATTGTCCGACCCCTCTCCGGCAGGGGCATGGCTAACCTCTTCAGCACCCATCCACCCATCGAGGAGCGTATAAAGAGACTCACCGGGATAGGCTAAAAGCTGAATCGCCCATCGGGGTGAGATAAAGGTATAGGCTTTTATCTCATGACCACCACAAATTGCCTTCTTTTTTTCTTTATTTAGCACTTAGAATTTTCTTGACATAAATGAGGGTGTTTGATATATCTTAGTGGCAAAACAAGTTTCGTTTTTTAGCGCTTTTCATGGGGAAGAAATTAACAGTCCATAATTTAAAAGGGAGGTTAAAATAATGTCATATAAGAGGTTAATGGTAACAGTCGTTATGATGGGTTTCTTGATGGGGGGACTGATGGTTCTCACTAAGGATAGTGCCTCATGTAAGTCTTCTGCCGCGGTGCAGAAGGAGAGGCTGGAGGAGCCCATTGCTATCCTGGAGACCTCTATGGGGGTAATCAAGATTAAGCTCTTTGCCCTTAAGACGTTCCAAACGGTGGGCAATTTTATCAAACTGGCCAATGAGGGATTCTACGACGGGACAACCTTCCATCGGGTGATTCCTGACTTTGTCATCCAGGGCGGCGACCCCAACACCAAGGACGACGACCCTGATAACGATGGCATGGGTGGACCCGGCTACACATTCTCAGATGAGTTTATTCCCGAGCTTTCTCATAATAAAGAGGGAATCCTCTCCATGGCTAACTCAGGTCCCGATACTAACGGGAGCCAGTTCTTCATCACCCTTAAGCCCCTACAGTATCTCGATAACAGGCATACCGTGTTTGGCGAAGTAATAGAGGGGATGGATGTGGTGAAGAAAATCTCCCTGGTGGAGAGGGATGAGCGAGACCGCCCGATAACCCATGTAGTGGTCAACAAAGTCACCGTTATTGAGTTTAAGGAATAAGGAGGAGGTTGGATAACCGCTATGTTTGGCAGAACAAAGAGAAAAAATCCCTTCGGTGGCGCAGGTGTGGTCATTCTGCTGGCGCTTATTCTCCCCCTGTCTGTCAGTTCCCTCTGCATCGGTCAGGCTAAGGAGGTCAACCTCCTTCAGAGCCAGATGGAGAGGATTATCCATCGGGTGGACGGGGTAGTCGGGGTGGCTATCAAGCATCTGGAGTCAGGGGAGGAGGTGCAGGTAAACGGAGATACGCTCTTCCCCATGGCCAGCACATTTAAGGTCGCCGTAATGGTGGAGGTCTTTCACCAGATTAAGGAGGGGAAGTTCGGGTTAGATGATGAAGCGGCGATGGTCGAAACCGACCTGCACTTAGGCAGCGGTATGCTCTCATCTCTGCAAGCTCCTGGGATAAAGCTTTCCATCCGCAATTTCATAACCCTTATGATGATAATCAGTGATAACTCAGCCGCTGATTTCCTCTTGCAGAAGGTCGGCGTTGACAATGTCAACCACCGGATGGAGGCTCTGGGTTTGACGGATATTCACATAGACCGCACCTGCCACCAGCTCATCATGGAATACTTCGGAATTGATTACCAGAAATATAAGGATTACACCTTGAAGGATTTGGAAGAGCAGTTAAAGAGCTACGACTACGAAGGCCCCGCAGCGGCTGAAGCCCGCGACCAATTCAACCGCGAGGCGAAGGATGTCTGCAGCCCGGCTGCTATGAATAGCCTGCTGGAGAAGATTTTCAAGGCTGAGATGTTGGACCGCGAAACCTGCGACCTTATGCTCGAGATTATGCTCCAGTGCCAGACCGGTGAGAAGAGACTGCGGGGTATGCTTCCACGAGGCATCAGAGTCGCTCATAAAACCGGCACCATCGTCACCACGGTCAACGATTGCGGCATCATTTACCTGCCGGACGACCGAGGGCACATCGCCATTAGCGTTCTTTCCAAAGAGGTGCAGGACGAAACTGAGGATATGGAAAGGGTGATTGCCGAGGTAGCACGGTTCGCTTTTGACTATTTCTATTTTCATAAGGATTGAAAAAATGAAAGAGGAAGAAGTGAGCAGACTTTCTCGCAGGGGCTTTCTGCACACCATTGCCGGAGGGGTAATGGGAGTCTCGCTTTTAGGAGTATCCGCGCCTTCCCTCGGCAGCCGATTTCAAGAGAAGGAAGAGGAAAAAGGGAAGCTGGCGGATGAGCTGGATATGAATTTTAACACCCGGGGCTTCAGCTGTTCGGAATCTATCTTTCGAGCTGTTGCTACTAAATATGGGGAATCTGAGGAGCTGGTGCGCCTGGCTACCCCGTTCAGCGGGGGTATGGGACAGGGGGACCTTTGTGGGTTTCTCGTCGGGGGAGTCCTTGCCATAGGGTTGCTGTTCGGGAGAACCAAACCGGAGGAGAATGCAGAAAAAGAGAGGTGCGTTTCTTTAGCTTCGGAGTATTATAAATGGTGGGAGAGCAACTTTCCTCTTCATTGCTCTGATATAAGAAAATTCGGCGGGAGGGAAATGTGCACCCAGTATGGGCGGAGAGCCGCAGGCTATTTGGAAGAGCTTATAGAAAAAGAATTGAAAGGTTGATTTCTCCATAATAAGCCCAGCCTATCGTCTGAGGAGAAGTTGAAGGTAAGCCTCAGGCTGTGAAGGAAGGGGGCTGTTTTGAAAAAAGAGGTGGTGAGATGAAGTTTAGAATTGTTCTTTGTGTAGTAATAGTTGGCGTATGTCTCCTGAGCCTGGCCAAGGGGATTGAGGCTGGTAACGATGAAAAGAGGGTAGCCATTATCTACGGCTCCCGCTACGGCAGCACCGCCCAGACTGCCGAATGGATTGCCGAGGGGATGCAGGGAGTACCCAAGGTGATGTCCGCCAAGGATGTTGGTGACCTGAGCTACTACGATTTAATCATCTTAGGCTCGGGCATCTACGGTGGGCAGCTTCAAGAGGATATGCGCGCTTTTCTGGCAGAGAGGAAAGAGGAGGTAAAATCCAAAATAGTCGCCCTCTTTGTAGTATGTGGTTCCACAGGTCCTTCTGCCGAGCGATATCTGGATATGTTTGCTGCCGAATGCGGCGGGATTACACCCATCCTGAAGAGGTATTTTGGTGGCTGGCTCAAGAAGGAACTCCTCTCCCCTGAAGATTACCAGATTCTGGAGAACTATTATAAGAGCGCTAATCAACCTTTTGAAAATTACGACGAAACCGATAAGACCAAGTGCGTAGAGTTCGGCAAAGAGATTTGGGAAGCGATTAAAAACGCCCCCCAGTAAGATTGTGCTCTGCTCCTCCATGGTAAATTAGCGTGTTGGAAAAAGCAATTGCAGTGCTCGGCGGCGGAAACGGCGGGCACACTATGGCAGCCGACCTGACCCTGGCTGGCTATGAGGTCCATTTCTACGAGCATCCCAGCTTTCGGGCTTCCTTTGCTCCCACTCTGAAGCGGGGCAGTGTCGAGCTGCAGGGTATCGGTCGCAGAGGGATTGCCCGCATCAAGCTCATCACCACCGACATGGAAAAAGCCCTGAAAGGAGTGGGATTGATAAATGTAGTCGTGCCGGCTTTTGGACATGAGCTCTTCTTCCATCAGATGCTTCCCCATCTGCGAGATGGGCAGACTGTGGTCGTCTGGGCAGGGGATTTCGGCTCCCTGCAACTGGCTTATCTTATGAAGGAGAAGGGAATTGAAAAAAAAGTCACCGTGGTGGAAACCAATACCCTTCCCTACGGGACGAGGCTGCGGGAGCCAGGAGTGGTGGATTGCTTGCTGCTCGCCCCTCAGGTGCTCTTCTCTGCCCTCCCCGCAGTCCATAACCAGGAACTCTTAGAGCCTTTATGCCAGCTATTCCCTGCTGTGGAAGCCGGGAAGAATGTCCTTATGGTTGCCCTCAGCAACCCTAACCCCGTCGTCCACCCCCCAGGGTCGGTGCTCAGTACTGCTCGTATTGAATATACCGGTGGCGATTTTTACATGTACCGCGAGGGAATCACCGCCGCCGTTGCTCGGGTGATTCGACAGGTCTATGAGGAGACTGCCGCTCTGGGGAGAGCCCTGGGCTTCGAGGTGCTGCAGTATGAGGAGAGGGATTTTCGCACCACGGCTTCCATCATGGGGGTGGCTTTCCAGGCTCCCTTTGATACCCTGGGAATCATTGCCAGCATCAAGGGTCCCAAGTCGCTGGAAGACCGGTATCTCAGGGAGGATTTACCTTTTGGGCTGGTGCCCATGTCCGAGCTGGGGAAAAAGCTGGAGGTGCCCACACCGGTGATAGACGCTATCGTCAATCTCGGCTCGATTATCTGTGAGGAGGATTTCTGGGCCACCGGGCGCACGCTGAAGCACCTGGGGCTGGCGGAAATGAGCAAAGAGGGGATTATTCGCTACATAGAACAAGGTTAATAGTAAAAAAAAGGATGTAATCGTATGCCTGCTAAACAAATGATAGCACGCAAAAGGGTTTGGTGCTTCTATCCCAGGGTGTCGCTTTACCTTCTCCTGTGGCTGACGGTATTTTTCCTTTGCTTCGGCGGTGTTCTTTTCTCCGATACCCTGGTCTTTGTTAAGGAGACCGTTCTCCGGCAAAGTCCCACCATTGAGTCGGAGGAGATAGCAATGGCAGCCAGGGGGAGCTTTTACCAACTCATCGATGAGACAGAGGACGAAGTGGGCACCCTCTGGTATCGGGTCACATACCCGCAGACAACTCCTGAAGGGATAGTGGAGGTGGAAGCTTATTGCTCCGGGGAGGGGCTTATCAGGAGCAATAAATCCATAGAATGGCTGCAAAAATATACCCTCCGCCTGAAGGACAAAAACTGGACCGACTGGGAGGTCGAGGTTCTGGAAAGGGTGCTCCAGGGTAAAATAGCAGTGGGTTTCACCGCTGCCCAGGTCTTGTTAGCTCTGGGGGAGCCTCTCAGGCTCGAAAAAGGCATTCCGGGGATTGAGGAGCAGTGGATTTATGAGCTTAGCTATGTGAACTTCGAAGATGGATTAGTCACCTCCCAGACCCTCAGGCAGCCGGTCACCCTCCCCGAGGTGGAGGCTCCTCCGAAGGAAGAGGTGGAGGAGAAGCCCCCTCCCGAAGTCAAGCCCCCCGAAGAGAAGCTGCTCCCTGCGCCCATCATTCGGACAAGGTATGGGAGCCTGACCCTGGGGGGTATCATCCAGTTCTGGGGTTGGGGGAAGCTGCCCCCTGCCGAGGAGACTGATTTTGAGTTTACCCTTAACAGAGCGAGACTCCTCTTCTGGGGCGACATCGGCACCAGCAAGATAGGTTACTTCCTCCGCTTTGAGGGGCGGGGGAGCCCGTTTCTGCTGGATGCCAAATTACGGCTTTTCTACATCCCCAAAACCGAGATAGCCATAGGGCGTTTCCTGCCCGATTTCTCCCTCTATATGCCGCTGCTGGTGTCCGAGTTGGACACGGTTGACTACCCTCTGGTGGTCCAGAGATATGGTATGTGGCATCAGCTCGGCATCCAGTCCAGCACCACCACCAGCTTCGTTGACTTTACTATGGGACTATTCAATGGACCCCCTAACAGTTTCAAGGATGAAAACAATCAGAAGGATTACCTCTTCAAGGTAAACCTCAAGCCTGTCAGAGGATTGCAGGTTGCTCTGTATAGATGGGTGGGAAACCCTCTTCTTTCTTCTGACACATGGAATTTTGCCAACCGCGATGGGATAAACCTTCAGCTCTCAGTCTCCCGCCTCACCGTTAAGGCTGAGCTGATACGGGGCTTCAGGGAAAAGTTAGACACTGAGGGGGAAGTGTTATCTGTAGAGGGAGTCGGCGGGTATGCCAATGTGGTCTGTCAATTGCACGAAAGAGCGGAGGCGGTGTTCAGATACGACTACTTCGACCCCAACAGAGCGTTTAGCGATAACGAGAATTATTGGATAACGCCGGGGTTGAATCTCCACCTTCACCCGGAAGTGGCTGTCGTCTCGGTCAACTATGTGATGAAGAGAGAAAAGCCCATCGAGATAAATAACGACCTCCTCATTGTCCAATTACAAATATCCTTTTAATAAGGGCTATTCAGGAGGGGTCTATGGAGAAGAAAATCGGAGAGGTCACCGTAGAGCTCTATCAAGGCGACATCACCCAGCTTGAGGTCGATGCCATCGTCAATGCTGCCAATAACCAGCTCTGGATGGGAGCCGGGGTGGCGGGTGCTATCAAGCGCAAGGGAGGCAAGATAATCGAGGACGAGGCGGTGGCTCAGGGCCCCATCCCCATCGGCGAGGCGGTGGTGACCACTGCGGGAAAGCTCCCCGCAAAATATGTCGTCCATGCCGCAGGTATGGGAGGCGACCTGCGCACCGATGCCCATAAGGTGCAGCAGAGCACCCAAAACAGCCTCCTCCGGGCTGAGGAAAAGAAGCTGAGCTCCATCGCCTTTCCCGCTATCGGCACCGGGGTGGGGGGGCTCTCATACAACGAATGCGCCCGGACCATGCTGGAGGCGGTGGTCATTCACATCTCCAGGGCCACCAGCCTCAACAGGATTATATTCGCCCTCTTCGGCTCCGATGCGTACCAGGCTTTCCAGGAGGAGCTGGAAAGGTATTAGCCCTATGGTGACCTATGAGAGCCATGCTCCTATCAGCCGGAAAGGGAAGGAGACTGTCCCCCCTCACTCAGCTGCGGGCTAAAGCCGCTCTGCCGGTTCTCAACATACCCCTCATCCAATACGCCCTCCACTACCTGCGCGGATTCAGCATCAGAGATGTGGTCATCAACCTTCACCACCTTCCCCACTCCATAAAGAAAGCAGTGAGCAAAAGCGGGATGGCGGTCCGTTACTCCTGGGAACAGGAGCTGATGGGAACCGCCGGGGGACTGAAGAAAGTCGAGGATTTTCTGTCTGGAAATGACTCTCTGGTGCTCAACAGCGACATATTGACCGATTACGACCTCCAGGAGTTGATAGGCTTTCACCGGCAGCAAAGACCGGTAGCCACCATGGTCCTTCGCCCCAACCCCAACCCTGCCAGATTTACCCCCATTGCAGTCAGCCCGGAGGGAAGAATCCTCCGCATCGGATACCCGGCAGAAGGGGAATCCGCTGGCTCCCATCCGCTGTATATGTTCACCGGGATTCAGATGCTCTCGCCGGAATTTTTCCGGTTCATATCAGAGGGTTGCTACTCCGAGTTGGCACGGGATGTGTACCAACCCCTTCTTCAGCAGAAAGCCCCTCTCTACGGCCTTATCATGGAGGACTTCTGGTGGGAGCTGGGCACCCTTAGGGAGTATCTCGAGGCAAATCTCCTTCTTCTAAAAGGAAATGCCAATACGGGCGGCTTGTGGTCACGGGTAGCCCCGCTGGGGGAGACCATCCCCCAGCTCTGCGGCGCTCCTACCCCACTGCTGGGCGAGAAGGTTACCCTTCAGAAAAACGCCCAGTTTGAGGGTGGAGTGATTATCGGTGCTCGCAGCTTCATAGGTAAGAATTGCCGCATAAAAAACTCGCTTTTGTGGGAGGACTGCTCCGTGGGGGAGGAAAGTCTCCTCCAGAGCAGCATTGTGACCGACGGGGTTAAGCTCCCTCCACAGAGCATTGTGCGCAATAGAATACTGATAGCGCAGGCAAGAGGACTTGACCTTCCGCAGGGCGAACCCATGGGAGAGAATCTGGCGTTCCCTCTCTGATGGCTGATGCTCAGGGTGAATGGAAGAGCAAGCAGAGTCAAAGACCGAAACGGGGCTTTATCCACACCACCGGATGGACGAAGCGGATTTCCTCTACCTTGAGGCTGATGGGGGGGTAGCCGGGATTGGTCGATTGCAGGAGT
>CABWKN010000044.1 GCA_902505605.1 Candidatus Guanabacterium sedimentis
ACATAAAAATAGCTCGCATATTCAATACCTTTGGTCCCCGAATGCGGATTGACGATGGTCGTGCCATCCCCACCTTCATCTGCCAGGCTCTTAGAGGTGAGGAGCTGACCATCTTCGGTGATGGTTCGCAAACCCGCAGCTTCTGCTACATCTCGGATATGGTGGAGGGTCTCTATCGCCTGATGCTCTCTGATTACAATCTGCCCATCAACCTGGGCAACCCCGAGGAGATGACTATCCTTGACATTGCCAATCTGATCATAAAATTAACCGGTAGCAAAAGCAATATAGTCCACTGCCCCCTGCCAGAAAACGACCCCAAAGTCCGTCAGCCCGATATCGCCAAAGCCAAGAAGCTTCTCCATTGGTCTCCTAAGGTGGATATTGAGGAGGGATTGCTTAAGACCATAGAATACTTTAAAAAGAAAATAGCCTCCTGAAAGCCGCCGCCCCTTAATTTCCCCTTCTTCTCAACTGGATTATAACCTCCTTTTTCTGATACCTCCCCTCCCCTTCAGCGGCAAAAACCAGTTCCACAGCTTTCACATTGCCATCATCTTTTACCATCTTTCCCCCAGCAACCGACTCCACCTCAAAGGGGGTTTTTAGCTCTAGCAGATAGGATTTCCCTCTCACCCCTTCCACTACAACCTTAAATCTATCTCCATTCAAAGCCCAATCAATTATGCGAAGACTGGTGGGGCGGTCACCCGGGTTTGCCATCAGTGGGGGAGGTATTATCTCAATCCCCTGCTGATAGGTTATCTCGACCAGCCTTGACTGGCTGAGTCCCACTTCTACCCGGCAATGGAAGTCGTGCCGTCCAGGTTCCGCTTCAAAAGGAGCATCCTTCCCGTCAATTGATACTCCTTTGATGTTTGTCCCCAGAGCAAACGCAGGGGAGAAAACCAGCTTATAAGAAGCGGAGGCTATGCCGGAGGCGGATACAGAATATCTGTCACCATCCCTCTTAATTTCAAATGAAAAGACGCCATCCCCTATCCGGAAATTCCTCACCTTAATCTCTTCCCAGCTGGCAGGGAGATGAGGAGCAAGCGCAATTGTCCTCTGAGGGGCGTCCCCTTTCAAACCGAGTAATCCCCGCACCAGAGGGGTTATCACCATCCCCGATGAGAAGAGCTGATGGGGTACCGAGGCTTCTATGGTCCGATAGAACTCCCCTGAGAGAAGCTCAGGAACAAAGCCCAGAGCATCAATGTAGGTCAGGCGGGCGATGCTCATCAGGTGCATCAGTGCCGAAACGCTCCGGTGGTGGCGATATTCTGCCAAGGAGACGTAGCCGGTAATAAAGGGCCAGACAGCCCCGTTGTTGTATCCCAAAGGCTGGTAATGCCGACTGGTGTTAGCCAGCATCCGCACGCCCCAATCGGTGCTCATAGCGGCAGAGGCCAGATTGGCAAGTACCCCCGAGGCTCTCTCTTCCTCAAAAAGATTAAATAGCATAGACACCGCAGGCCAGGCGGTGGCTTCTTTCACCAGACTGCCATCCTGGGCGATGCAAAAAGCATAGAGATGGGTGTCTTCATCCCAGAACCTCTGCCGAAGGGATAGGAGGGCACGGCGAAAAATACTCTGGCACTCTTCCTTCAACTCGTTCTCTCCCATAGCCTCCGCCAGTTCCTCCATGCAGCGTAGAGCCTCGGTCCACATACCGGCTAAATAAATCTCCTGATGAATCCCCTTCAGCAGGGAGCCCACCTCCACCGCACCCAAGCCGGCTGTGCTGTTTTCCATCAAACCATCCCCGTCGGTTTCTGTGGTCAGGCAATATTGATAAGCCCTTTTAAGCGAAGCCCAATTGTCAGTCAGAAACCGATGGTCTCCGCTGGCTGAGTAGTAATCGTGGAGGCTTATTATATAGAAGGGTGAGGTCTCGGCATGGTAATAGGCGTAGGGGTATTCCTCAAACCAGGGTATGAGAAAGGCGCTCTGGGAGAGTTCGTGCATTATTTTCCCGTCCGCTCGCTGATATTTTCTGAGGAGCCCCAGCGCCTCTCGGACAGCAGCAAAATCGCCATAGCTGTTGATGGCAAGGGAGTTCAACATAGTGTCGCCGCCAAAATACCAGGCAAACCCCGGGCGCTCGCTGTCTCCCGAAGGTCCGTACCCCGCCACCAGCCCGCAGCCCAGCCTCGGATTGCACACCAATCCCCGGTCGAGGGCTACTTTAGCCCACTCAAAAGCCAGGTTGAGCTCCCTCTCCGGTGTCTCCACCTGGAGAAACTCCTGTCTCAATTGCTGATAATGGCCAATGTTTTTTCTGTAAAGCTCCGAAATTGACTTCAGAATCCGGGAATAGGTGTGGAAAACATCGTCCACCCCATCCATTCCTCCGACTATGACAATCGGTATCAGGTGCTGACGGCAGAACTCCTGCTCCAGCTCCATCTCAAACCAGGAGGGGGCACCCGGGAGCCGATGGGCGGGACCCCGAGAAAATCTGTCGGTTATGGGCGAGCCTATAGTTGCCGCATAACGACGACGGCTCTCAGTTATCAAAAAGGCGCCGACCTGCTCCTCCCATCGGCAGTACTGCCCCCCAGCCCAGCGGGCCACATCGGCTTGAGGTCGGGCACGAAGCTGACCATCAGCCTCAGAGGGTGGCTGGTCTCCACATCCCAGCAATATCACGGCTGCGTTGGTCTCTAAAGGGATAAATATAGTCTCCCGCACGGTAAATGCGGGGTGGGAATAGAGGATGGTGGTCGACTCGGGTCGAACAATAACACGCTCTGCGAATCTCTCCAGCCCCTCAGGAAAAACCTCATTCTCAAGCCTAAATGACAGGTGTAAATCATGCGCTATTTTGAAGGGGTAAACCCATACCTCCATCACTCCATTCTCAAATCCCAGCACTGCTGCCCGACGCCCCGTGCAGTCGAAAAACCTTTGGGGCTGCGCCCCCCTTTGCAGCTCTATCTCGCTTGGCGGGATGGGAAATTTAACCAGCGTAAGCTCATCGCCCCAGAGGGGCAAGCCCGTGAAGAGCAGAAGGCAGATAATAAGGCAATCCCTGAAAACCAAGGAAAGTAAAACTCTTATCATCGCTTACCCCATTTTGTAGCTAATTAATTTTTGGCTTCTATCTGATTATGAGATGACCTCCTTTAGCCAAAGGGCTTATCAACAGCGGTTGCCATGCTATTGCCCAGAACTTCGCATCCCTCTTCGGTGACCACAATGTCGTCCTCCAGGCGAACTCCAAACTCTCCAGGGATATATATCCCGGGCTCGACGGTAAAGACCATACCCGCCTTCAGAGCAAGGGTATTGCCCTCCACCATATAGGGGGGCTCGTGCCCCTTAAGTCCCATGCCATGACCGAGTCGGTGATTAAAATATTTGTAGCCCGGACCATAACCAGCCTCCTCCACCACCCGCCGGGCAGCCCGGTCGACCTCCTGACAGGCTATCCCAGGGCGAATTACCGCAATAGCCGCTTTTTGAGCTCTCCACACTGTATCCCATACTTTGGTAACTTTCTCCCTGGGCTTACCAAAGGTGATGGTGCGGGTTATATCAGAGGTATAATTATCAACCCGACAGCCGCCGTCCACCAGAATAACACTTCCCTCTCTCAACGAATACTGTACCATAGTTCCATGGGGGTAAGAAGATGCCGATTCAAAGCTTGCCCACCCTCCGCCACTGGCACCCAGCTTCCTCATGGCTAAAGAAATGTTCTGGCTCAACTCGTGCGCGGTTATCTTCGGGTGGATAGTTTTGAAGGCAGCTTCATACGCTTTGATGGTGACCTCCACCGCCCGTCGGATCAGGGCTATCTCCTTGGGTTCCTTGACCATCCTCAGCTCATGGGTGACGATATCGGCATTCCGATACCTGGCATCAGGAACCGCCTGCGCCAGGCGATAATAGTACCAATATGGGAGGTCTTCATCCACTCCAATGACCCCCTTGGCTATCCCTTTCTCTCGCAGAATCTCTCCCGCCAGCATAAAGGGGTCCTCATCCTCCTCCCACAGGTGTATGTCATCTTCCCCGTATTTGATACTCTCCTTTGCCCGACCCAGTTCAAAAGCCGGGCAGACAAAAACCGGCGACCCTTCTTGGGGAAGGAACATGGCGAAAAGCCTGTCTCCGCCACCCATATTTATACCGGAAAAATAGTAGAGGTTAGTGCTTCCGCTGAGAAAAAGAGAATCAATCCCCTCCCTCCGCATGAGAGAGCGAGCTCGGTTGTGGCGATTTGCAAAGTCCAGTTTTTGAATGGGTTGGATATCGCCGGTCATAGAGGTCAAACCGGCAAGGAAGTCCTGACTAACTTCAGAAGTGGGAGCCTGACAGCGAGACAAGGCAACCGAACCAAAGGCAGCCACTCCAGCCCACTTTAAAAAGTCTCTTCGATGAGTGCTCATTCGTCAACCTCCTCTCTAATGGTTAATTCCTCCAAAGGCATCCTTCATTATATAAAAGCTCTCTGTGCTGTATAATAGCATACAAATGAGCAAGGTTGAAGATAGTTAATTCAGCCAGAGGGAGATGGGACTGATAATTTTTACTGCTGACCTCACTATTAGGCTACTTTGCCAATAATAGGAGCTGGCGTAATCTTAAGCATCACAATTGGCTTATGCTCAGCTGCTTTTGAGGGAATTGTGCATATTCCTGCTCTGGCAGATTCAAATATCCTGAAATGACACCCTCTTTTGGGTGAACGAAGACCATCTGGAAAATTCATTTTAAAGGGTTGTTTTCTTTAAGGCATACGGCGACGTTAAAGCTTTTACTAATAATTAGATGCACGCTATCGCCCGATACTGTGAGGCAACGGTAGATGTACTCGCGCCTACCTATTGTTTTACATACACAAAGCTATCTATATTTTTTCCTATGTACACAGCGGATTGCCGACAATGACAGGTTCTGCTCTTATGGGTATAGAAATGCACCCATCGGATGAGATTTAATGCTAAAGACTCTTTTTGTATTCTTTACTGGCAATGATATTTATGGTAGGAGCCCCACAAAGAGCTTCTGCTTATCTTCCTGCTGGCGAGAGTTCTTTCGGCCCTTTTCCAGTTAAAAGCCAATTAATATTAGTATTTGTCCTTTCTGCCAATTTTTTTAAAAACGCTCCCCGGGGCATTCTACCTTTTAAGTAATTATCTATAGTCTGCCTATTCTCTCCAATCATGCGAGCAAATTTAGCAACATTAGGACCGACTATTTCTCTGAGTCTGGTTTTAATATCACTCATGGTAACCATCCATATGAAGTGCTTTTTTGTTTAACACAATTTAACGTGCTAAACTTAAGTTAGTTTGCCCATGGAGGCAGTGATGAGATGAAAGGACTATGTATTAAAAAAGTCCTTATTTAAGCCCCAGAAAAATAATGGATTATCCCCAATTCACACATTGCCTCCCTGTGGCAAAAATTCAAGTATATCTCTCCTTAAGTTACAAATAATAAATATAACATAATTTAAACAGCAAAGCAAGGTCTAACAATAAAAAGCTTTGTTATTATCTTTAGAATTAAAAATAAAA